>JAFAQA010000536.1 GCA_019246665.1 Hyphomicrobiales bacterium
CTGCTACAAGCTCACCACCGGCTTCCCGGAGGTGAACATAGGTCTGGATTCTCGCCTCCGGCTTTTTCTCGGCCATTGCCGGCACCCTGTTCGGCCTGCCTTCGCTGCGCATCAAGGGGTTCTACCTCGTCGTTGCGGCGCTCGCTGCGCAGTTCTTCCTGCAATGGGTATTCACTCGCATGGCGTGGCTCGTGAATTAGAACACCTCGGGTGCGATCGAAGTGCCGCTGCGCACTCTCTTCGGCGTCCCGCTTCTAGAGTAGACGCCGTTCTGTTGCACCTCTATCGATCGAAGGGCAGCGATGCTAGGCAGGTGGCTAATTGGCGCCTGTAGCAGCGAATCGCCCTGCATTTTAAAGTTGATCGAGGTAAGAATGCGCGCAAACGCCGCCAAGCGATGTGGTCTCAGATCAGCTATTTTTTGTTCGTTCCTGACCATGACGCATTCGCAATCACCGGCCGCCGAATCTGTGCCCTTTCGCACGGGAAACTCAGAAATACAGTTCTTTGGCGGCCATCCGCGAAAGATAGTGATACACACGATTTCCCCTGCCCAGGATGATATCAAGATTCTCGGACGTGCCTACACGGACGCCCAATGCCACGTGAACGCTCCGACGTTCTACGATATATTTAAACCACCGCTTCACGGACTAATTTGTTTTAGAGATGAAAAATCTGTCACAAAAATTGTCCCGTATAATGAAGATTCCACTATTAATACCCATCCCTATGACAAGGGTACATGTTTAGGTGAATCTATTATTTATCGTGTCGTTTATTATATGCTAATCGGCACTTACGTTGGACCGGATTCGTTCAAATACGCTCTCGTTGATGCAAATCATAATCCGCAATCAATCGCTGATGTAAGCATCACCATCACTCCACCCCATTCGCCTCGACGGCAATCTCAAGTGGATAACTCGACTGACACGCCGACCGAAACTCGGCAAGAGCCAGGACCGATGCCGCGCTGTCCAGAACCGATTACATAAGGCGATAATGCCATCTGGGAGCGGGTGCGCGAGCCACCCGAAGCAACTATGGCGCCTTCAAAAGCCGCTCGATGTAATCGAGCTCGTCCTGCGTGCGTGAGGTTTCGCCAAGGCGACGGCGCAGCTCCTGCAGGATCTCGCGCGCCCTTTCCGCGACATTGCCTTCGAGGCCGTTGCGCTTCCCGTAGGCAGAGCCGTTGTCGTAATCCTCAGCGCCATATTCATCCTCGTCGCGATCGACCCCGCGGCCGAGCGGATCGACGCCGCTGCGCGCCATTCGCGAACGCCCGCGGCCCCGCCCATCGAGGCCTTGCTGGCCGCCTTGCTGCTGTTGCTGCTGAGCAAGCTGATCGTTGAGCGCGTTCATGCCTTTGCGCATCGCATCGATGGCCCGTCCCTCGGATCCCGTGGCGCCTGCCGCATCCCCTTCGCCCAGCGCTCCCTCGGCATCCTGCATCTCTCGGCCGGCATCGCCGAGGTTCTTCGTTGCCTCGTCTGAGCCCATCTTTCCGAGCTTTCGCCCAAGTTCCTGAAGGCGCTGGCGAAGCCGCTGCTGGCGCTCCGAAAGGCCGCCGAGCCCCTCGTCGCCTTGCCCGGAGCCTTGCCCTTGCTGCGCCTGATCCTGCCCATCCTGGCCTTGCTGATCTTGTTGGCCATGTTGGCCCTGCGGGCCGTGCTGGCCTTGGCCCTGCTTCTGCTGGCCTTGCCGCTGACCCGGCTGCTTGCCGGGTTGGCGCTGCCGATCGGCGGATTGCGTATCGTCCCTGAGCTCAAGCTCCTTGCGCAGAAGCTCGCTCATCTCGTCGAGCGCCTGCTCTTCCTGGCTGAGCTGCTGATCCTCGGCATTCTCCTCTTCGCCTTCCGCGGTTTGCAGATTGTCGAGGAAATCCTTGAGCTGGTCGAGCATGCGCTGGGCGCGATCGCGCTCGCCGTTCTTCGCCATTTCATCGAGCTTGTCGAGCATGGACTGCAGATCGCGCTCCGTCAGCATCTTCATGTCGCGATCGGCGTGCCGGGAATTCGGGTTTTGCTTCGAGCGTTCCGCGAGCTCACGCATGTATCGGTCGAGCGCCTGGCGCAGCTCGGCCATGCGCTGTTCGATCTCCTCTTTCGAGGCATTGTTGGCGAGTGCATCCTTCAAGGCGTTCTCGGCGGCACGCAAGGCATCGAGCGCGCGTGTCGGCCCATTGCCTTCGATGACCAGCGCCAGCTCCCACAAATTGCCCACGACATCGCGAAGCTGATCATCATTGCCGGCCGAGGAGAGGCTCTGCGCGATGGATCTCAGGCTGATATAGATGCCGGCTTCCGGCATGAATTTTTCCGGCGCGATCATCAGCGCGTAAAGAGCTTCGAGAACGTGCGTACGCTGATCCGCGTCAAGCGCGAGCTTGCGCCGCTGCTCCACGAGGGCGCGTGCCAGTGGCCTGCTGAAAGGGTGTGCGGGCAGGGTGAGGCTCACCGGATCGCTTGTGCCCTCGAGCCCAGCCTCGTCCTTCGCGGCGAGGCGAAGCGTGACATCCGAGCCCGCCCAAGGATGCGCGGAAAGGTCGAAGGTGTCGCGCGCCGGCGGCGCGCCCGGGCGGTTCGGCGGGGGAGGCAGATTCGCCACCGGCGGGTCGACGAGCGGATGGCCGCTCGACAAGGCACGCCCACGCCAACGCGGATCCGCGAAGCGGGTCTCGACCGACGTGATGCCGTATTCGTCGGCGCCCTCATAGCTCAAGGTGACCGTGCCGCGAATGTTGGTCTTGGGCTCGCCGACGATGCGGATAGTGGGCGGCTCGTTCGGGATCGAGACGATCGAGAGACGTGTTTCACGCGGGCCCCCCGTAACTGTCGCGCTGCCGTCGCCAGTGATCCGCCAGCGCGACTCGTTCACGCCGGAGGAGGTGGGCGCCTGCTGCTGCGCCTTGAGCGCCGGCGACGGTTGTACTGCAACACCAGAGCCTTCCGGCCAACGCAGAACCAAAGTCGAGCCGACGGGCGCCCGCAACTCGAGCACCCCGTTCTCAGCCTTCGCGAAGTCGATCACGAGTGGCGGCATCCGCGCATAGGTCGGTGGGTCGATCCAACCGTCGATTCGTGCCTCCACCGAAGATCCTCCGGTGGCGTGCGGATCAAGTGCCGCGCCCACTTTCCCGAGGCGATCGGGTCCGGCCGCAAAAAAGGCGGCAACCAAGATGAGGAGCGGCGCCATTCGCAACGCATGGCGATCGCGCGCGACCATGCCCGGGCGAGGCCAAGCGACACGCGCGGCCGAAAGAGCGCCTCTCAAACGGCGACGGTGGACCTCCCACAGAAAACGAGTGGCGCCGTCTCGCTCGCCCGAGCCGAGCTGGTCGGCCCAAGCGCTCGCGAGCCCATGTTTCGCGTTCGAATCGCGATCGATCCGACGCAGCCTCTCGGCCTGCCGGGGTGGCGCGATGCGAGCAAGCGGCACAAGGGATGCCAGGGCCGAAGCGGCGAAAGCCACAAGGGCCACGAGCCTCGCCCAGGAGGGCAAGGCCGCAAAGACGCCGAGCCACGACGCAGCGATGAAGATCGCAGCGACGCTGAGAAGCGGCACGAGAGCCGGCCAGAGGCGCTCCCACCAAAGCGCAAATCCGGCGCGCAGCGAGAGTTGCGACAAGCCACGCTCAAGCGAAGCGTCGGCCGGCGCGGGCGTCACGGGCGTGGATTGCGCAGCTGGCTCTTCCACATCCTCACTCCAAGGCCCCGTCTGCTAGGGTAGCACAGATTGCGACCATGGCGAGGCATGTCGCTCAATTGTCGGCACCTTCGAGGGTCACGGGCCCTAGCAGGCAGTCGCTTGCAAGCTCACGTTGCAAGGACGCACGTTGCAAGAACAATGCCGGACGCTTGAGTTCGCTCCACGAGATAAGGAATTTCCGGTGCGCCGTTTACAAAAGCCACCCCGGCAAGCGATCGAGCCCGATCAAATCGTCATAGCTGAGCCGCGGGCGGACCACAGCATATTTTGAACCCTTCACGAGCACTTCCGGCACCAAGAGCCGCGAATTATAGGTCGAAGCCTGCACCGCACCATAAGCGCCCGCCGACATCACGGCGAGAAGGTCGCCAGGGCGTGGCAGCGTCATCTCCCTTTTCTGAGCCAAATAGTCGCCGCTCTCGCAGACGGGCCCGACCACATCGACAGTTTCGCGAGCCGCATCGGAAGGGGCTTCCCTGACGTTCACAATCTCATGATGGGCCTCATAAAGGGTCGGACGGATGAGATCATTCATCGCCGCATCGACGATCACGAAGGTTTTTCCAGCTCCTTGCTTGACGTGGATCACGCGCGTCAGCAGCACGCCGGCACCGGCGGCGATGAGCCGGCCGGGCTCGAAGACGAGCTTGAGACCGAGCTCCCTGGTGTGGCGAAGGATCGTCTCGGCATAGGCTGTGGGCTCCGGTGGCCGCAGATTGCCATGCGGATCGTAGACCACACCCAGCCCGCCTCCGAGATCGAGGTGCTCGAGACGATGCCCTTCCTTCATGAGGTGGCACGCGAGCGAAGCGAGGCGTTTCGCCGCGGCATCGAAAGGCGCGAGATCGGGGATCTGGCTGCCGATGTGCATATCCACACCCGTGACGGTGAGGCCAGGTAATTTGGCGGCTTTTTCGTAGACGCGCGGCGCCTCTTCGAGGGGAATGCCGAACTTATTGGCGTAGGTTCCGGTCGAGATCTTCGCATGAGTATTGGCGTCGATGTCGGGGTTCACGCGGATCGAAATGCGCGCCGAGCGCCCACCCGCGCTCGCCAACGCCGAGATCTGCTCGAGCTCCGGCTCCGATTCGACATTGAAGCACAAGATGTCCTGATCGAGCGCATAGGCAAGCTCGTCTTGCGTTTTGCCGACACCCGAGAACACGATTTTTTCGGGCGGCACTCCTACGGCGCGGGCACGGCGCAGCTCCCCCTCGGAAACGACGTCCATGCCCGCCCCGAGACGAGCCAGCGTCGCGAGGACGGCCTGGTTGGAATTGGCTTTCATGGCATAACAGACAAGCGAAGGGACGGCGGCGAATAGGCGAGAAAAGGCGAGATACTGCTCCTCGAAGCCGACGGTCGAATAGCAGTAGACGGGCGTGCCAACCTCGCTGGCAATGTCGCGCAGGTCGACATTTTCGGCGTGCAGCACGCCGCCACGGTAGCAAAAGGGCTTCATGAATCGTCTCGTGTCAGGGCTCATCGATCGCTCGACGGCGTTATATCGGCGAACGAGGAAGAGTCGACCCGATCGCGCTGTGGCGGCTCACTTCTCCCAATCGGGGGCCCAAGCCGGCGAGACGATCCGGCCTTTCGGAGTGGCTAGGTCAAAAAGGGTCCGCATCTCCGCATCGTCGAGGGCAAAATTGAAGATCGCGATATTCTCCGCGATGCGCCCCCGGTTGGCCGATTTCGGGATGGCGATGACGCCGGGTTGTTGCACCTGCCAGCGCAACAGCACTTGGGCCGGCGTCTTGGCGTGTCGCTTCGCGATCGCCGCGACTTTCGGCTCGGCGAAAATCTCACCGGCGCGTCCCAAAGGACAATAAGAGGTGAAGGACACCCCATTCCTACGGCAAGCGTCGAGCACTCGCGATTGATCGAGCCTCGGATGGTATTCGCATTGATTGGTGACCACGGGCTCTTCCGAGAGCGCCACGGCTTCGGCGACGAGCGCCGGCGTGAAGTTCGAGACGCCGATATGGCGCGTGAGACCTTGGCGCTTCGCTTTCGCGAGCGCGGCCATCGACCGTTTCAGCGGAATCTTGGGGCTCGGCCAATGGATAAGCAAAAGGTCGACGTGATCGAAACCAAGGCGCTTTAGGCTTGCTTCGGCTGAACGCTCGAGCCTGCCTTCGTCGATATCGTCCGGTCCCACCTTCGTGGTCAGGAAGATCTCGCCTCGCGGAACGCGCGAGGCCCTGATCCCCTCCCCCACTGCTTCCTCATTGGCGTAAACCGCTGCCGTATCGATATGCCGATACCCGCTCTCC
Organism: Hyphomicrobiales bacterium; assembly: GCA_019246665.1. Lineage (GTDB taxonomy): Bacteria > Pseudomonadota > Alphaproteobacteria > Rhizobiales > Beijerinckiaceae > GAS188. The sequence continues at coordinate 5,988 of JAFAQA010000536.1, forward strand.
AGAGCCCAGGTGACAGCTTGCGCGCATTCGTCTCCTCGCGCCGCCCAAGTGCCGAAGCCGAGGCTCGGGATCGAGGCGCCGCCGGCCTGAACATTATGCATCGTCATCATCGTCTCCGCTGATAGTCGTCTTTGGTTTTCGTGACGGGGCGAGGAATTGCGACTTCCAGCCCCATGGTTGCCATCACGTCCGGGGTCATCCATCCAAGATGCTGGCCGGAATCGACCGCGACGATCTGGCCGGTCACATGCTCCGCCTCGGCGAGATAAAGCACCGCCGCCGCGATCGCTTCGGGACGGACGCGCTCGCCGAGCAATGTCGCCTGCGCCTCGCGCAACACCCCCTCGTCGCCTTCACGCAGGTTGGGAAAGGTGGGCCCGGGCGCGACCGCATTGACGCGGATCATGGGCGCGAACGCCTGCGCCATCATGCGCGTCGCGGACCACAAGGCCGATTTGGTGAGCCCATAGGAGAAGCAGCGAGGGTCAGGCTTCAGCACACGCTGGTCGATGATGTTGATGATTGCCGGCTTCGACGCGGGAGGCGCCCGTTTGGCGAAGTCGCGCGAAAGGATCAACGGCGCGCGCAGATTGACGGCGACCTGATGGTCCAAGCGTTTCGTGTCGAGGCTCCTCACGTCATCTTCCTCGAATACAGCGGCGTTGTTCACGAGAAGGCTGAGCTTGCCGACGGCAGCTTCGGCGGTCGCGACGACACAGGCCGCCTCGCGTGCGTCCGCGAGATCGGCCGTGATCACCCGCGCCTTGGCGCCTGTCTTCGCCAGGCTTTCCGCGAGAGAATGCGCCTCCTCTCGCGAACGATGGCAGTGGATGGCGACGGCGGAGCCCCTCTCGGCCAGCGCCTCGACGATGGCGCGCCCGATGCGTCGCGCCCCACCAGTGACGAGCGCGGATCCCGGCGGCCCCGCAGAGGCGCCGCGCGTCACTTCGGTTCAATCCCTTTGCCGCGCAGACGCCGGCGCTCCAGCGCCTTGGCGACCCGCAAATATCGATAGAAGGCAAAGTTCATTGCGGTCATGAAACCGTAGATGCCGCGAAGGCAATGGCGGCGCCCGAAATACGCCTTGATGAAGGCCCCCGGAAACTCGAGGAAGACGCGAAGCGTGGTCACCTTGACGCCGCGCGTTTCGAGATCGAGCACTTGCGCATCCGTATAGCTGTTGAGCTTCTCAAGCTGATGGCCGAGCGAACGAACCGAAATATGACGTATGCGTCCCTTGAGCCGAGCCACCTTAGCGCCTTGAGCCAGATCGACCCGGTCATGCACCGGCGAAGGGTTGTAGCGGCCTCTATCGCGCCGGTAGAGCCGCACGGGAGTGAGCGCATAGCCGAACGGGTGCGGCTCGTCCTCGCCTGGAAAGACCTCGTGGATGGCGATCTCGTAGGCGTCGGCCTCGGGTTCGCCCGCCGAGAAAATCGAGGCGATCTCGTCCCGGAGCACCGGTGAAATCACTTCGTCGGCGTCAAGATTGAGCAGCCAGGGATGGCGGCACTGCTCCTCGGCAAAGCGCTTCTGTGGACCATATCCCGGGAAAGGATGCTCGATGAGATGCGCGCCGTAACGACGCGCCACGTCCTGCGTGCCGTCATCGGAGCCCGAATCGACCACCACCACATCTTCGGAGAGGCCGCCTAGTGCATCGAGCACGAGAGGGAGCCGGTCGGCCTCGTTGTAAGTGATGATGAATACGGAAAGGGGGAGCATCTTCGGTATTTGCCTGGCCTCGTCGAGACGATCGTTTGCGATCTCCTTGTGTTGCCGCGCGACCCCCGCTGGAAAGCATGCAATCGGGGCCTCGCGTGGTGCGAAGCGCAATTGGCATGTTCGTATCCCGCGGGCAAGCAGTCGTTTTTTTTAGGTGCAGCTTCCCCGCCGCACCGCCCGGCCGACTGGGGCGGCATTCGAAGCCACCCCGCTTGAATAGATGACGCCATGCCAGCCTGGTTATCGCGAGGTTAAAGCCTCTGCCTTCCGCGTCGTCCCGCTCGCAGCAAGCATGGATGAGGTCTCGCTCTCAAATCTAATTATAAATTTATTCAAATACTTATAACTTTGCAAAAGTGGCTGCCGAGCTGCGAACTCGAGCAACGGGGTTAATGCAGGCTTAATTCGCATGCCTCGATCTCCAAGTTATGCCCTGAGCGCAACACAATGCAGTCACAATGCCCAAAGCCCTTGTTGCACCGCAGGCACAGCCATCGAAGCTTGATTGAGTTAGAGGCTAGTTAGCATTCGGGTCGGTCGGAATTAGCGCCGTCGGGCCGAACCAATTCTCCGGCTCGCGCGTTCGAAGCGACCGGAGCGTATCGATGACGAGGAGAGCTAGATGAGGAAGTTTCTTTTGGCCACGACGGCCTTGGCCATGTCCGGGATCGCTGCTTCGGCGGCCGATTTGCCGACCCGCAAGGGTCCGCCGATCGCTCCGGCCTACATTCCCGCCTTCACCTGGACCGGCTTCTATGCCGGCTTGAACGCTGGTGTGGGCTGGGAGAACAACAACCGCACGAACACGTTGCCGCTTGGCGCCATTCCGGTTGGGGGATTTTTTCCCTCGAGCAGCAGCAACCACGCCGGCTTCGTCGGCGGCGCGCAGGCTGGCTACAATTACCAGTTTGGCGTCGGGCAGGGCGTTGTGATCGGCGCTGAAACCGATTTCGACTTCGCGGACCTCGGTCGCAACAAGAACAACCAGGTTCCCTTTACGCTCGCGCAGTTCCCGGGCACGACGTTCTTCCCGGGCACAGGGCATAGCAATGGCAATTATCTCGGCACGGTGCGCGCGCGTATCGGCTATGCCTTTGACCGGATCCTTATCTTTGGGACAGGTGGACTTGCCTATGGGAACATCGGGCGAAACCGCGACAACAGCTTCACCTCGGTTACCGCCGCCGGCTTCCCGAATCCGGTTAATGGCGCAATCTCCGCAACGCCGCAGACAATCTCCTTCGGCTCCAGCGGCTCCAGCAGCACGCGGGCTGGTTGGACGCTCGGCGGTGGTGTCGAGTATGCCGTTTGGCAGAATTGGACTGTAAAGGCCGAGTATCTCTACTACAACCTGGGCCACAACAATAACAACACCGCGATTGCGCCATTTCTGGTGGCGACCAATCGCCACAACGACAGCACGGGCAACATCGTTCGTGTCGGCGTGAACTATAAATTTTGGTAAGCCATCTTACCGGGTCGAAAAATAAAACCGGAGGGCGACAGGCCCTCCGGTTTTTTCTTTGGGTATCGTGTTGGCCTCACTTGGAAGCACTCGCGCCGCTCGACAGCATCTTTTTCGAGCCCTTACGCAATTAAGACCAAAGGAAGCTCTGCCACTCGCTCACTGCGGCGGCGTGCCGTTTGCCTCCAGCACCTCACCCGAAAAATAGAGAGAGCCTGCCAGCAGGATGCGCGGCGGAATTTCCCAAACGCGTGCGGCGATCCGTTCGAGCGCCGCCTCGATGCTCGCCGCCTCATCGGCCTTCAATCCCGCTTCGCGCGCGAACTGGATGACTTCCTTTGGGGGCCGTCCGGCAGTGCTCGCCGCC
>JAFAQA010000543.1 GCA_019246665.1 Hyphomicrobiales bacterium
CGCCCGGGAGGACCACGAACTGATTGGTAAGCGGCAGCGCCGTCCCGACCTTGGCTTGGAAAGTATTCCCATAGCTTCCTGAGAAATCATGAGCGAAGGAGCCCTTCAGGTCGATCCAACCGACATCGTATTCACCGGCGAAGCGCCCTTGGGGAGCCTCCGCGATATTTCCCAATCCAAGGATTTTCGGGCTGTTGGTCTGGTCGCGGCCGAGCCTGACGAAGGCCGATGTGGAAAAGGACAAGGTGCCGTCATTGTAGAGATAGGCGCCGGCGCCGTCCTCCATGTTGATGAAAAAGCGATTGTTATAGGTGTAGTCGATGTCCGGAAGCACGAGTGTTCGATAACCGCTGCCGCCCGGATAGGTGGGTTCGACGAGGACGCCGGCACCACTCCGATTAGTCGTCGACATCAGCCGCGCGAACTGCTCGGGGGGCAGCGACGAGTTTGGCGTGTCGAGCGTGATGTTCTGCGCAAAGGCAAGCTCCGGCGCGCTTATCGAAAGGACGCACCCAAACACAAATCGCAGCCAACGGCTCGCCAGCATGGAAATTGGACTCGACGCCCCTCTTGATCTCACCTGGCGAAAGTTTCCCGTCGTCCGCCGCAAGCCTTATAGCCCGAGATGGTTCGAGCAGGAAGCCTTTGAGGCCGATCGCCACCGCATGGTGAACACAACGTCAAAATCGTGATCGCCGTTTCGCGATCACCCCTTCCCATGGCGCTTCAAATCGGTGCGCTTCCTCTCTATAGCTCGCGGATGCCATTGAGCGAGGTTTGGATGCAGGCGATCGATCCCGATTTTCTTCCCATCTCAGGTTTTGTCCTGCCGCGTTTCGCGGGCATCCCGACCTTCATGCGGCTGCCTCACGTGCCGCTTGAGGACGCGCGGATCGATCGAGTCGATATCGGCCTCGTCGGCGTGCCCTGGGACGGGGGAACGACCAATCGGGCAGGCGCGCGTCACGGACCTCGCGCGCTACGTGACGCGACCACCATGGTGCGTCAGCTCAACCAGGCAACCGGCATCATGCCGTTTCACCTCGCCCGCTGCGCGGATCTCGGTGATGTTGCCATCAATCCGGCGAGCGTCGACGACACCTTGAAGCGCATCACGAGCTTTTATCGCGAGCTCACGAAGCGGAACATCACGCCGATGACGGTCGGTGGCGATCACCTGACGAGCCTTCCCGTTTTGCGCGCAGTCGCCGAAAAGGCGCCCGTCGGCATGATCCATTTCGACAGCCACACGGATTTCTACGACAGCTATTTCGGTGGCTTCAAATACACGCATGGAACGCCATTCCGCCGCAGCGTCGAGGAAGGCTTGCTCGATCCCAAGCGCGTCGTGCAGATCGGCATCAGAGGCTCGGCTTATGACGGCGAGGACGTCGAGTTCGCTCGTTCGAACGGTGTTCGGCTCGTGTTCATCGAGGAGCTTCAGGAACGTGGTGTGAAGTCGGTGATGGAGGAGGCCTGCTCCATCGTCGGCCAGCATCCAACCTATTTGTCCTTCGACATCGACGGGGTCGACCCCGCGCAAGCGCCCGGAACCGGCACGCCGGAGATCGGCGGCTTCTCCACTTTCCAGGCGCAACAAATGCTTCGGCTTCTTGGCGGGGTCGAGCTCGTCGGCGCCGATTTTGTGGAGTTGTCGCCGCCCTTCGATGTCGGTGGGATCACGGCTTGGGCGGGCGCAAATATCGTCTTCGAAATCCTTTGCGTGCTGGCCCAATCGGCAAAGCGCCGCGTGAAGTAGTGGGAAGGCATTGTTCACAACAGAACGCGGCCATGCGCACACAGGAAACTATTTCGGCCATTCCTGGGCAGGCCAATCACGAGCCGAATGGTTCACCCGAAGGATCGATGCGACTTCGCGGCCGCGCTGCACGGACATCGAATAGGTTATGATGGAAGGGAGGCGGCTGACCGACTTTTCCAGAACGACCGGTCGCATAGCCGCCAAGGGTATTCCCGTTCTGCTCGATCGCGTCACAACCTTCTCAGCCGCTGCCGGGCTTTCCTGCGCGATATATCGGACGATTGCGAGGTAATCGCGGCGCGCGTCATCCGACCAGTGACCGGCCTCATCCGCGCGCGGCTCTCTTCTTCTTCGCCCCCGCGATGATCTGGCGGGCTTCAGCCATTACCCGCTTTTAGGGAATGCTGCGGCCCGCCTCAACATCCACCAAGTCGCGCTTGATGCCGTCAATGATTTGAAGCTCGCGATCGACGTGGGCTGAAATGGCCTCAGCGGCGACGGGTATCGGCCGCGATCCGCTCGAGCTTTTGTTTGGTTTCGTGCGCAACTCGAATTGTCATCGTCGTGCTGACCGTCATGAGGAAGGCCCTGTGCTGATTTGTACACATCCTAGCACAACGCACGTGCTGAGGATGCGCGAAGTCGAGATCCTGGCGCTCAGGCATTCCCGCTCTCCCGCGAAGCGCTTGCGAGAATCGTCCGCACATGCAAGCCTTTCGACGAATCGGGCACGCACGGGGCAGCGCGAATGGAAGACGAATCACCGCTCGAACATCACGAGCACGCCGAGCATGCGGAGCATGCGGCCCATAGCGGTGATCCGTTCATCATTCGCGTCTCGGTGACCATCGCGATTCTTGCGGTGATCGCAGCCGGTATCTCAAGCCTCGAGAACGTCGAGGCAGGGCGCGCGCTTGCCAAGCTGAGCGAGGCCAATCTCTCCCAAAACAAGGCGACGGATACCTGGAGCTATTATCAGGCGCAGCGCGTCAAGAAGACGATTTACGATGCGCTTGTTTTGCAGACGCCCGAAAGGGCGGATGAAGCCGGCAAGCAAGCGAAGCGATACGACGAGGACAGCAAGAAGCTCGAGGCGGAAGCCCGCAAACTCGAATCGGAAGTGGATGGCGCGCAAGAAGAGAGCCGGGTTCATGAGCACAGGCATCACCGCCTGACGCTCGCGGCCACCTTCCTTCACGTCGGCATCGCCGTCTCCACCATCGCCATCATCGCAAGGGGCCAGCGCTGGCCCTGGTACGTGGCGCTGCTTCTTGGCCTCGCAGGTGTCGTCATCGCCGGAACCGCCTACGCATTACATTAAAGAGAAAACTATGGACTTGGCCACCGTGGACTCGCTACTGAACGGGTCGCAATCCGACCACGCGGCCGAGCGGCCCTGCGCCGGCTCCGCCCGCGATCGCAAGCCCGGCGACGACAATGGCGGCGCCGAGCCATTGGCCGGGATACGTCGTCTCATGAAGCACGAGCGTTGCGATGGCAACGCCCATCGGCGGAATGAGCGCAATGCCGAGCGCGGCAGTGGGCGGCCCGAGGCGATGAACAAGCTTCATGTAAGCAAGAAACGCCACGAAGGTGAGAAACCAGCCCTGGAAGATGCCCTCGCCGAGTGCAACGGCCAGGTTGGCGCCCGTGACGTTCGATGGCGCAAAAAAGAACCAAAGCGGCACGAAGAGAAGTCCCGTCGCGCCCATCGCTGCGACACAACACAAAGGGTCGAGATTCCATTTGCGCGCAAAGACGCTGAAGCATCCCCATAAGAGGCCGATGAGGCCGAACAAAGCGTCACCCCCGAGTGCTTCAGCGTCGATCTGCACATCAGCGGCCCGGGCGAACACGACAAGGCCGGCGAGAATGATACCGACTCCAATGAGTCGAGTGGGCGACGGCCACGCACCGAGCACCACGCCGGCGACAAGCAGCGTGCACAGGATCGAGGAGGAGGGCGCGAAGAGCGTGCTGTGGCTCGCCGGCATCATGGTGGTCGCGGCGGTGAAGATCGCGCCGTAGAAGGCGCCGCCGAGAAGGCCGACGATGAGGAAGCGGCCAGGCATCGCGAGCATGATGGCGCGTCGCGTGGGATTTGCCAGCACCAATAGCGACCCGAGAGCCGCCGCACCGTATCGAAACGCTGCGATGTCCCAGGCGGTGAGCCCCGCCTGCACGCCGAACTTCGTCGCCGCGAATTGAGCGGCCATCGGCGGAAAGGAGAGAAAGGCGAGCACAAGGACGGGCACGGCGTTTCAGGACCCCTCGAACTCTGTTACATCCCTCCCCATCACCTGACCGGCTTACGCGGTTTATCATGATCCAGGCGGCGACCGGGATCCCACCTGCCGACCAAAGCGCTTCCCAATGGTGGGCGAGGACGGCTCGCGAGAAAGGTCCGGCCTGAAGACAGGGGGTTCAGCTCAACGAGTGCCCCGTGAAACAAGGACACTGTGACGGAGAGCCCAGGTAAATGAGCCTCGCGCTAACGCCTACCACACCCCCGTATTGGGCATGCTGAGCCAAGGCTCCTTGGGGCTGAGCGGAGACCCCTTCTGCAGAAGCTCGACGGAGATGCCGTCAGGCGAGCGGATGAAGGCCATGTTGCCGTCGCGCGGCGGCCGATTGATCGTCACGCCCTTGTCCATCAGGCGCTGGCATACGGAATAAATATCATCGACCCGATAGGCGAGATGCCCGAAATTGCGTCCTCCGCCATAGCTGTGCTCGTCCCAATTGTAGGTGAGCTCGAGCTGCGGCGACCTCGTCTCCTTCGAGCGCTCCGCGTCATTTGACGCCGCCAGGAAGACGAGAGTGTAGCGGCCCTTCTCATTGTCGAGGCGGCGCACCTCGACCAAGCCAAGCTTGTTGCACCAGAAATCCAGCGCGGCGTCGAGATCGCCCACCCGCACCATGGTATGCAGATATTCCATTTTGCGCTCCCTTCGTCGCGTCCGCCTTGCCTCGCAGCCCTTGCCGGGGCAGATGGCGGGTTGGCTCTCTTATAGGATGGCCGGACGTGAACGCCAGACTCGAATCGCCTGCCTCCACTGCCTCGCTTGCAAGGCTCAAGCGACGCGTGGCGGGATGGTCGATCGCCGCTACCGTCATGGTCACAGCGCTCAAGCTTACCGCCGGGCTCGTTTCGGGATCGCTCGCCCTTTTGGCCGATGGCGCGCATGGCCTCCTCGACATCGGGGCGACCACCCTCACCTTCTTCGCCGTCCGGCAGGCAGATCGGCCCGCCGACGAGGACCATCATTACGGACATGGCAAGATCGAGGCGGTGACGGCGTTATGCGAATCGACATTGCTTGCGCTTCTCGCGCTTGCCGCCTTCATCGAAGCCGTGCGGCGCCTCGCCTTCGAACCGCAAACCATGCTCTCAGCCTCGCCTTTCGCCTTCGCGGCCGTTGTTTTTTCCATCTGCGTCGATGCGACGCGCTGGCGGGCATTGCACCTCGTCGCCCGCAGCACGGGCAGCGAGGCGCTCGCGGCGGATGCCCTGCACTTTTCTTCCGATCTTGCGAGCTCGCTCGCCATTCTCGTCGGGCTCGTGGCTACCAAAGAAGGCTATGCCAACGCGGACGCCAAGGCGACACTCATCGTCGCCGTCCTCATTGGTCTCGCAGCGTTGCGGCTCGCGAGGCGCGTCATCGGCGTGCTCCTCGACACGGCACCCGAGGGTGTTGCCGAGCGAGTTCGCCAGATCGCTTGGCGGATGCCGGGCGTGCTTGGCATCGACGGTGTGCGGGTCCGCCCGGCCGGCGGCGTGATGATGGGGGATGTCAGCATCACTGTGCCCCGCAGCCTGCCGCTCGATCGAGTGAGCGAGCTCAAGGCCTCGCTCACGCGCGCTCTCGCGGCGGAACTGAAGCGCGCCGATTTCACAGTCTCGACGCGCCCCGTCGCGCCCGACGACGAGAGCGCTCTCGAGCGCGTCATGCTGATCGCGGCGCGCGAGCGCCTTCTCGTGCACCATGTCACGGTGCAATGGCTCGATGATCGGCTTGCGATTGGCTTCGACCTCGAGCTCGACGGGCGGCTCAAGCTCAAGGATGCGCATCAGCGCGCCTCGCGCCTCGAAGCCGCGGTGCGCGATGAATTCGGTCCGGTGACAGAGGTCGAGAGTCATATCGAGCCCCTCGAGACGCGCGAGCTCGCCGGAATGCCGGCCGATGCGGCCGTCTCGGCACGCATCGCCGAAACCTTGTCACGCGCAGCCGCGCAATCCGGCACGATCCGGACGATCCACAATGTGCGCGTGCGGCAGACGCCGGCTGGGCTCGTCGTGCACTTCCATTGCCTTGGTTCGCCGGATACCGATGTCGCTACCATCCACGCGGCGGTCGACGAGATCGAGCAGAAAGTGAAGCATGAGATCGCAGACATCGCCCGCCTCGTCGGACATGCCGAACCCACCGGGGCAGCGCATGGCGCCAGCGCTTCCACCGCCGACAATTGATGCTGCCGAAGGGTTCCCCTGATTTGTCGAGGATCCTTCCACAATGCATGAAGCGTTTAGGAGTTTTTCAGAACCCCTGACGCTTCGTCGATCGAATCCGCCTAAAGGAAAAAGAGACCAGGATGCGCCCTGAAACTTCACTTCCCATCCGCCTCGAGGACTACCGCGTCCCGGATTACCTCGTGAAGACGGTCGACCTCGATTTCTCCTTGAGCTCGCGCGCGACGCGAGTGCGCGCCCGGACCGCCTTTACGCCAAACCACCGCGGCGGCATCAAGGGCGCTCCCCTCGTCCTCGACGCGGACGAGCTCAAGCTCCTTTCCATCGCGCTCGATGGACGCTCTCTCGAGACTCATGAATATGAGCTGAGCGAGACCTCTCTGACGCTCAAGGTACCTCCGGCGCAGCGTTTCGTCCTCGACATCGAGACGGAGCTCGATCCGACCTCAAATACCAAGCTCTTCGGCCTTTATCGCTCGAACGACACCTACTGCACGCAGTGCGAAGCGCAAGGTTTTCGGCGCATCACCTTCTTCCAGGACCGCCCGGACGTACTCGCAGTCTACACGACGCGGCTCGAAGCCGAGCTCGATGAAGCGCCGGTTTTGCTCGCGAACGGCAACAAGGTGATGGAGGGAAAGATCGAGGGGACAACGCGCCATTTCGCGGTCTGGCACGACCCTTGGCCGAAGCCCTCTTATCTTTTCGCGCTCGTCGGCGGCCGCCTCGGCTGCGTGACCGGCGATTTCAAGACATGCTCGGGCCGCAACGTCGAGCTCGGCATTTATGTCGAGCCAGGCAAGGAAAAGCGCGCCACTTACGCGCTCGAGGCGCTGAGGCGCTCGATGCGCTGGGACGAGGAAGCTTTTGGGCGCGAATACGACCTCGACGTCTTCAACATCGTCGCTGTGTCGGATTTCAACATGGGCGCGATGGAGAACAAAGGCCTGAATGTCTTTAACGACAAATATGTGCTCGCGAGCTCCGAGACAGCGACCGACGCGGACTACGCAAATATCGAGGCGATCATCGCGCATGAGTATTTTCACAATTGGACCGGCGACCGGATCACTTGCCGAGACTGGTTTCAATTGTCCCTCAAGGAAGGGCTAACCGTCTTCCGCGATCACGAGTTCACATCGGATACGCGCTCGCGAACGGTGAAGCGCATCTCCGATGTGCGCTCGCTGCGACTCGTGCAATTCGCCGAGGACTCAGGCCCTCTCGCGCATCCCGTGCGGCCGCACCTTTACCATGAGATCAATAACTTCTACACCGCTACCGTTTACGAGAAGGGCGCGGAAGTGATCCGCATGTTGAAGGAGATCATCGGCTCGGAAGCCTTTCGTCGCGGCATGGATCTTTACTTCGAGCGCTGCGATGGGACAGCCGCGACGGTTGAGGATTTCGTGGCCTGTTTCGCCGATGTATCCCGCCGTGACTTCTCACGCTTCATGCGCTGGTACGAGCAGGCCGGCACTCCCGTCCTGCGCGTAAGCCAGCACCATGATCCCTCAGCGCGCACCTCGACATTCACTTTCACGCAGACGACGCCGCCAACGCCGGGACAGCCGGAGAAAGCGGCGCTCGAGATCCCGATCAGTGTCGGGCTCCTGTCCCCTCGCGGCGAGGAGCTGAAGCTTGACAGCGACCATCCCGATTGGCGTTCAGACGGCGTCTTCGTTTTGCATGAGGAAACGGGCGAGATCACTTTCAAAGGTCTTGCGGAGAAGCCCGTCGCCTCGCTGTTGCGGGGCTTCTCGGCGCCGGTCCGGCTCGATTTTTCGCAAAGCGTCGAGGAGCTCTTGCTGCTCGCCGGTCATGATCGCGACCGCTTCAACCGCTGGCAGGCGATCCAGAGCTTCGCCACGCGAATGATGCTGGATGACTTGAAAGAGCACGGACCGCAGGCGCGCTCACGCTTCGATCGGCGCTTCTACTTGGCGCTTGAGCCGCTGCTGACCGAGGAGCCTGACCATGCCTTCGCGGCCGAGGCTCTCTCCATTCCCTCAGAGCAGGACATCGCTCGCGAGCTGGGATCTGAGGTCGATCCGGACGCCATTCTGGAAACACGCGAGGCGCTTCTGCGTGCGATGGGCGAGGCTCTCGAAGCTCCGTTGCGCGCCGCGTATGACCGGCTCGCCGACTCCGGATCCTATTCGCCCGATCCGAAGAGCGCCGCACGTCGACAATTGCGCAATGGTGCGCTTGCGCTCTTGGTCATCGCCGATCCCAAGCGCAATGGGCCGCTGGCGCAAGCTCAGTTCGCGACCGCGGGCAATATGAACGACAGGCTCGCAGCACTCGGCGCGCTCATGCGCGCGCCGGATGCGATGCGTGAAGCCGCGCTTGCCGAATTCGAGCGGGCTCACGCCGAGGATCCGCTCATTCTCGACAAATGGTTTGCGTTGCAGGCGCGCATTCCGGAACCGGCGACTCTCGAGCGGGTGAGGAAACTCACCGCGCATCGGGCATTTTCCTTCGCCAATCCGAACCGGGTCTACTCGCTGATCATGAGCTTTGCTTCGGGCAACCAGTCCGCCTTCAACCGTGCCGACGGTGCCGGGTATGATTTCATCACCGAAGTGGTCGCGAACCTGGATGGCTCGAACCCCGCGATCGCGGCGCGCCTCCTCACCGCCTTCCGTACCTGGCGCAGCATGGCGGCACCGCGCCGGGCCAAGGCGGAGGCGGCCCTGAAGCGCCTTGCCTCAACACCGAAGCTTTCAGCCGATGTCACCGACATCGTCACGCGTTCGCTCGCCTGAATGGGGGAGCGCGCAGAGTTGACGATCGCTGGACCATATCCGCTAAGCTGAGACCCTTTTTCCGAAAGGATCGTGCTGGCTCAAAATAGCCAAGAGCATGCAGGCGATTTCAACTGCACGCTCCAAGCGCGATCCGTGACACGGCCCGTCTCTCGGCCAGAAGGAGAAAGTTCAACCCGCCCAGACGTTGCAAAGCCGCGTGAGACTCGCCTTGCGCGAATCCGTTCTTTTTTTGTCCAAAAAAATGCAACCCTGCCGAAATTTCGGCTGGACAAGGAGTCGCCGGAAGATTCGAATGAAAGTGATTCGGGGGTTGGCGGTGTAGAATTTCACCACCGAAGATCCATTCAAGTCTTCGACGGAGGCCAGAGCATGGCGCGCATGGACGCGGCCGTGCCGCCCTTGCACGCGGCTGTTTCGGGGCGAGCGGCGAGCACGAGAAGGCCAACGGTTTTGTGGCGCGCCCGCATGCGCACGCGGCTCGCTCTTACGCTGGTGGCGCTTCTCGCCTTCGCTTTCGTCACAGCCGAAACTCTCCTCGACCTCTATGCCGCGCGCGAGCTTCACCTCGGCCAAGCGCTCGAGCATGCTGATGCGACCGCCGCGTTGATCGCTCAACGGCTCGACAGTCTCGCGGGCTCTTCCGGTTCAACTGGGAGCTTGCCGAAGCTGTCGGACGTCAGCCGCTCGAACGAGGCGACTTCTGCCGACACCCAACGCCCCAATGTTCAGGGTCTCTTGGCGGCGGCCCTGCCCTTCCACGCGACGCCGAGCGAAATGCTCGTTGGTGTCACCGACCGTTCCGGACAAGTCGTCGCGAGCCTCGGCTTCCATCGTGAGGTCAGGTCCATCGCGGACCTCGTCGGGCGCGAACATATCGCCGAGACGAACCGTTCGGCCGCCCGTTTCGTGACACCTGACGGAGTGGATTCCATCGTCGCGATCCGCGACCTCGCGGCGCCGCTTGGCCAGGTTGCCATCGTCACACCGACCTCACGCATGCTCGGCCTCTGGCGCGAGCATGCGCAACAGGTTGCTCGCATCGCCGCGATTGGCTCGTGCATCATTCTTCTACTCGTCGCCGCTTTTCTGTGGCAGCGCCGTTCAGCGCGCCTCGCCAAGCGTGAGGGCCGGCAAATCCGGGCTCGCATGCAAGCCGCGCTCATGGACACTTGGCGCAACGAGCAGGAGCTGCTTGAAAAAGAACGGCGCCTCATCGCCAATCTCACCGACCTCGAGCGCTCGAGAGCCGCGGTCGAGCGGCAATCCTCCGAGCTGGGAGCGCTGGTCGAGCATTATCTCGCCCAGCGAAATCGCGTCGAGAAGGCTAGTCGCGCCAAGGCTGAGTTCCTCGCCAATATGAGCCATGAGCTGCGCACGCCACTCAACGCAATCATCGGCTTTTCCGAGATCATGGAGACGGGGCTCTTCGGTGCGCTTGGCAGCGAGAAATATGGCGAATACGTGAGCGACATCCGCCGCAGCGGGCAATATTTGCTGGCCGTGGTCTCCGACATTCTGGAGATGGCTCGCATCGAATCCGGCCGCCGTCGCATCAAGCGGCAACAGGTGGTTCTCAAGGACATTCTGGGCGAAGCCGCCCTTGTCCTCACCGCTGCCGCCGAAGCCAAGAAGCTGTCGCTCGTCATCGAGGCACCTGCCGGGCATCGCATCGAAGCCGATGCGCGTGCCCTGGTTAAGGTTTTGGTGCATCTCGCACGCAACGCCATCGATCACACCTGCGAAGGCGGCACCGTCAAGCTCATGGCCAAGCTCTATCCGACCCATGTTGGCATCCACATCGCCGACACCGGCACGGGCATTCTTCAGCCGAGGCTAGGAGGGCGAAGCGGCTATCCTCCCTGCGCAGATGCCGACGTGACGCATGCATGCCGAGGGTCGGGGCTCGGTTTCGCGATCGCCCGCTCGCTCGTCGAGCTGCACGGCGGGCGCTTACGCGTGAGATCACGGGCGGGCATGGGCTCAGTCGTGGTGCTGAGCCTGCCGCGCCAGCCAATGGCCGGTCAGGAGGCTTTGAGCGTCCTGGCGGCGTAGGTGCATAATCTAAAAGCGGAAACCGAATCCACGCGGCCGTGTTGCGGCTCACCCAGGTCGTCCCGCTGCTCTCGAGTTTGCCCGCTTTCGCAGACTTGCGGAATCGATGACCACGCGATCGTAAATCTCCTTCACTTCCGCGCGCAGCGCTTCGACCTTGCGCGTCAGCGCCGCGCCTGACCCGGCGCCGAGGTCGCGCGCTATGTTGCGCAGGATCGAGGGATCGTTCCAATTCATCGGCGAGGCTTCGGTGGAACGCAGGCGCTCTCGCTGCAAGAGCTCCGTGAAGAGGCTCCGCGCACGGATCAGCGTGCGCGCACGCGCTTTCGCCAATAATCCCTGCGCAGACGCTTCGGTGAGGCTTGACTCGATTGAGGATGCAAGCAGGCGCGAATAGCGCGACGCATGGGCGAGCATCAGGAACTGGGCGCAGAAATCGATGTCGACGAGGCCGCCGCGCATGTTCTTCAGATCGGCCGCATCATCATCTCCCTTCTCGGAAGCCAGTAGCCGGCGCATTGCGCCGACATCGGCGACAAGCCGAGCCGGATCGCGCTCGCGCAAGAGGATGCGCCGGATCGAGGCCGCGACAAGGCGGCACAGGGCCGGGTCCCCCGCGACCGGGCGCGCACGCGTGAGTGCGAGATGCTCCCAGGTCTCAGCCTCGTTTTGCTGATACTGCTCGAAAGCGGTGAGCGGGAGCGCCACCGGGCCCTTGCCGCCGGAGGGGCGAAGCCGCATGTCGATGTCATATAACCGGCCATGCGAGGTGGGCGCCGAGATCGCCGTGATCAGGCGGTGCGTGAGGCGCGAGAAATAAAGGACGGGATCGAGCGGGCGACGCCCGTCAGAAACCGTCGCCGCGACCGGCAAATCATAGATGACGATGAGGTCGAGATCAGATGTCGCGGTCATCTCGCCGGCACCCAGCCTTCCCATGGCGATGGCCGCGAGACGTGAGCCTGGAACCACGCCGTGCTCGGTCGCGAAGGCTTTTCGCGTGATATCGAGCGCGACCTGCAGCGAGGCCTCGGCGACGGAAGTATAGGCCGCACCGAGATGCGCGGCGTTCGAGTCGCCGCCCAGGAAGCGCGCGCCGGCCATGAACCATTCCTCGCGGCCGGCATCACGCAGAAGATCGAGCGCCTCCTCATGTGAAGTCCCGGCCGCGAGCCGAGCAGCGATCCGGTTCGCGACGCGTCGGGGTGTCTGCGCTTCGGAAAAAGCGCGCACATCGATGAAGACGTCAAGGAGATGCGGCCTTTGCACGATGGCTTCGGCGAGGCGAGGCGCAGAGCCGAGCATGGCGGCGAACAAGCGCCGCAGCGTCTCGCTCTCGGAGAGGATCGAGAAAAGCTCGGCGGGCGCCGCCATGCGCTCGAAGCTGCGGTCGAAGGCGGTGATGGCCGCGTCCGGATCATCGGCCTTGGCGAAGGCCTCGATGAGTTCGCCGAGGACGGCCATCAAAGCTTCGCGCACCTTGATGCCGCGCGCCGTTGCGCGCTCGGGTGGCGCGATCCAGCTCGCGACGAGGCGCGAGGCTTCGGCCGGCCGACGGAACCCCTTCGCGGCAAGCTCCTTCGTGGCGAAGCTCACGCTGGCGGATGGTCTCGAGACCTCCCGATCGCCAAAAGCTTTTTGCGCCTCAAGGCGCACTTGCGAGGTGCGTGACGCGAACTCCTTCTCGAAAGCCTTGGCGCTCGCAAATCCCGACCAGCGCGCGAAATCCTCGAGGTCGGCGCCCTCCCGCGGCAGTGTTTGCGTCTGCTCGTCGTTACGCATTTGCAGACGATGCTCGATCATGCGCAAGAAATGATAGGACTCGGAAAGACGCTTACGCGCGTCCTTCGGAAGGTGACCGGCCTCCGCGAGCGCCTTCAGCATGGAAAGCGTGCGTGCGCCGCGAAGGCGCGAGTCGCGCCCACCGAAGACGAGCTGGAGCGCTTGCGTCGCCAGCTCGCATTCGCGAATTCCCCCTGGACCGAGCTTGACGTTGCGCCCGCTGATCGCCTCGTCGTCGCCATGCACGGCCCGCACATCCCGCCACAGACCGCGCAACGCCGTGATGGCTTGAAAATCGAGATGACGTCGCCAGACGAAAGGTGATAGCTCCGCAAGGAAGGCCCGGCCCATGGCGATGTCGCCGGCGACCGGACGCGCCTTGATGAAGGCGGCGCGCTCCCAGTTCTGCCCAACCGTCTCGTAATATTGGTAGGCGGCGGCGAGCGGCACCGAAGGCGGCGTCGACGAAGGGTCGGGCCGCAACCTCAGATCGACCCGCAACACGTAATCATCATCCGTGCGCGACTGCAGCAAGCGCACCACCCGCTGCGTCAATCGGGCGAACAGGGCGTCGGGTTCGGTGCTTGCAGCCACGTTGGCGCTGGCCGGATCGTGCAGCGCGATGAGATCGATGTCGCTCGAATAGTTGAGCTCCCGCGCCCCGTGCTTTCCCATGGCGATCAAGACAAAGCTCGAATCTTTTCCGGGATTCTTCGGGTCCGGTAAGACGAGACGACCGGAGCGATGAGCGTCGCGCAACACGAAGTCGGTGGCGAGTGCGACCGCCGCGTCTGCAAAGCGCGTCAGGGCCTCGGTGACCCCTTCCAGCTCCCAAATCCCGCCGAGATCGGCGAGCGCGACGAGAAGCGCGACACGCTGGCGCGCATGGCGCAGCGCCGGCATGATGGTCAAGTCGTCCTCCGCGCGAGCGCCAATACGCGCCATCTCGTCGATCAAGCGCGCAAGATGAAGCTCAGGCGGCTCGGCGAGAGCGTCGAAAAGCCATTCGGGATGCGTTCGGGCGATGCGCGAAAGGAAGGGTGAATAACCGAGGATGGCGGAGACGAGCTGCGACGCTTTCGGCCGCGCCCTCAATAGCTCCGCAAGGCGCGCCCGCAACTTCTCGTCTTCGATGGCAGCGATGAATTCTCCGGCCAGGTCCCTGCGCCGGCCGGGCCGTGGCCGGGGCGCGACAACGACACGTTCAATCAAGGGCTCAGGCGAGGAATTCGGGTCGCGAGGCTTGACCTCGCCTGCATCTTTCACGTCGTTGCGCCCGCGAGGGGCGGCGGAAAGCACAAAGTCGCCCGCAGGCCCGGATGGTTGTCCTCGAGCCTCAGCGAGCCGCCATGAAGCCGCATGACTGCATGGGCGAGGCTCAATCCGAGGCCGAAGCCTGGACGCGTTCGGCTGCCTTCAAGCCGCACGAAGCGCTCGAGCACACGTTCACGATCGGCCTCCGGAATACCAGGCCCATGGTCCGACACGCAGACCTCGGTGGTGCCGTCGCCATTGGCGCGGGCCGAGACTTGGACCTCTGCCGCAGACTCGGCCTGTCCTTTTTCGCCGCCCCTCGCATATTTCAAGGCGTTGTCCACGAGATTGGCGAGCGCCTGGCCGGCAAGCTCCCGGTTGCCGTGCGCCTGCAAGCTTCCTGGAGCCTCGACCGACAGGGAAACGCCCGCCTCATCGGCAATCGGCTCGTAGAGCTCGACGACGGAGCGCGCGATCTCGGCTGCATCGAACTGCGCCATGTTCTCGACCACGCGTCCCCCTTCGGCGCGGGCAATCATCAACAGAGCGTTGAACACGCTGATGAGCTGGTCGCTCTCCTCGATCGTGCGCTCGAGCGCCTGTCGGTAGTCTTGCGGTAATTTCGCGCTACGCAGCGCCTCCTCGGCCCCGCTACGCAAGCGCGTCAACGGAGTCTTGAGGTCATGAGCGATGTTGTCGGAAACTTCCTTGAGCCCGGACAAGAGAGCGCCGATGCGATCGAGCATGGCGTTGAGGGAAGCGGCGAGACGGTCGAGCTCGTCATTCGAACCTTCGAGCGGCAGGCGTGTGGCGAGCTCGCCCGCCATGATCGCATTGGCGCTTTCCGTCATCGAGTCGATACGCGCCAGCACCCGACGCGCCACGAAGAAGCCGCCGACGAGACCGAACACCGTGAGAATGACGAGTCCCAACAGGAAGGCGCGCTTCACGGCTTGCCCGAGGCTATTGAGCTCGGCGAGGTCGCGTCCCACCACAAGACGAAATCCGCCGGGCAGCAGGATGACGCGCACATAAGCGTGGTGCGTCACGCCTTCGGGATCGTCGAGCCGCTCGTAGGGCGTGTCGAAGTTCTCGCCAGCCGAGGTGAGCACGCTGGTCGGCAGGCGCGCGACGTTCCCGGCAAGCGCCTCGCCGACGAAAGTCGTGAGGAGGTAAAGCGAGGATCCCGGCCGACGCGTCCGCTGCTCGACGCTGGCGACAAGGCGCCTGATGCCGCCGGCGCCACCGCCGGCGCGAAACTGGTCGATGAGGCCGTTGACCTCCGCATCCACGGTCTCGCGCATCCCTTGCTCGACGAGGCGTCGCCCATTCCAGGCGACGTAGCCGAGCACTCCAGCAGAGATGATCGCGAAGACGAGGGCGTAGGCGAGGGTCAGCCGGAAGGCCGTGGTGCGAACAAGCTTACCGAGCGCCGTCACGGATCACATACCCGGCTCCGCGCACCGTCTGCAGCAAAGGGCGATCAAAGCCCTTGTCGATCTTGCCGCGCAGCCGCGACACGTGAACATCGATGACATTCGTCTGAGGATCGAAATGATAATCCCAAACGTTTTCGAGAAGCATGGTGCGCGTCACCACCTGGCCGGCATGGCGCATCATGTACTCGAGCAGGCGAAATTCGCGCGGTTGTAGGTCGAGTGTCTGGCCGGCCCTGGTGACACGCCGCGACAGGCGATCGAGCTCGAGATCGCCGACTTGATAGACCGTCTCCTCGCGCGACGTGCCGCCGGAGCGGCGGCGCGCCAGCACCTCGATACGGGCGAGGAGCTCCGAGAAGGCGTAAGGTTTCGTCAGGTAGTCATCACCGCCGGCTCTGAGCCCCTTCACCCGGTCGTCGACCTGGCCTAGCGCCGAGAGGAAGAGCACCGGCGTTTGGACCTCCTGCTCGCGCAGCGAACGAACGAGCGAGAGGCCATCGAGCTTGGGCAGCATGCGGTCGACGATCAGCACGTCGTAATTGCCCTCTCGCGCGAGTGCGTAGCCATCGAGTCCGTCGAAGGCTTGATCGACGACATGGCCCTCCTCCCGCAAGGCCTTCTGGACGTAAGCCGCGGCGTCGCGATCGTCTTCGACTACGAGAATCTTCATGGCTGGAGGCAAAATAAGGCCGTTTCGTCAATTCACAAGAGTTGCAGGCGTCCGCGCTTTGGGCGCGTGAGCCTGAGAAGGATGAGCGCTTCGGCTCAACAGCGTGATCCGAAAAAATGGCCCTGCCTTTGCAGTTGGATGCAGAAAATCAAATCAGCAGACACGGCCGATCGAACTTGAACGGAACCCAGACTTGCCCCGCTGAGTCCGGAAAACCTGTTCCCATCCTTCCGGACCCTGGTCTAAGAAAGCAACGGCGGGCTGGGAGACCCAGCCCGCCGCGCGTTCGGACGACCCAGCCGTCGCGGGGGCGACGGGATGCACCGGCCGGGGTCCGAATTCGAGACGCCTTCAGCCGGTGAACGGCACGGCGACGAAGTGACTGTTGCCGTCGCGCTCGACCTGCAGCAGCACGGCCTTTCTGCCTTCGCGCTTGGCATCAGCCACTGCCTTCTTCACGTCTTCAGGTGTCGAGACGCTCTTGCCGGCGGCATTCGTGATCACGTCGCCGGGCTGCAAGCCCTTATCGGCCGCTGGGCTGTCGGGATCGACTTGCGTGATCGCGACGCCTGACCCCTTGCCGACTTCGCTCGCCGGAGCGAGGGTCAAGCCGAGCTTCGAGCCCGCGTTCACAGCTTCGTCGCTCGAAGCCGCGGTCGCGACGTTCTCATTCGGGAATTTGGCGATCGCGAGATCGATCGTCTTCGAGCCGCCGTCGCGCCACACCGAGAGCGAAGCTTTCTCGCCGGGCTTCAGCGCCGCGATGTCGCGCGACAACTCACGCGCGTCAGCGATGTTCTGACCA
>JAFAQA010000369.1 GCA_019246665.1 Hyphomicrobiales bacterium
TTCACGACGGCCAACGCTTCGACCATGGCGACCGGTCATTTTCTCGGGGATACGGGCGACTTCTCGAACACGATTTTCACCGGATACCCGGTTCCGGGCGCCGCAAATTCAGTCACACCCTTCCTCGAAAGCGATCCTGTTCTCGGCGATGTCGACGAGCATTTCATGGGCGATTATCTCAACGAGATCACGATTTTGCGTGCTGCTCGCGAGGCTGGATTCCAGACCGCCGCGATCGGGAAGCTCGGCCCGACCTTGATCTTCGATCACACGGAGCGCACCGGCCAGAAGACGGTGATCATCGACGATTCGACCGGGACGAAGAACGGCATTCCGCTTGCCGGCTGGGTAACGGACGGACTCTCGGCCGCGAAGCTTCCATTGGCCTCGCCCACCCGCGGCGACAATGGCAAGGCCGGAAACGCGAAAACCGCGGGCACGCTCGCTCCCAACGCCGAGCAGCAAGGCTGGATGATCGACGCCACGACCAAGGTCGTGCTCCCCGAGTTCAAGAAGCAAGGCAAGCCCTTCGTGCTCGTCTTCTGGGCGCGCGATCCGGATGGCACGCAGCACAATCAGGGCGATAGCCTCAACATGCTCGTGCCCGGCATCAACGGCCCGACCTCGCTTGCCGGGATCAAGAATACCGACGATGACCTCGGCAAGCTCCGCCAGGCGCTCGCCGATCTCGATCTCGACAAGACGACCGACGTCATTGTCACCGCCGATCACGGCTTCTCGGTGATCTCGAAGCAAAGCGCGACCAGCACTTCCGCCAAGGCGACATATGCGGACGTGCCGGAAGGTTTCGTTCCGCCGGGAGTCGTCGCGATCGATATCGCGGCGGGCGTCGGATTACCGCTTTGGGATCCGGACAGTTCCGCGGCGCGCATCACCGAAGGAACCCATCCGAAACTCGGGAACGGCCTCATCGGCGAAGACCCTAACCGGCCCCAGATCGTGGTCGCCGCGAATGGTGGCTCGGACCTCGTCTATTTTCCAGAGCCCGTCGATCGCGAGCTCGCGCGCAAGGTCGTCGAGGGCCTGGTGGCGCAAGATTATGTGAGCGGGCTTTTCGTTGACGAAGCGCTCGGTTCTTATCCGGGCACGATGACCACGAAGGACATCAACCTCAAAGGCACGGCCTTGACGCCCATGCCGGCGATCGCCATCAACTTCGCCTCGAAATGGACAGGGTGCGACGAGCCGACGAATTGCACCGCCGAATTCGCCGACACCATTCTTCAGCAAGGCCAAGGCATGCACGGATCTTTCAGCCGTGCAGACACCTTCAACTTCATGGCGGCGATCGGGCCCGATTTCAAAGCGGGCTTCATCGACGAGGCGCCCGCGAGCAACGCGGATCTCGGCAAGACCATCTTCTCGCTTCTCAAGCTCGATCCGCCCGCGCATGGCAAGCTCCTCGGTCGCGTGCTCTCCGAAGCGATGCCGGGGGGCATGACACCGGATTTCACGAGCCGTACCCGAAGCTCGAAGCCCGACGACAACGGCCAGCGCACGATCCTGCGCTACCAGACCGTCGGCGACACCAAATATTTCGATGCCGCCGGTTTCCTCGGTCGCACCGTCGGGCTCGAATGAGTGAATGGCGAGTAGTGAATGGTTAGTAGTGAGTGAGTGAGTGAGTGAGTGAGTGGTGGACGGGGTGGCCTAACCACGAGGAACCTTCACTCACTTCTCTCTTCACACTTCACTATACACTGCTAAACTACTCGCTATTCTCTCATTCCTAACGGAGGCGTGAAGATGCGAGTTTCGTCCAAGGTTGCCGTCGTGGCGCTCAGCCTTGCCTCTCTTGGGCTTTTCGCAACGCCTGGCCCGCGCGCCATGCCAGGCCCGCTCACTTCTGACCGCAGCGCTTCGACGATCGTGCTCGCGACCGAAGCGCTCATCGACATCAACACAGCCTCGAAAAAACAGCTCTCGGCGCTGCCCGGCATCGGCGATGCGCGTTCGGACGCGATCATCAAGGGCCGGCCTTACAAGGGCAAGGACGAGCTGGTGCAGAAGAACGTTATCCCTGACAGCGTCTATCAGCAGATCAAGGACAAGATCATCGCCAAGCAGAAATAGACGAGGAGCTCCAAGCCCTCACTTGATCTTGGGCTCGGCCTTGATCGGTTGACTGCGATCAGAGCCGAGACTTGCCTCGATAGCCGTCGTGAATTAGGCGCCCGAGCGGCTCGCCCGCGCCTATTTTCTTGTGCAATGGCTCCAAATAGGTCACCACTCTCAGCCTCTCCTACGTGAAGGCCCGTCATGTCGCTCACTCTCGTCAGCGGCAACAAGAATTATTCGTCATGGTCGCTGCGCGCCTGGATCGCGATGGCGGCCGCCGGTATTGCGTTCGAGGAAGTGCTCATTCCGCTTGGCCGGCCCGATACCAAGGAGCGCATCAAGGAGCATTCGCCGGCCGGCAAGGTTCCGGTGCTGATCGACGGAGACGCGGTGATCTTCGAGTCGCTCGCCATTCTCGAGCATCTCGCCGAGCGCTTCCCGAAAGCGGGGCTCTGGCCCGCCGATCTTGCGGCGCGCGCCCATGCGCGCTCGATCGCGTCGGAGATGCACGCGGGATTTCAGCCGTTGCGTGGCCATTGTCCCATGAATCTGTGGCGCCCCGTGGAGAGGCTCGCTCTCACTGCTGAAGTCGAGGCCAATGTGGCACGCGTCACGGAAATCTGGCGCGCTGCCCGCGAACGCTTCGGCAACGGCGGCCCCTTTCTTTTCGGCAGCTTCGGTGCGGCCGATGCCATGTTCGCGCCAATCGCGACACGCTTTCACACCTACGACATTCCCTGTGACAGCGTGAGCCGCGCCTATATCCAGGCGATCCACGGACATCCAGCCTTCAAGGCCTGGCGGGACGCCGCTTTCAAGGAGACTTTGGTCATCGAGCAGGACGAGGTCGATTGGCCAAAGGTGAAGAGAGTTCCGGAGGCGGCGGTTTGAAGCAAACCGCCCATCCCCTCTCGCCGGGCTTCGCCTCAGTGACGGATTTCATGAGACAGGCAAGTGAGGCGGCGCGGGCAAGTCCGAACCGCGTCCGGCAAGTGGGCGCCGTTCTCGTGACGACCGACGGGACGCTAATCGCCACATGCAATGATTTCCCG
>JAFAQA010000476.1 GCA_019246665.1 Hyphomicrobiales bacterium
CTCCGATGATCAAAAGCGTCGCGCCTTCCTCCTCCTCAATCGCTCTCGCATTGATGTCCTTGGTCTCGG
Organism: Hyphomicrobiales bacterium; assembly: GCA_019246665.1. GTDB lineage: Bacteria > Pseudomonadota > Alphaproteobacteria > Rhizobiales > Beijerinckiaceae > GAS188. The sequence goes on from JAFAQA010000476.1 coordinate 70, forward strand.
CGAGGGCGGAACGGGTCGGGGGTTCGGACGACACGGGGCTTCGCCGGGCGAGAGCATGTTGGACTGGCGAGGCTAGAGCGTGATCCGCAAAAGTGGCTCCACTTTTGCGATAAGATCATGCGGAAAAATAAAAAGATGACCTGACGCTCCTGATCCCATCCAAATGCAACACGGTCTCGAGCCTTCCGAACGAGCAACTCCAGCAAGACCAGCCACATACGGCGTGGCCACCCGAGCCCAGGGAACGGCTATCGGGTTTGCTCGAAACCCCTCCCCGAAACGCCTTCTCCGTGCTATTTGATGAACCATGAACGCGCGCGCAAACATCGAGATTCGGCACTCCACCTGCCCCCATGATTGCCCTTCGGCTTGTGCGCTCGATGTCGAGGTCATCGAGGGCTCGAGCATCGGGCGCGTACATGGCTCGAAGCGCCAGAGCTACACCGCAGGTGTCGTGTGCGCCAAGGTCGCTCGATACGCCGAGCGCATCCATCATCCCGACCGGCTTCTTTATCCCTTGCGGCGGAGCGGGCCGAAGGGCTCGGGATCCTTCTCGCGCATCTCCTGGGATGAAGCGCTCGACGAGATCGCCGCTCGCTTCGATGCCGCTGAGCGCGAGTTCGGGGCGGAATCGGTCTGGCCCTATTATTACGCGGGCACGATGGGGCTCGTGATGCGCGACGGCATCAACCGCCTCGCCAATGTTAAGAAATATTCTCGCTTCTACGGCACGATCTGCTCCACCATCGCCTGGGCCGGATTTGCCGCGGGCACCGGCAAGGTCGCCGGCGTCGATCCGCGCGAGATGGCGAAATCCGACCTCGTCGTGATCTGGGGCACGAACCCGGTGTCGACACAGGTCAATGTGATGACGCATGCGTCGAAGGCCCGCAAGGATCGTGGCGCCCGGATCGCCGTGGTCGATGTCTACGACAACGCCACGATGAAGCAGGCGGACATCAAGATCATCCTGCGGCCGGGCACGGACGGCGCCTTCGCCTGCGGCGTGATGCATGTGCTCTTCCGCGACGGCTACGCCGACCGCGAATATCTAAAGCGCTACACGGATTGTCCCGGAGAGCTCGAAGCGCATCTTGCCACCCGAACGCCGCAATGGGCTTCGGCTGTTTGCGGCGTGCCGGTCGATGAGATCGAGGCCTTCGCGCGTGCCGTGGGCGAGACGAAGCGCAGCTTCTTCCGGCTGGGCTATGGCTTCACGAGAAGCCGCAACGGCGCGGCCCAGATGCACGCGGCGCTCTGCATTCCCGCGGTGACCGGCGCCTGGCAATATGAGGGGGGCGGCGCTTTCTTCAACAACGGCGCCATCTGGGGCTTCAAGAAGACGCTGATCGAGGGGCTCGATGTTCTCGACCCGAGGACGCGTCGTCTCGATCAGTCGAAGCTCGCGCAAATCCTCACCGGCGATGCCGAAGCGCTCAAGGGCGGGCCGCCAGTAAAGGCCATGCTCATCCAGAACACCAATCCCGCCACGGTCTGCCCGGACCAGACTCTCGTCCGGCAAGGTTTCGCGCGCGAGGACCTCTTCGTCGCGGTGCATGAGCAGTTCATGACCGAGACCGCCAAGATGGCCGACATCGTGCTTCCTGCCACGATGTTCATGGAACATGATGACCTCTATTACGGCGGGGGCCATCAATACATCTCGGTCGGCGCCAAGCTCATCGAACCTCCCGGCGAATGCCGCTCCAACCACGAGGTGCTGCAGGGCCTGGCGAAGCGGCTCGGCGCTGCGCACCGCGCCTTCGAAATGTCGGCCCGGGAAATCATCGACGAGACGCTGAAAACGAGCGGACACGGTGACATCGCGGCGCTCGAGGCCGATCTGTGGCGCGACATTCAGCCTGGCTTTCGCGCCGCGCATTACCTCGATGGCTTCGCGCATCGCGACGGCAAATTTCACTTCAAGGCGGATTGGTCGAAGGTTGCCGTCTCGAACGATGGGCTGATGGGCGCCTGGCAACAGATGCCTGCCTTGCCGGATCACTGGGGGATCATCGAAGAAGCGGATGACGAACATCCGTTCCGCCTGGCGACGAGCCCGTCGAGAAGCTTCCTCAATACGAGCTTCAACGAGACACCTTCGTCGAAAGCGCGTGAAGGCAAGCCGAGCGTGATGATCCATCCGAACGACGCGGCAAAGCTCGGGATAAACGAAGGCGAGCCTGTCCTTATCGGCAACCGGCGCGGCGAGACGATCCTCACGGCCAAGCTATTCGCAGGGTTGCAACGCGGCGTTCTGATCGCCGAGAGCGTCCACCCCAATCACGCGCATATCGGGGGACGCGGCATCAACACGCTCACCGGGGCCGATCCCGTTGCGCCTCACGGGGGCGCCGCCTTCCACGACAACAAGGTGTGGGTGAAGAAGGCCGCCGCGTGACACTATAGACCACCGCTTCCCTCAATCCACGCAATCACGCAGGAGTTCACGCAGTCGCCCATCAAAGGCCAACGGCACCTTTCCTCTCGCGCCGTCGAGACAGCCGCCGAGCTCGGAATTCGCGGCCCACTCCTCCTCGATCCTGCCTTCTCGGACGATTTGCGCGAAGCGATGGCTTTGCCAACCGTGCCATGAAGGAAGACCCGCTGCCCGAAGCCGCTCCGATTGCTCCGCCTTTTCCAGAAAGATCTCCATTGCTCGCAGCGGCAGGTGAAAACAGGCGAAGCTGTCTCTTCGCGATCTTCTCGGCCCCACGCCTCTGGCCGTGTGATTGCCCGGTCCGATCCTCATGCCCGTGGCCGCACGCAAGATGTTCTTGCGTTGATACGGCGCCTCCACATACGCGTATTCGCCAGCTTCCACGCTGAACCTCGCCTTGCGAAAATCGCCGATCTTTGCAGCGTTGCGATAAACAGCCGAGAGGACGGCACGCGGTTCGCGCCGGGCTTGCTCCCGATGCTGGATGAAATTCACGACGGGCACGGAAATGAGATCTGCGTTAGACGTTCGAAGCTGCGGCGCGAGACCGCCGGGTGCCCACCAGAATTCATCCGCATCGAAGGGAAGAATCCAGCTCGCACCGTTCTTGATCGCCGTGCGCGCCAGATCCGTCACGAGTTCGGCCTGCTGAAAGCTCAAATCACCTGAGCGCGTCCAGTGAATGCGGCGGTCTTGCCGGGCGAGCTTCTCGAGCACGCGGGCCGTCCCGTCCGTCGACCCGTTATCGGCAATAAGGATATGCTCGACTCCTTGCCGAAGGTGATGACGCAAGGTGGTCTCGACGAGATCCTCCTCATTGCGAATGAGCGAAATTCCGACGAGCATCTAAGGGCGGGCACCTCGTCCCAGAGCATGACCAGGCTCATTTGAATTCATTGAGCCTCACGATTTTAGCGAACCGGATCCCAATTTGCCTGCTTCACGCTCGCGGTTGGCTCGGGACCGCCTTCCACAATTCGTTACCGCGACGCGGTTGAAGTCGCAACGCGATCGGGTAAGGAATGGCGGCCTCGCTGCAACAAGGAGCTCGCCGTGCGTCGTCTTTGCGTCACTCTGATCGCCCTCGGTTTTTGTGCGCTTTCCGGTTCGCCCATCGCGGCGCTCGCGGGAGCCTCCTCACAGAATCTGCCGCCGCCTGACCCGACGGCGAAGAATCTCACGCCTTATATGATCTCGCTACGCGCCTTCGATGCATGCCTCATCACGCAATCTCGACTGCAAGGCACGACGCGCGAAGCGGTGCACACGCCTTGCTCCTGCTATGCCAAGCTCACGGTGAAGACCATGTCGAAGGAAGAGCTCGATGCTTTCCGCGAGACCGGCTATTTCAACGATTCGGCACGCCAAAAGGCGCTCTCGGCGCTCGATAGCTGCAAGCTTCCGCGCCCGCCGCTGGGCTAGATCCGTTCACGTTCGCAGAGGCCGCAGTGTCGGCTTGTCTTTTTGTTATCTCGCTTAATCTTACCGCAAGAGTGGGACAACTTTTGCGGCTCATGCGATAACGCGCCCCTGATGCGCAAAGATCGCCGCCCGCCGCTGCGCTACGCCGATGCCGGCGTGGACATCGATGCGGGGACGGAGATGGTCGAGCGCATCAAGCCGCTCGTTCGTGCAACCGCGCGTCCCGGGTCGGACGCGGAGATCGGCGGTTTCGGCGGCGCCTTCGATCTCAAGGCGGCGGGCTTCAGCGATCCCGTGCTGGTCGCCGCCAATGACGGGGTCGGCACCAAGGTCAAGATCGCGATCGAGTCCGGCCTCGACGACACGGTCGGCATCGATCTTGTCGCCATGTGCGTGAACGATCTTGTGGTGCAAGGCGCCGAGCCGTTGTTCTTCCTCGACTATTTCGCTACCGGCAAGCTCGACCCCGCCCAAGGCGAGAAGCTGGTGGCAGGGATCGCTGCGGGTTGCCGGCAGGCGGGCTGCGCGCTCATTGGCGGCGAGACGGCCGAGATGCCCGGGGTTTATCACGGCCGCGACTATGATCTCGCGGGCTTCGCGGTAGGGGCTGCCGAACGCGGAACGCTTTTGCCTCGCTCCGATCTGGAGTCGGGAGATCTCGTGCTCGGTCTTGCCTCTTCGGGCGCGCATTCGAACGGCTTCTCGCTCGTGCGGCGCATCGTCGAACAATCCGGCATCCCCTGGGGCGATCCCGCGCCTTTCGATACCGGACGCAGCCTTGCCGAGGCGCTGCTGACCCCAACGCGCATTTACGTGAAAAGCGTCTTGCGCGTCTTGCGTGACGTCGAGGCAGGCGCAGGGCTCAAGGCTCTCGCCCACATCACAGGCGGGGGATTCCCCGAGAATATACCGCGCGTCTTGCCGAAGACGCTCGGCGTGAGGCTCGATCTCGCGAACCTCCCTGTCTTGCCGGTTTTTCGCTGGCTCGCGGCGACCGGACCCGTCGCCGAAGACGAAATGCTGCGCGCCTTCAATTGCGGCATCGGCATGGTGGCGATCGTCTCACAGCGCTCCTGTGAGGCCGTTCGCAAAGCCTTCGAAGCGGAAGGTGAGCGCGTCAGCCTGATCGGCGAAGTCGTCGTAACTCATGGCGCGCGCGTCGCCTATACAGGGCGGCTCGCATTGTGAAAGGCGCCGGCGAGCCTCGCAAAAGGACCGCCATCCTGATCTCGGGCCGTGGCACGAACATGGCCGCTCTCATCGAGGCGGCGCGCGCCAGCGATTTCCCAGCGAGAATCGTGCTCGTGATCTCGAATGTGCCCGACGCTCCAGGACTCGCGCGCGCAAAGGCCGAAAGCGTCGCGACGAAAACCATCGACCATCGCTTCTTCGGCAAAAATCGCGAGGCTTTCGAGCAAGCGCTCGACCAGGAGCTCGACGCGCATGGCATCGAGCTCGTGTGCCTGGCCGGCTTCATGCGGCGCTTGACACCATGGTTCGTCGCGCGCTGGGAAGGGCGCCTTCTCAACATTCACCCTTCCTTGCTGCCCGCCTTCAAAGGGCTCGACACGCATGCTCGCGCCCTCGCCGAAGGGGTGAAGCTGCACGGCGCGAGCGTGCATTTCGTGACCGCAGGGCTCGACGAAGGTCCGGTGATCGCGCAATCGGCCGTCCCGGTTTTGCAAGGTGATACGGCCGAGGTGCTCGCGAGCCGGGTGCTCGATGTGGAAGGGCCACT
>JAFAQA010000133.1 GCA_019246665.1 Hyphomicrobiales bacterium
GTGCAGCTCCTCACCTGGAGCTTCCTGCAGCTTTATGTCGGGCGCACCTCGCAATTGCCGGTGCTCGCGGCCGGCACGCTGATCGGGGGCATTCTTCTCTGGGACGTGCTGTTTCGCGGCCAGCTCGGCTTCTCGATGAGCTTCCTCGAGGAGGTATGGTCGCGCAACCTCGGCCATCTCCTGATGAGCCCCTTGCGGCCGGCCGAGTTCGTGGTGTCATTGATGATCATGAGCATTCTGCGCCTCATGATCGGCCTTATCCCGGCCGTGCTGATTGCCACGACCTTCTTCGGCTTCGACCTCGCGACGCTCAGCTTCGTCATCCCCTTCCTGTTCATCAATCTCATGCTCACCGCCTGGAGCGTCGGCCTCGTCACCTCCGGCCTCATCTTGCGAAACGGCCTCGCGGCCGAAACCATCGCGTGGAGCGCCATGTTCGCGATGATGCCATTTGCCTGCATCTCCTATCCGGTCGCGACCTTGCCGGGCTTTCTGCAACCGATCGCCTGGGCCTTGCCGCCGACCTATGTCTTCGAGGCCATGCGTGCCATGCTGATCGGCAAGGCCTTTCGGCCCGATCTCTTGCTCGAGTCCTTCGCTCTCAATCTCGTATGGATCGGGCTCGGCGCCGTCGCGTTTCGAGCCTTGCTTGCGAGCGCGCGACGCGCGGGATCGTTGCTGGCAATGGGGGAGTGATCCCTCCCATTCGGGTATCGCGAGCGCCGGGGGCGGTAGCGCGAAACCAAATTTTAGCCCTCACATGTAACGATTTTGCAAGTCGGCTCTTTGGAAAATGCAGAGCTGAATGTTGCAATGCGACATTGAGGCTCTATCTTGTCATTAAGCAGGCGGCCTCCGCGAGTGAGCGCGGCGTATTCGTCCGCAATAAAATCTTGGGGTCGCTCAATGGAATTCTCCTACTTTCTCCATGAAGCCTCGCTTGCTCTGATCGGACCCGCCCGAGCGGCCAGCGAGGCCGCTCGTATCTTCTTCGAAAATCCGGCGAATCCAGCATCTTGGACGCCTTTCGGTCGCTCGGTCAGCGCGGCCTGCAATGTTTTTGAGCGAAGCACCCGTCGTTACGAGAAGCCCGAATTCGGCTTTACCTGCACCCGGATCGGCAGTGAAAAAGTGGCCGTCACTGAGGAAATCGTGTGGCAGCGTCCCTTCGGCCGCCTCATCCATTTCGCGCGTGCGCTCCCTGCCTCGCAACCGAAACAGCCGAAAATCCTCCTGGTCGCGCCCATGTCCGGCCATTACGCAACCTTGTTGCGGGGTACGGTAGAGGCGTTTCTTCCCCGATACGAGGTCTACATCACCGATTGGGCGGACGCACGGATGGTGCCGCTCACCTCAGGGCATTTCGGTTTCGACGATTATGTCGACTACCTCATCGAAATGCTTCGGCATCTCGGACCGAACACCCATGTGATTGCGGTTTGCCAGCCCTCGGTGCCGGTCTCGGTCGCGGTTGCCGTGCTCGAGGCCGCAAAGGACCCGGTGTCGCCGACCTCGATGATCCTGATGGGAGGTCCGATCGATACGCGCGAGAGCCCGACCGCCGTCAATGTGCTCGCCCAGGAGCGCGGCATCGAGTGGTTCCGCCGCCATTGCATCACACGTGTCCCCTTCCCTTATCCGGGCATGATGCGCGAGGTTTACCCCGGCTTTCTCCAGCTTTCGGGCTTCATGGCGATGAATCTCGATCGCCACCTCTCAGCCCATTGGGATTATTTCAAAAACCTCGTGCAGGAGAATGGCGATTCGGCCGAGAAACATCGTGAGTTCTACGATGAATACCTCGCCGTGATGGACCTCACGGCGGAATTCTATCTCGAGACCGTCGAGCGCGTCTTCGTCCAGCACCTTCTTCCCAAAGGGCAGATGAAGTACCGTGGCAAAGCCGTGGATCTCGCCGATATCCGCAAGACGGCACTGATGACGATCGAAGGCGAGAACGACGACATCTCAGGCGTGGGCCAGACGCAAGCCGCACAGCGCCTTTGCGTCAATATCCCCGCCGCTAAGCGTGTGCATTATCTGCAGAAGCGCGTCGGCCATTACGGTGTGTTCAATGGGTCGCGTTTCCGCACCGAGATCGTGCCACGGATCGACGACTTCATCCTGGCCCAAGAAGAAGCCCAAGCTACTGAAAAAATTGATAGTACTCGTCTAAAACGCGCGTCCTGAGAACGCGCCAACCCATCACGATAGCAAACCGAAAGTGAGGCTTAAAGCCCCCTAATCCGAAATAAATGTTCCCCCTTCGTTCAAATATATGCTGACGAAACCCGAAAGCTCGGGCATGGTCGCAAAATGGGAACGATCAGGCAGTTCAGATCGCCCGGCGCACCGGGCTTCATCGACATCGCCCATGACGGGGTCACCTATCGCGTCGTGGTCACTCGCTCCTCGCGAGCACGCCGCATAACGCTTCGCATCCGGGCCGGAACCTCCGACCCCGTCCTGACCCTGCCGGCGCGCGGCAATCTCGCGGTCGCCGCCGATTTTGCCGCAAGGCACGCGGGCTGGCTCGCGACCCGCCTCGCCCGGCTTCCCGCGCAGATCCCTTTCCGGGCCGGCAAGACACTCCCGATCCGAGGAATGGATCATCACATCATCGAGACGGGGGCGTTGCGCGGCCTCGTGCGCGCCAAGCGAATTGGCGAAGTGCGCATCCTCGAGGTGCCGGGCTCGCCCGAGCATGTCTCCCGCCGTGTGACGGAGTTCCTGAAGCGCGAGGCGAGAGGGGATCTCGAGACCGCCGTCGCCCGGCATCTCACGGCCGCGAGGGCGCAAGTGCGGCGCATCTCCATCAAGGATACGAAAAGCCGCTGGGGGTCCTGCTCGGCGAATGGCACCTTGTCTTTCTCCTGGCGGCTAATCCTCGCGCCGTCGTTCGTGCTCGATTACCTCGCTGCGCATGAGGTCGCGCATTTGCGCGAGCTCAACCACTCGCACAAATTCTGGCGCCTGACGCGCGCTCTCTGTCCGCGCACCGACGAAGCCGAAGCCTGGATGAAGCGCTACGGCGCGCAATTGCATCGGTATGGGTGAACGGTAAGCAAGCACGCACGGGGACAGCTTACCTTTTCCCCAATTTTCCTGAGTTCTGACAAATGCCCCGCACCGCTCGTATCGTCGTTCCCGCGCTTCCCCATCATGTCACCCAGCGCGGGAATCGCCGGCAGCCCATTTTCTTCAATGCTGGTGATTATGCGGTCTATCGCGACCTGCTCGCTGAGCGTTGCGAACGCAGCGGCGTGGCCTGCTGGGCTTATTGCCTCATGCCGAACCATGTGCATCTCGTCCTCGTGCCCTCGACTGAGGATGGGTTGGCCTCCGCGCTCGGTGAGACCCATCGGCGCTATACAAGCTTCGTCAATGCACGCGCTCGCTGGACGGGCCATTTGTTCCAGGGACGGTTCGGCTCGGCGATCATGGACGAGGAGCATCTCGTCGCGGCGACACGCTACATATCGCTCAACCCGGTGCGCGCCGGTCTCGCGAGGCAGGCCGCCGATTGGCGATGGTCGAGTGTGAGAGCGCATCTTGCCGGCAAGGATGACGCGCTGGTGCGCGTGCAACCGCTGCTTGATAGAATCGGGACCTTCGCCGAGCTTATCTCACTCGAATCCGGTGAGATCGCCCCTCATCAGCTCGCAGCCCTGAGAATTTCCGAAAGAACCGGGCATCCGCTAGGAAATGCCAGCTTCGTCGAGCAGCTAGAGGCCGCTCTCGGCCGCAGCGTTCGGCCCGGGAAGCGTGGCCGCAAACCCCGCGGTGAGGCCGACGCGTGGAAAACAGGGTAAAAGTAACGTGTCACCATTTTCCCCTGCTGCAAGCCATTACAATCGGGCTCGCTGATTGTCCTGGTCACCGCAACCCGAATTCGTCGAGAAAGGAACGGATGACCCTGACGCCCCCATTCTCGAAGAGCGAGAAATGATCGGCCTGCGGCAGCGCGACGAAGCGCTTCGGACCTGCGACCGCCGCATAAAGTTCGCGCCCGAAGCTGATGGGGACAACGTCGTCGCGCTCGCCATGCACCACCAGGATCGGCACCTTGATCTTGCCGACCACCTCCATCGAACGGAACTGATCCTTCATCAAAAAGCGCACGGGAAGCCAAGGATAGACGGCCGCGGCGACCGCGACAGCCGAGCTGAAAGGCGCGAAGAGGACGAGCGCGGCGGTCTCATGGCGCACGGCGAGCGGCACGGCGACGCCGGAGCCGAGCGAATAGCCGAAGAGCACGATGCGGTTCGCCGGCACGACGGTCGTGGCGAAGCGATAAGCGGCCTCGGCATCATAAGAGAGCCCCGTCTCGCTCGGAGAGCCGGTCGATCCTGAATAGCCGCGATAAGCAACGGCGAGAACGCCGGAGCCATCCTCGGTCATTTGACGCAGACGCGGCGCAATGATGCCGAGATTATCGCCATTGCCGAGGAACATCAGGAAGAGGGGGTTCTTGTCGCCCGCCGGGGGCCGCAGCCAGGTGACGAGACGCTCCCCATCCTGCGTCGTGAGGATGTGCTCTTGCGCCTCTGGAAAGCCCGCTTGCGCCGGCGCGCTACGTTCCGGGCGACGCGGAAAGACGAGCCCGCGCTGCCCCACATACATCGCTGCGACGATGACGGCGTAGATGCCGACCGCCGCAATCACCAGCCATTTCAGGAAATCCATGAGAAGTGAGAGGTGAGGAGTGAAGCGGGAGGAAGTGAAAGCGAACCGCTTTCCCTTTCCCCATTCACTATTTCACCATTCCCTTTTCCCTATCAATGCGCCATCGCCTTGACGATCTCTTCCGTCATCTTCTTCGCGTCGCCGAACAGCATCATGGTATTGTCGCGGAAGAAGAGCTCGTTCTTGACGCCCGCATAGCCCGAGCCCATGCCGCGTTTGACGAACAGCACCGTCTTGGCGTTCGCGACATCGAGAATAGGCATGCCGTAGATCGGCGATTGAGGATCGGTCTTGGCGGCGGGATTGGTCACGTCATTCGCGCCGATCACATAGGCGACATCCGCTTGCGCGAACTCCGAATTGATGTCCTCGAGCTCGAAGACCTCGTCATAAGGCACGTTCGCTTCCGCGAGCAGCACATTCATGTGGCCGGGCATGCGGCCCGCGACCGGGTGGATGGCGTAGGAGACCTCGACGCCTTCCTTCTTCAAAAGGTCGGCCATTTCGCGAAGCGCGTGCTGCGCCTGCGCCACGGCCATCCCATAGCCGGGCACGACGATCACCTTCGAGGCGTTCTTCATGATGAAGGCCGCATCATCGGCCGAACCTTGTTTCACCGGGCGCGCTTCGGCGCCGCCCACAGCCGGTCCCGTCGTTTCGCCGCCGAAGCCGCCGAGAATGACCGAGACGAAGGACCGGTTCATCCCCTTGCACATGATGTAGGAAAGGATCGCGCCCGAGGAGCCGACCAGCGCGCCGGTGATGATCAGCGCGAGATTCCCCAGAGTGAAGCCGATGCCCGCCGCGGCCCATCCCGAATAGGAATTCAGCATCGAGATCACGACCGGCATATCGGCGCCGCCGATCGGGATGATCAACAGCACGCCGAGCGCGAAGGAGATCAGGACGATCAGCCAGAATCCGGCGTGATTCGTGGTGGCGACGAAGAACACGGCGACCACGAGAAGCGCCACCGCGAGGCCGATATTGATCATGTGCCGTTGCGGCAAGAGGATCGGCTTGCCCGACATGCGCCCGTCGAGCTTGAGGAAGGCGATGATCGAGCCGGTGAAGGTGATAGCGCCGATGGCCACACCGATCGTCATCTCGACGAGCGCTTCGGCGTGGATGTGGGTGGCATCCCCGATGCCGAACGCCGTGGGCGCATTGAGGGCGCCGGCCGCGACGAGCACGGCCGCGAGGCCGACGAGCGAATGAAAGGCCGCGACGAGCTGCGGCATCGCCGTCATCGGGACGCGCCGCGCCACGAACGCGCCGATGCCCCCGCCGATCGCCATGCCGATCACCACGAGAAGCCATCCGAGAGGCCCGGCGGGCGGCGCGATGAAGAGCGTGGTGACGACCGCGATCGCCATGCCGATCATGCCGAAGCGATTGCCTTGGCGCGAGGTCGTCGGGTGCGAGAGGCCGCGCAGGGCCAGGATGAAAAGGACGCCGGCGATGAGGTAGAGAATGTTGGCGAAGGAGGCGCTCATGAGAGGTCCCTCAGCCCTTTTTCTTGTACATCGCGAGCATGCGCGCCGTGACCAGGAAACCGCCGAAGATATTCACGCTGGCGAGCGCAAGGGCCACGAAGCCGAACATGCGGGCGTATGGGCTCGCTCCCTCCTGCGCCGCGAGGTTCACGCCGACCGCGAGCAGCGCGCCGACCACGATCACGGAGGAAATGGCGTTGGTCACCGACATCAGCGGTGTGTGCAATGCCGGCGTCACCGACCAGACCACGTAATAGCCGACGAAGATCGCGAGCACGAAAATCGCAAGACGAAACACGGTCGGATCGACCGCGCCGCCCGTGCTCGCGGCGAGCGCGTGACCGAGCGCCTCGGAAGCCTGGCCGGCATAGGCCTGCGCGGCATCGGCAGCTTCGCGGGATGCATCAGCGGCGGCCCGCGCCCGCTCGAGCGCGTCGATGGGCGAGAGATTGGCCATCAGGCATCTCCGGTCGTTTTTGCGGGCTCGGGCATGAAGTTCGAGTGCACGATCGCGCCATCGCGGGTGAGCAGGGTCGCCTTGACGAGCTCGTCGTCCCATTTCACGGCAAGTGACTTCGACGACTTGTCGATCAGGGTCTCCACGAAGGCGAAGAGGTTCCGGGCATAAAGCGCTGAGGAGCTTGCCGCGAGACGCCCGGGGACATTGGCATGGCCGATGATCTTGACTCCGTTCTCCGTGACGACCGTCTCGTCGAATTTGGCGCCCTCGACATTGCCCCCGCGCTCGACCGCGAGGTCGACGAGGACGGAGCCGGGTTTCATGCTCGCCACCATGGCGGATGAGACGAGGCGCGGCGCCGGGCGGCCCGGAATGAGCGCGGTCGTCACCACGATATCCTGCTTGGCAATGTGGGAGGCGACGAGCTCGGCCTGCTTGGCCTTGTAGGCCTCCGACATCTCCTTGGCGTAGCCGCCCGCGGTTTCCGCCTGCTTGAATTCTTCATCCTCGACAGCCACGAATTTCGCGCCGAGCGATTCGACCTGCTCCTTCGCGGCCGGGCGCACATCGGTCGCGGTCACCACGGCGCCGAGGCGCCGCGCCGTCGCGACAGCCTGTAGGCCGGCGACGCCCGCGCCCATGATGAAGATGCGAGCTGCCGGCACCGTTCCGGCCGCTGTCATCATCATCGGCAAGGCCCGGCCATACTCGGCGGCGGCGTCGATCACCGCGCGATAACCGGCGAGGTTGGCCTGGCTCGACAGCACATCCATCACCTGGGCGCGGGTAATGCGCGGCATCAGCTCCATGGCGAAAGCGTCGACGCCTGCTTGCGCCATCGTCCGCAATGCCTCGTCGTGGCCGTAAGGGTCCATGATGGCGATGACCAGCGCGCCTTTTTTCATATGCGCCAGCTCGTCCGAAGAGGGGCGGCGCACTTTCAGGACGACATCGGCCGACGCGAGCGCCTCACCGGCTGAATTTGCGATCGTGGCGCCCGCGGCTTCATAATCCTTGTCGAGAAAGCCCGAAGCTGATCCCGCACCCGTTTCGACCTTCACGGTCGCGCCGAGCGCTCCGAGCTTTTTCGCGGTTTCGGGCGTGATCGCGACACGCGGCTCGGCCGCACGGTCCTCCCGCGTTGCCGCGACGATCATCAGAGGCTCACACCAGTGCGAGGATGAGGAGGAGCAGCACGAGCACGCCCGCGAGCGGGCGCCAGGAGAGCGCAGGCGAGAAGGCGCCGACGATGGTAGCCGCCATCGTCAGGATGAATCCGAACAAAGCCCAACCGCCCGCGTGCTTAACCCCCCAGATCGCCACGACGAGGACGAGGCACAGCACATGCACGACCCCGATCTCGGTGAGGAGCGTGAAGCCGCGGAAGGTTCGCTCGTGCTCCTCATAGTCCATTTCAGGAATGTCGGTCGTCGTCGCCATCGTTGATCCTCGAAATTCAAAGAAATTGCACAAAACGACTTAGCAACAGCCGGGGCGGAGCGCAATTCGACAACGTTGCGGGTTTCATGGGGATTTTGTCTTGAAGCCGCTCGCCTCGAGCACCCGCGCCTGGGCCGCGGCCACGTTGGCGACGCTGAAATCCTCGATCGCCGCTTCGAATAAGCGATGAAAATTGAGCTCGGCCGCGAGATGCAGGAACACGGCACCGAGGCCGATCGCGGCACGATCCATGAAGACGAACTCGCGCGGCACCGTGACCGGCCCCTTCTTCTTCAGCGCCATGTGCAGCTTGTAGGCCTCGCGTCGCCCGTATTCGCCGGGCTTCACCCCATCCGCGATGCTGCGCACCCGATCTTCCGTCAACGGGCCATAGATGAAGCGCGCCCAGATGTTCAGCACTTCGATCAGGTCGCGCCTGAGGCCTTGAAAGCCCCAGGTCTCATAGGCGTGCACGATCCTCGCCTCATCATGCTCGATGAGACCGCGATAAAGATCGACCACACCTTCGACGAAGCTCGGCGGGAAGATGCGAATGCAGCCATAATCCAGAAGATTGATGCCGGAAGGCTTCGAAGCGCCCCTGCGTCCCTTCTCCACGAAGACGGTGTAGTTTCCAAGGTGCGGATCGCCGTGAATGATGCCGAAGCTGGAGAAGGGCAGCCACCACGCCTTGAACATCGCGACAGCGAGGCGGTTGCGCGTGTCGAGATCGTCGTTCACGTGGGTCAGGAGGCGCGTGCCGTCGAGCCAGTCGAGAGTGAGCAAGCGCGAGGTGGAAAGCTCCGGAAAGACACGCGGCACGCGCACCTCGGGCACGTTCTCGAGCATCAGCGCATAAGCGGACGCGTGCCGGCCCTCGAGCCGGTAATCGAGCTCCTCGCGAATGCGCGCGCTGATCTCTTTCATGATCTCGCGCGTGTCGATCGCCGGCTCCATGCGCCGATGGATCGCGAACAAAAGCTCGAGCTGGGCGAGATCCGCCTCCACGGCCGACTGCATGTCCGGATATTGCAGCTTGCAGGCAAGGCGCGCGCCATCGAGCGAGACCGCGCGATGCACCTGGCCAAGCGAGGCGGCGGCGGCGGGCGCAAGATCGAATTCGCCAAAGCGCCCGCGCCAATCGGCACCGAGTTCCGCCCGCATGCGCCGGCTGACGAAGGTCGCGCCCATGGGCGGCGCTTCCGATTGCAGCTTCTGCAGCTCCGCTGCGTAATCGGCCGGGAGGGCCTCGGGGATGGTCGCCATGAGCTGCGCGACCTTCATGATCGGGCCTTTGAGGCCGCCCAGGGCACGCGTGAGCGCTGCCGCATTGCCGGCGCCGCGATCTTTCGCGCCGAGGAGCCGACCGCCCGCGATGCGGGCCGCGACCCCGCCCACATTCGCACCGACGCGAGCGTAACGCGCCGCGCGCGCCGAGAACCGATTGGCCTCCTTATCCTTCATCCTGGCACCGGCTGAAGCTTCGCCCCGGACGGTCCTGCACGACGCTTGGCCTCCACTTCATTTTATCCCCTCGAGCTCCACGATCATGCGTTCGATCAGCGAAAGGCCTGCCTCCCAAAAGGTGGGATCGCTGGCATCGAGCCCGAAAGGCGCGAGAAGCTCGCGGTGGTGCTTGGTGCCGCCCGCCTTCAGCATGTCGAAATAAGCATCCGCGAAACCCGGATGCGCCTTCTCATAAACGGCATAAAGCGAGTTCACCAGACAATCGCCGAACGCGTAAGCGTAAACATAGAAGGGCGAGTGGATGAAATGGGGGATGTAGGTCCAGAAGGCGCCGTAACTCTCGCCAAGGCGAATCGCCGGACCGAGGCTCTCGCCCTGAACGGCGAGCCAGGTGGCACAGATCTCATCGGCCGTGAGCTCGCCCTCCTTGCGCTTCAAATGAATCTCGCGCTCGAAGGAGTAGAACGCGATCTGGCGTACGACCGTATTGATCATGTCCTCGACTTTTTGCGCCAGCATCACCTTGCGCTGCGCCTTGTCCTTCGTTTCCGATAGAAGCTTGCGGAAGGTGAGCATTTCGCCGAACACCGATGCGGTTTCGGCAAGCGTCAGCGGTGTTGGCGCCATCAGCGCGCCATTCGGCGCAGCAAGCACCTGGTGCACGCCGTGGCCGAGCTCATGGGCGAGCGTCATCACGTCGCGCGGCTTGCCTTGATAATTGAGCAGCACGTAAGGATGGGCCGACGGCACTGTCGGATGCGCGAACGCCCCCGGTGCCTTGCCGGGACGCACGGGCGCGTCGATCCAACTGTCGGTAAAAAAGCGCTCAGCGATCGACGCCATTTGCGGCGCGAAGCCGGCATAGGCCGAAAGCACGATGTTCTTGGCGTCGTCCCAGCGAATAGTGCGGTTCTCGACTTTCGGCAAAGGCGCATTGCGGTCCCAGAAGTCGAGCGCGTCCTGGCCGAACCAGCGCGCCTTCAGCCGATAGTAACGATGCGAAAGGCGCGGATAGGCCGCGCGTACCGCCGCGACAAGCGCCTCCACCACTTCCGGCTCGACACGGTTCGAGAGATGGCGGGCGTCGGCCACATCCTTGAAGCTTCGCCAACGATCCGAGATGTCCTTGTCCTTGGCGAGTGTATTGGTGATCAGTGAGAAGGTTCGAAGGTTTTCCTTGAAGACTTTGGCGAGCGCCTCGGCCGCGCGCTTGCGCACGGCGCCGTCCGTGTCCTGCAGCTTGTTGAGCGTCGGCTCGAGCGTGAGCTCCGAGCCATCCACGTCGAAACGCAACGCTGCCATCGTCTCGTCGAACAGGCGATTCCAGGCCGAGGCTCCGCTCACCGATTTCTCGAGGAAGAGACGTTCGAGCTTGTCCTCGAGCTGATGGGGCTTCTCGCGCCTGATATCCTCGAGCCAAGGACGATAATGCGAGAGCGGTGCTTCGGCAGCGGCCTTGGCCAGCGTTTCGTCATCGAGCTGGTTGAGCTCGAGCTGAAAGAAAAGCACGTGCGTGCCGGCGGCCGTGAGACGCTCCTGCGTGTCACCGTAAAGTTTCGCGCGAATGGGGTCGCTCGTGTCGCCGGCATAGACGAGGCCCACATAGGACATGAGGCGTCCCATGACTTCGTCGAGCCGCTCGTAGCGGGCGATGGCCGCGTGGAGCGCCGTGCTCGCGTCCTTTCCCGAAAGGAGGGTCGAGAGCTTGCCTTGATAGCTCGCGGCGAAGGCCTTGCTTTCCTCATCCGCGAAGGCAAGGTCGCGCTTGAGCTCTGGCGCGTCCATCCCGGAATAGAGATCGCTGAGATTCCATTCCGGCAAAGGGCCGAGGTCATCATTGGTCGAGGCGAGCGCCGCTTCCTGGGCGAAAGCGCTGATCACGATTTTGTGCGCGCTTGTCAGCATCATTCTCGGCACGGTTCTCACCACGGTTTGATGTTGCGGGACTGGTGGACCGCCCGAAGGCCACCCACCATCGCGCCATGAAAGTCGACTGGCATCATCGAGGGTTGCGGGCGCCCCAATCGACCACCTCACGAACCCTTCGCCGTTATTGCCCAGGGAAGCTTCGCGTTCAACTCGCGCGCCGCATCGATCACGCGTCGATAACACATCAGGGCGAGTGCGAGGATTAGCGTTAATCGGACCTTTACCGGTGCGTAGCAGGATCGTCCCGAAACGAAATTCAAATACGAATAAGACGTCGCGGAGCCCGATGCCTCACACCATTTTGATCGTGGACGATGATCCCGTCCAGCGCCGTCTGCTCGAGGCGATGGTCCGCCGTTTCGGCTACGAGCCCGTGATCGCCGCCGATGGCGCCGAGGCTCTCGCGAGCCTCACCGGCGCGCGTGGCGGAGATATCGACGTCGTGATCCTCGACCTCGTGATGCCCGATCTCGATGGCATGGGGGTGCTTGCCCAAATGCGCGAGCGCGGCATCGAGAAGCCGGTGATCGTGCAGACGGCGCATGGCTCGATCGACACGGTGATCTCGGCGATGCGAGCGGGGGCCACGGATTTCGTGGTGAAGCCCGTCGGCGCCGAGCGCCTGCAAGTGTCGATCAAGAATGCCATGCGCATGGACGCTCTCGAAAGCGAGGTGCGCCGCATCAATCGTCAGGCGACGAACAGCCTCACCTTCAAGGACCTGGTCACCAAGAGCCCCGAGATGGCACGCGTCATCCGGCTTGGCGAGCGTACGGCGAAATCGACGATCCCGGTGCTCATCGAGGGCGAGTCCGGCGTCGGCAAGGAGCTCGTGGCTCGCGCCATTCAGGGAGCGAGCGATCGGCGCGGCAAAACCTTCGTCACCGTCAATTGCGGCGCGATCCCGGAGAACCTCGTCGAGTCCTTGCTCTTCGGCCACGAGAAAGGCGCCTTTACCGGCGCCACCGAAAAACACGCCGGCAAATTCGTCGAGGCGAATGGCGGCACCCTCTTCCTGGACGAGATCGGTGAACTGCCTCTCGCGGCTCAGTCAAAGCTCTTGCGCGCCATCCAGCATGGCGAGATCGACCCTGTTGGCGGTCGCAAGACCGTCAAGGTCGATGTGCGAATCATTTCGGCCACCAATCGCAATCTGATCGAGCTCGTGCGCCAGGGCCGTTTTCGCGAGGATTTGTTCTATCGGCTTAACGTCTTTCCGATCAGCATCCCCCCGCTGCGCGGGCGGCGCGAGGACGTGCCCGACCTCGCGCGCGCCTTTCTCGCCCATTTCGCCGCGAGCGAAAAAAAGCGCATTCGCGGCTTCTCGGCCGAGGCCATGGCGCTGATCATGAGCTTTGACTGGCCAGGCAATGTCCGCCAACTCGAGAACGCGGTGTTCCGTGCCGTCGTGCTGAGCGATTCGGACGAGATCACCATCGCCGAATTGCCGCAGATCGCCGCCCAGGTCGCTGGTTTTCCGGTGAAGGTTCCCCCGCTGCGCAACGAACCCGCGCCAGCGCTTCCCGAGCGCGCGCCCGAGACGGTCCGCATCGAGGTCCGCGACCCGAACGTCTTGAAGCTTCTCGACGAGCATGGCGACGTGCGCGACATCGAGGAGCTCGAGGCGGATATCATCCGCTTCGCCAAATCCCATTACCGTGGGCATTTGACAGAGGTCGCGCGCCGGCTGAAGATCGGCCGCTCGACCTTGTACCGCAAGCTCAAGCAATATGGGCTTGACGATGGCGCCGCCCCTCCCGACGTATCGGACGCGGCATGACGCTCGCGGGGATTTGACCAAAAATCGCCGGCTAACGCTCTTGTAATCGGCGCAATCAGCGACAATCCTGCAACCCGCTTTCGACCAAATGGATTGATAACATGCCGCGCGAGATTGACGGTCGTCGTTCGGCGCCTCGTGCGGCGGTCCTCCTCGCCATGGTCGGGGCGTCCTTGATGATCGCGACGGCGCTGCCCTCGTCTGCGCAGGATACGAGTGCCGCCAAGTCGGCTGCCTCGGCCATCATCACCGTGCCCTTGCCGCCCTATCCGCCTCCGATTTCCGGTTTCGCGGAGCGCGAGGACCCAATTTCGCTCAAAGGCGCGGAAATCGCGAAGGTCCCCGAGACGCTGTCCGGCGCGCCAGTGCCTGCAACGAAACTGCACAGCGAGACTAAGCCCGCAAGTTCCGAAACGAAGGAGAGCTCATCGCCCACGGATGGGACCGTCTCGGGGCCTGCTGCCTCTCCTGCTGCGGCTCCGGTCGCCGCCGAAAACTCCGCCGATACGATGCGCGCAGCTTTCGCGAAAGCCTCGGAAAGCGTGCTCTTTCCGCGTCTCGGCAAGTCCGAGCGGCAAGCGATCACGGCGTTCTATGAAACCCGTGGCTTCGCACCTTTGTGGCATGAAGACGGCGCGCCGGCGAAGGCGGCTCTCGCCCTCATCGATCGGATGGCGCATGCGGGAGAGGAAGGGCTTGACCCTGATGATTACGCTGCGGCCGCGACGCCCCCTGCTTCCAAGGACGCACAGGATGTGGCGGAAGCGGATTGGCGTCTTTCGGCCGCCGTCATCGCCTATGCCCGCGATGCACGGGGCGCAAGGATCGTGCCTAGCCGAATTTCCGGCTTGATCACACCGAGGCTTTCACTGCCCGACGCGCAACTCGTCCTCGAGACCTTGTCCGGCGCCTCCGACCCGAGCCTCGCGCTCGAAGCCTTCAATCCCCGCAGTGACGGCTATCTCAATCTGCGCACCGCGCTCGCGGCTTTGCGCGCCAAGACCGGTGCGCGTTCCTCATCGGACGGCGATCGTGTCGGCAATGCAGAGCTTGCCGCCGTCGAACGTCACGGCACCGCAGTCGATCAAGCGCCCACCCGTGCCCTCTCCTCGCTTTCCGCAAAGCGCGTCGAGGCCGACATCATCGCGAATATGGAGCGCTGGCGCTGGCTACCGCCCGAGCTCGGCGAGCGCTACATCCTCGTCAACGTGCCCGAATTCACCTTGCGTTACGTTAATAATGGCGCGCTCACGCACGCGGCGCGCGTGATCGTGGGCAAACCGACATCACCGACGCCCTTGTTCTCGGCAGATATGAAATTCCTGGTGGTGAATCCGTCCTGGAACGTTCCACCCTCCATCCTCAAGAAGGAGTTTCTGCCGAAACTGGCAGAAGACCCTCTCTATGCCGAGCGCCAGGGATACGAGGTGGTGCAGCACGGTGATCACATCTCGATCCGGCAACCGCCCGGCGAGCGCAATGCGCTCGGGCGCATCAAATTCATGTTTCCGAACGACCACGCGGTCTATCTGCACGACACGCCGACGCGCAGTCTATTCGCTCAATCCGAGCGCGCCTTCAGCCATGGCTGCGTGCGGGTCGAACAGCCCTTCAAGCTTGCCGAATACGTGATGAACGACACGGCCGCTTGGCCGCAGAGGCGTATCGAGAAATTGGTCGGCGGCGCGGAACGCACCATCAATCTGGCACAGCAGCTTCCGGTGCATATCGTCTATTTCACCATCGCGGCCGATGCCCAGGGAAGGCTTCGGCGCTTCGGAGATCTCTATGGTCTCGATGCCAGAATTGAAGCGATGCTCGGGCCACGAAAGTAGCTCGGTTAAGGAAATCCCGCGTCAAAATATTGGCCGCTGACACCGTTTCGTCACGATTGCTTTGTACGCCCACCGACCAACGCGGATTTGCAATCCGTTAACTAACCACGCTAAAACTACCTCAACGCGGCGCAGACCGCATCGGCGAATCGCAAATTCAGCGGGATGAGTTTTGCCAAGCTCGAGATCGAGACCTATCGCTGATCGATCATTGCGCATCTCGGGCCTGGTCCTCGCGCTCTCGACAGCTTTGGCTTTTTTTCCGATCTCGCTCGAGGGTGCGGACGCAAATGGCGACACACGCACTCTTTCCATCTTCAACGTCCACACCAGTGAAAGTGCCACCGTCACTTTCAAGCGCAATGGCGTTTACGACGCGGAAGGCCTCAAGCAGCTGAGCTGGATCTTGCGCGATTGGCGGCGCGATGAGCCCACCTCGATGAGCCCGCGCCTTTTCGACATCCTTTGGGAAGTGCATCAGGAAACAGGGTCGCAAGAACCGTTCCACGCGGTCTCAGGTTATCGGTCGCCTGAAACAAACGCCATGCTGCGGCGAAGCTCCCATCTCGTCGCCGAGCACAGCCAGCATGTGCTCGGCAAGGCGATGGATTCCTTTCTCCCCGATGTGCCGATCGAGCGCATGCGCGAGATCGCGATGCATTTGCAACGAGGCGGCGTCGGCTATTACCCGACATCCGGCTCGCCTTTCGTGCATATCGATGCGGGAAGCGTGCGCGCCTGGCCGCGCATGACGCGCGACCAGCTCGCGCGTCTCTTCCCCGATGGAAAGACAGTGCATATCCCCGCGGATGGGCACCCGTTGCCGGGATATGAGCAGGCGAAAGCGGAGATCCTCGCGGCCGGAGGCACGGTCGCCGGCTATACGGCCTTCGCCGAGGCTGATCCGGCAAGCACCGGGCAGCACAAGAGCTTGTGGGCCGCCCTTTTTGGCGGCGCGGACGAGGACGAGGACGCGGCGATCGCGTCGAGCGGCCGAACGCTCTCTCGCGCCGCGGCCGCACGCCAATCGACCCAGGTGGCCGCCTTGGCTCCGAGCGCCGCCGCGGCTCAAAGCGCCAACGATGCGGGCGTTCATGCCTTCATCATGTCGCAGGCTCAAACCTCCGCGACCGTGCAGCCACCCTCGCCTTCCCCGACATCCCGCTCGCGCAATCTCCAGGCCGGCCGGGCGACAGAGCCGGCGACGCCGACCCAGGTGGCGGCGGCAAGCGCCCCAACGCCTGGCCTTCCAAGCTTCCTCAGCGCGCTGCGTGGCGACGCGACGACCGCAACGACGCCTCAAACTGGAACGACGGTCGCCGTGCGTTCCGCACCGGAGGCCCAGACGGGCACCACGATTGCATTGCGCTCCGAGCCGACCGATGAGCAACAGGGTGACGAGAGCACGGCGAGCGAAATTGCCGCCTTTGCGCCGTTGCCGCCGCATCGTCCGAAATCGCTCATGGAAATCGCTTCGCTCGTCGATATTCCGCTTCCGCCGGCACGACCGAACGACATAGACCCCGTCGATCTGCGCGCATCATCGAGCACGGTGGCGCAAGCGAATGTGGCCGAGCCGACGGGCGGAGAGCTCGTGGCCCTCGATCATCCGCTCCCGCCCACGCGCCCACAGGCCTTCGGGCTCGCCTCCACAACGGCGATCGCTTCGAACGAGCATGCGGACGCATCCATTCCCGTCATGGCGGCAGGCTATGCGGCGCCGGAGAAGCCTGCGGAATTTCCGGTGCTCGCGAGCACCTCGTCGGCGCCCGCGGACCCCAAACCTGCGATGGTGCGGCTCGATCACCCGCTTCCGCCGACCCGGACGCAATTGGCCATGATCGTTCCAGCGGCGACTGTGAGCGGCGGCGCAGATCAAGGAAACAATGCTTCGACAGCCGCTGCCGGGGCGTCGCATCGAAACGCGAGCCAGGATGAGGTTATGGCGCTCTTCGACGCTTCGGCTCTCGTCCCGACGCATCGGTTGGCGGCGGCACAGGTGAAGGTCGCCAACGCGGTCGTGCACGCGGCACTTCCGAAGGTCGCACAGGACTTTATTGCTCGCCCAAGCTCGACAGCGGGTCACTTCATGAACACCGCGACCTCGCCGATCGCCAATCGTTTCTCCGGTAAGGCGGTTCAACCGCTCAGCCTGCTAGGCTTCACCGCCACCGAATAGCCGCTCCTCGTCCGTCCGCGCGGCCGCGAGGCTCTCGATCGAGAGCGCCAATCGACGCAATTCTCTCCAGACCCTGGCAGCGGCTTACGCCTCTGGCGCGTCGACGCTTGCGCTGGTAAGTCGGTTCGACAAGGACGGGCCGCGAGATTTGCTGAGGCATCGGAGAGCAACGACTGGGCGCGATCTTCGCCGGCCGAGGCTCATCGGCAAGAACGCCGCCCATAGGGAGGAAATCATGGCCGCCGTCGACGTGAAGCGTGTGGGTGATATCGCCCTGGTGACGCTTGATCATCCGCCCGTAAACGCCTTGTCCCAGGCGGTGAGGAGCGGGCTCGCGGACGCCGCCAAAACGCTTGGCGGTGAGCCAGGCGTGAAGGCGATCGTGATCACCGGCGCGGGGCGCTGCTTCTCGGCGGGTGCCGACATTACCGAATTCGGGGGCGGACCGCGCCAGCCCTCGCTCTATCAAGTCATCCATGACATCGAGGCGCTGCAGAAGCCGGTCGTCGCGGCAATGCACGGCACCTCGCTTGGCGGCGGCTTCGAAGTCGCGCTCGGCTGCCATTACCGCATAGCCGATGCCAAGGCGAAGATGGGCCTTCCCGAGGTCAAGATCGGGCTCATTCCAGGGGCCGGAGGCACGCAGCGCCTGCCGCGCGCGATTGGCGTCACGGCCGCGCTCGATATGATCGTATCCGGCAATCCGATCGACGCCGAGGCAGCGCGCAAGGCTGGCGTCGTCGACCGCATCGCCCAGGGCGAGCTTGTCGAAGAGGCGCTCGCTTATGCGCGCGAGCTCGTCGCTTCGGGCGCGAAGCCGCGACGGTTGTCGGAGAAGCCAGTGGCGAAGGCGGGCGTCGGATCAGACGTCTTCGAGAAGAAGCGCGCTTCGCTCGGCCGCCATCCGAGCGGCAAGGTCGCGCCCAATGCCTGCATCGAGTCGGTCGAGGCGGCAACCAAGCTGCCCTTCATGGATGGCATGAAACGCGAGCTTGAACTGTTCATGCATTGCTACCAAAGCCCGGAGGCAAGAGCGCTCTGGCACGTCTTCTTCGCGGAGCGGGCCGCGGGCGTCATTCCTGACATCGGCCAAGACGTGAGGCCGCGCAAGGTCGAAAATGTCGGCGTGATCGGCGCCGGCACCATGGGCCAGGGCATCGCTATGAGCTTTGCCAATGCGGGCTTTCCGGTGACCATCGTCGAGACCGCGCAAGAGGCGCTCGATCGCGGCATGACCAAGATGCGCGAGACCTACGACTCGGCCGCGGCACGTGGGCGAATGAGCCCTGATGAGGCGAAAGCGCGTTTCGCGCGGCTCGCGCCATCGCTCTCGCTCAATGACCTCGAAGACAAGGACCTCATTATCGAAGCCGTGTTCGAGAACATGAAAATCAAGAAGGAGGTCTTCGGCAAGCTCGACGCGCTCGCAAAGAAAGGCGCGATTCTCGCCACCAACACCTCGACACTCGACGTCGATGAGATCGCGCTCGCGACCGCGCGGCCGAGCGATGTGCTCGGCATGCATTTCTTCAGCCCCGCCAACATCATGCGCCTTCTCGAGGTGGTGCGCGGCGCGAAATCCGAGAAGGATGTGATCGCGACCGCCATGGGTCTCGCCAAGCGCATCGGCAAGGTGGCGGTGCTTGCCGGTGTCTGCGACGGCTTCATCGGCAACCGAATGGTCGCGGCCTACGGGGCCGAGGCGCAAGCCTTGGCGCTCGAAGGCGCCACGCCGTCGCAGGTCGACAAGGCGATCACCGATTGGGGCCTCGCCATGGGCCCTTTCGCGATGAGCGATCTCGCCGGCATCGACGTCGGTTGGCGCATTCGCCAGGAGCGCCCGCTCACCAACGAGCAGAAGATGCGTTATGCGGTGAACGACAAGATCGCGGAGCTCGGCCGCTTCGGCCAGAAGACTGGTCGCGGCTTTTACCTGTACTCCAAGGGCGAGCGCACCCCAAAGCCCGATCCCGAAGTCGAGGCGATGTATGCCGAGGAGGCAAAGCGCCAAGGCATCGCGCGTCACGCGATCGGGCCCGAGGAGATCGTCGAGCGCTTGCTCTTCCAGCTCGCCAATACCGGCGCCGAGCTTCTCGATGAAGGAATCGCGCTTCGTGCAAGTGATATCGATACGGTTTACGTCAACGGCTATGGCTTTCCGGCTTGGCGCGGCGGGCCGATGTGGTCCGTCGACGAGATCGGCTTGAAAGCGGTGGTCGAGAAAATGCAGGGCTATGAGAAAACTCACGGCCCGCGCTTCACGCCGGCGAAGCTGCTGGCGCGGCTCGCCCGCGAGGGCAAGAGATTCAACGAGAGCAAGAAGAGCGAGGGTAAGCCGTCATGAGCCGTGCCGTCATCGTCTCGACCGCCAGGACCCCGATCGGCAAAGCCTATCGCGGCGCTTTCAATGATACGACAGGACCGACGCTGGCAGCGCTCGCGCTCCAACAGGCCACGAAGCGCGCCAGGGTCGACCCCGCGGAGATCGAGGATGTTGTCGTCGGTTGTGCCCTGCAACAGGGCACGACGGGTGGGAACTTCGCGCGTCAGACCGTCGTCCGCGCGGGCTTTCCGGTGAGCATTGCCGGAACGACGATCGATCGCCAGTGCGCCTCGGGCCTGCAGGCGATCGCCGTCGCGGCGCGCTCGATCATGCATGATGGCGTTACCATCGCGGCCGCCGGCGGCGGCGAATCGATCAGCCTCGTGCAGAACGAGCACGCCAACAGCTTCCGCAACCGCGACGAGACGATCCTCGCGACGAAGCCTGAGCTCTATTTGCCGATGATCGACACCGCCGAGGTCGTCGCGGCGCGCTACAAGATCTCGCGCGAGGCGCAAGACGCCTTCGGGCTTGAAAGCCAGCGCCGCACCGCGTCAGCGCAACAGGGTGGGCGCTTCGCCGAAGAGATCATCCCGGTCGAGACCGAGATGGTCGTGACCGACAAGGCCACCGGCGCGACGCGAAAGGAGAAGGTCACGCTGGGCAAGGACGAAGGCAACCGACCGGACACCACGCCCGAAGGACTTGCGGCCCTTAAGCCTGTGCGCGGCGAAGGCAAGACCATCACGGCCGGCAATGCGAGCCAGCTTTCCGACGGCGCCTCGATCTCGATCCTCATGGACGAGAAGCTTGCCGAGAAGCGCGGACTTGCGCCCCTCGGCGTGTTCAAGGGCTTTGTGGCCGCGGGTTGCGAGCCGGACGAGATGGGCATCGGCCCGATCTTCGCCGTGCCGCGTCTCCTCGAGCGGCATGGGCTCACGATCGATGACATCGATCTTTGGGAGCTGAACGAGGCTTTCGCCGTGCAGGTGATTTATTGTCGCGACAAGCTCGGCATCGATCCCGAGAAGCTCAACGTCAATGGCGGTGCCATCGCCATCGGCCACCCTTACGGGATGTCGGGCGCACGCCTTACGGGCCACGCCCTCCTCGAGGGACGAAGGCGCGGCGCGAAACGCGTCGTCGTGACGATGTGCGTCGGCGGCGGCCAAGGCGCGGCCGGGCTTTTCGAGATCGCCTGAGCGATCGCCAGAGATGAGCAGGTTATTCGATCTTCGCGGCAAGGTAGCGCTCGTCACCGGTTCCTCGCGCGGAATTGGGCGCGCCATCGTCGAAGAATATGCGCGCGCCGGCGCAAAGGTCGTGATCTCGTCGCGCAAGCTCGAAGCGTGCGAGCAGGTGCGCGACCTGCTTGTGGCGGAGGGCCATGAGGCCATCGCGATGACGGGGCATGCCGGATCGAAGGAGGAGCTCTCAAGCTTGGTACAAAAGACGGTTTCCCATTTCGGGCGTCTCGACATCTGCGTCGCCAACGCGGCGGTGAACCCGTTCTACGGCTCGCTCACCGATGCTCCCGACGGGGCCTTCGACAAGACGATGGCGACCAATGTGAAGGCCGTGTGGTGGCTCGCGCAATTGGCGAAACCCCATCTCGTTGCGAGCCGCGAGGGTAGCTTCATCGTCATCTCCTCGATCGCCGCGCTGCGTGGCACACAAGTGCTCGGCGTCTACGGCATCTCGAAGGCCGCGGAGACAGCCTTGGTGCGCAATCTCGCGCTGGAGTGGGGACCCTCCGGCGTTTGCGTAAATGCGATCGCGCCCGGCCTCGTGAAAACCGACTTCGCGCGGGCGCTTTGGGAGAACGAGGCCGCGCGCAAGAAGCGCGAAGCCGAGACGCCGCTGAAGCGCCTCGGGGAGCCGATCGACATCGCCGGCGTCGCGCTCTTCCTTGCCTCGCGCGCTTCGCGCTTCGTCACCGGACAGGTGCTCGTCGCCGATGGGGGCGTGACGATTGGCGGTTCGGGCTGATGAAGGACGGCGTGCCCGTCATTGTGCATATGCAACCCTGGCCTCGCCTTCGGCGCGGAGCGCCCTCGCCTCATCGAACACGCGCCGTCCCTCCTTCTGGGGGAGCCTTTGCGTCATGAGCGTCACGCCCGTCCTCATCGAACCTTTGCCGCAGCATCGTTTCGATGAAGCGAAGCTTGATCGCTATCTCGTCGAGCGTGTCGAGGGCTATCGCAGCGGCAGCCTCGGGATCCGCCAGTTCCAGGGCGGCCAATCGAACCCGACCTTTCTTATCGAAACCCCGACCACAACTTACGTGCTGCGCAAGAAGCCGCCGGGCAAGCTGCTCGCATCTGCCCATATGGTCGAGCGCGAATACAAGGTGCAGAAGGCGCTCGCGGGCTCAGCCGTGCCCGTCGCGCCCATGCTGCTTTTATGCGAGGACGCAAGCGTCGTCGGCACGCCGTTTTACCTCATGGGCTATGTGGCGGGGAGAGTCATCCCGACCGCGGACCTTCCCGAGCTTACGCCAGCCGAGCGTCAAGGTGTTTACCGCTCGCTCGTCGAGACGCTCGCGGCTCTCCACCAGGTCGATTGGCGTGCGGCAGGGCTCGGCGATTTCGGCCGGCCCGACAATTACGCGGCGCGCCAGATCGACCGCTGGACCAAGCAATATGGCGCCTCCAAGACCGACGATATCAAGGAGATGGAGCAGCTATCCGCTTGGCTTGTCGCGCATCTGCCGGCAAAGGCCGCGGCTTCGATCGTGCATGGCGACTTCCGGGTAGGCAACACGATCCTTCATCCGAGGGAGCCGCGCCTCGCGGCGGTGCTCGATTGGGAGCTCGCGACGATCGGCGATCCGCTCGCCGATCTCGCCTATTTGTGCATGGCCTACGACATGCCGCCTGGCGGGCCCGGCGTGAGCGGGGGGCTTCGCGGAGCAGATCTCCCCTCTCTTGGTGTGCCGAGCGAGCAGGAGGTGCTCTCCGCCTATGCCCGCGCAACCTCCCGCCCCGACATCCCTCACTGGGACTTCTACAAGGCCTTGGCTTTTTTCCGCATCGCCGCGATCGTGCAAGGTGTCTATGCCCGTGGCCTTGCGGGAAACGCCGCCGACGCGTCCGCCGTGCGGCAGGGTGAGCGGGTGCGCATGATGGCGGGAATCGGCTGGGAGATTGCCGCCTCGGCCAAGAACTGAATGGGGATACGGGCCAACATCGCTTGAGCTTCACCGATCGACAGGTTTCAGCACAGTAACGGGAACGCACCATGGATTTCGCATATTCGCCGAAGACGAAGGCGCTGCAGGAGAAGCTCCTCGTCTTCATGGAGGAGCATGTCTATCCCAATGAAGAGAAGCTGCATCCGGAGCATGAAGGCGCGGCACGCTGGCGCGAGATCCCCCCGCTCCTTGAGGAGCTGAAGGCGAAGGCTCGCAAAGCCGGCCTATGGAACCTGTTCTTGCCGGAGAGCGATCTCGGCGCCGGCCTCACCAATCTCGAATACGCGCCGC
The DNA here is from genome assembly GCA_019246665.1 of Hyphomicrobiales bacterium. Lineage (GTDB taxonomy): Bacteria > Pseudomonadota > Alphaproteobacteria > Rhizobiales > Beijerinckiaceae > GAS188. The sequence continues at coordinate 23,080 of JAFAQA010000133.1, forward strand.
TCGCTGAAATCATGGGGCGTTCTCCCGTCGCCGCGGAAATCTTCAACTGCAGCGCGCCCGACACCGGCAATATGGAAGTGCTGGTGCGCTATGGGTCGCCGGCGCAGAAGAAAGAATGGCTCGAGCCCTTGCTGAAGGGTGAGATTCGTTCGGCTTTCGCCATGACCGAGCCCGCCGTCGCCTCCTCCGACGCCACCAACATCGCGACCTCGATCACGCGCGACGGCGACGAATATGTGATCAACGGGCACAAATGGTGGACCTCGGGCTCAGGTGATCCGCGTTGCCGCATTCTCATCGTGATGGGCCAGACCGATCCGAAGAACCCGAACACGCATAAGCGTCAATCGATGATCCTTTGCCCCCTTCCCCACCCGGGCGTGACGATCATTCGTCCCCTGACGATCTTCGGCTTCGACGACGCGCCCCACGGCCACATGGAGGTCAAGTTCGACAATGCTCGCGTCCCCGCCGCGAACATGCTGCTCGGCGAAGGACGCGGCTTCGAGATTGCGCAAGGCCGACTAGGGCCTGGGCGCATCCATCATTGCATGCGCATCATCGGGGCAGCCGAGCGGGCGCTCGAACGCCTATGCCGCCGGCTCAAGGAGCGTGTCGCCTTCGGCGCGCCGATCGCGAGTCAAACGATATGGCTCGAACGCATCGCGGAATCGCGGTGCCTCATCGATCAGGCTCGTCTGCTGACGCTGCAGGCGGCCTATAAAATGGACACGGTCGGCAACAAGGAAGCGCGCGCCGATATTGCCATGATCAAGGTTGCGGCGGGAAGCATGGCCTGCCAGGTGATCGACTGGGCGATCCAGGGATTCGGCGCCGGCGGCTTCACCGATCGCATCATGGCCCGCGCTTATGCGTATGCGCGCACGTTGCGCATGGTCGATGGTCCCGATGAGGTGCATCGCAATCAGATCGCCAAGCTCGAATTGCGCAAATACGGCGCTCAGGACGCACATCGAACGGGTGGCGATCCCATCGTGCGGATGATGTAAGGCGCGACTGGGCATCCGCGAACGGTTCGCGGGCCCATCATCAAAAGAAGAGGTCCGCCTTCGGCAGGTGCAAAGGCTCAAGCTCATGCAGACCCGGGAAATCCTCTATGAGGTAAAGGACCACGTCGCCACCATTACGCTGAACCGTCCCGAGAAGCTCAATGCCTGGACGCAGGTGATGGAGCAGGAGGTGCGCTCGGCCATGGAGACCGCCGCGGCCGAAGCTGCGGTTCGCGTGATCATGGTGACCGGCGCCGGGCGCGGCTTTTGCGCGGGCGCCGATCTCGATCGCATGAAGGCGTCACTTGAAAGCGGCAAGCGTGGCACCTTGGCGCGCCATGATGCCGCGACCGACGGCCTGAACGGCATCGAGGTGAACTACCAGCAGCGCTTCAGCTATCTCTTGCGAGTGGAAAAGCCGATCATCGCCGCGATCAATGGTCCGGTCGCCGGGATCGGACTTTGCTTCGTGCTGTTCACCGATATGCGCTACATCGCGCCCTCGGCCAAGGTGACGACGGCCTTCGCCCGGCGCGGGCTCATCGCCGAGCACGGCATGTCCTTCATGTTGCCGCGCCTCATCGGGCTCATGCCGGCGCTCGATCTTCTCTACTCGGGGCGCGTCATCGACGGCACCGAGGCGGCACGCCTTGGCCTTGCCGATCTCTTGCCCGAGGAAGGCTTCTCGCTCGCCGTGTTCGAAAAAGCGCGAGCCATGGCCTCGAATTCGTCGCCCCGTTCGACGGCGGTGATCAAGCGCCAAGTCTATGATGATCTTTTCCGCAATCTCGCCGATTCCTGGAAGGCAGCCGACGAGGAAATGTATGCCTCCTTCGAGAGCGAGGACTTCAAGGAGGGCGTCGCCCATTACTTCGAGAAGCGCGCCCCGCGCTTCACCGGACGGTAATTCGTGCTGACGCGAAATAATCACGTAGAGAGATTTTGGGAACTATTTTTCTCTTTCTGTTCGAACCTTGCGAGGTGCTCGCCATCGCCTGAACGCCTACGTCAGGGAGCTATCGCGACAGCCATATCCCTGCTGATCGGCGATCGGTTCATTTCGAAGCCGCGAAGACACGCCACACTGTGTTTCCAACGTCATCGGCGATGAGGAGCGCGCCAGTCCTGTCGACCGCAAGCCCCACCGGCCTGCCGCGCGCTTCCCCTTGAGAATTGAGAAAGCCAGTGACCACGTCCTCCGCCATCCCATTCGGATGCCCCCCTTCAAAGGGAATATAGGCGACCTTGTAACCGTTGAGGGTCTTGCGGTTCCAGCTGCCATGCTCGCCAACGAATGCGCCTCCCCGAAATTTCTCCGGAAGATTGGTGCCCGTGTAAAAGACCAGCCCCAGCGGCGCCACATGAGAGCTCAGCGCATAATCGGGAACGATGGCGCTCGCCACGAGATCGGGACGCTGCGGCATGACACGCGGATCGAGGTGCTGGCCGAAATAGCTGTAAGGCCACCCATAAAAGCCCCCGTCCTTCACCGATGTCATGTAGTCGGGAACGAGATTGGGCCCGAGCTCGTCACGCTCATTGACCACGGTCCAGAGTGCGCCGGTCTGAGGTTCCAAGGTCAGTCCGTTCGGGTTTCGCAATCCGGTGGCAAAAAGGCGGAAACGGCCTGACGCCCTGTCCACCTCCCAGATCGAGGCGCGATCTTTCTCGGCCTCCATGCCGTTCTCGGTGATGTTGCTGTTCGATCCCACACCGACATACAGCAAGGAACCATCCTTGCTGGCAACGAGGTCCTTGGTCCAATGATGGTCGATCGGACCGCCAGGCAGCGGCGTCAGCGTCGTGCCGGGCTCGGTAATCTTCGTATCGCCCGGACGATACGCATAGCGGATGATGGCGTCGGTGTCGGCAACGTAAAGATCGTTGCCGACCAGGGCGACGCCGAAGGGCGAGCTCAGATGGTCGAGGAAAACGCTTCTGACCTCCGTCGCCCCGGCATCGTTCACGCGCAGCAGCGTTATTCGATTGCTGCCTTGGTTCTCGCCGGCCGAAGTCGACATGGATTCGACCCAGCCCATGATGACATCCTTTGGCCGCCTGATGCTGTGCAAATCGGGCGCGCGCGATTCGACGACCAATATGTCTCCGTTCGGAAGGACGTGAAGTGAGCGGGGATGCTCCAGCCCGGTGGCGAGAGCTTGCACTTGCAATCCTTGAGGGACGATCGGCTTTTCGCCCTCCTTCCAGCCGACGACCCGCGCAATGTGCATCGGCGCGAACAGATATTGCTGGATGGGCGGCAAGTCCGGGTGAGGCCCGATCTCAGTGCGTGGATCGGGATCCTCGCTGTTGCATCCGGCAAGTGCGACGACCGACAGTATAATCGGTGCGAGGCGGCACGCTGCTGACATTCGGCGAAAACGGGGAGATGTCATTCGGCAACTCCTACTCGATGGCGGTAGACCAGTGACCACCCCAACCATCCGGTGACCAGGAGAATGAGGACCGACAACGTCGAAAGAATAAGGCCGGTCGGCACGACCGAAGTCCAACCATCCCGGCTATGGACGAGAGCGTTGACGAAGGAGAGCACCAGGACCACTGCGTTGCCGATGACATGAGGCCAGGCGGGCTTCTGTTCGCGGATCAGGCGGTTGCCGAGGAAATCGATCAGGCCTGCTATGGCGGCCAGCACACCGAGGACGACGCCAATGGTCACGAGCCAGGCCGAGAAATCAGCCCACATCACATCCATTGTCCGCCAATAGGCGAGATCGCTGAGGAAGGTGCCGACGAAGCACACGATCGGGAAGGGAACGAGCATCGGATGAATGGGATGCCTGCCAATTCTCAGCGTCGAGTGCGGGTTTCGCATTGCATCAATCACTTCGTGGGCTGACCACAATGGTTGTGGCGGCAACGACGATGCTGGCTCGAAGTTCCGCGTGCGCCGTGGGCCAGCACGCTTGTGAACCCTCCGGGCCATCGGGTTCTTTTTGGCACCCAGCCAATAATGGACGCGCTCGACCGGGGAACTCCGATCCCCGCGCGGGATTAGTCAACACCAGCACAAACAATCGGTGTCTGAGGGAGGCTCAAATGGAGCGACGAAGCTTGGCGTTCATCAGCTGCATCGCCTTGTTCCTCACAGGCGGAGTGGCTCAGGCCGGTCCATGCACGCAAAAGGATGCAGGGTCGGGCCCCACAGTCGGCGCCAATGCGCAAACAGGCGCCACAGGCGCTGTCACGCACGCGCACCCGCCAACTGCCGTGATGAACAGCATGACGCAAGGCAAGGCGACATCGTCCGAAGATGCGCAGCGACAAGAGCAAGGCCAGCCCACTGCGGCTCAACAGGCAATGGGCACCAGCTCCAACCCGTCAAAAATGGGTGAGGAGCAAGGGCAGGCGAGCGCGACTGAGCAGGCGATGGATACGGACTCGCAATCGGCGAAAATGGACCAGGGCTGTTGATCGTCCGCCGAGCGATGATCCGCGAACCTGGCTCCCACCCTTGCGACACGATCTGAGCTCGCGAGTTGGTCTGATCCCAGCGCTCGTTAGAAAGCCAGGCGCCAGGAATAGGGCGCCTCGCGCAAGCTGACACTCAACGAGGTCCGAAAATGGCCGACGCGGATGACCATGTCTATAAGATCCTGGAGCTCGTGGGATCTTCAGAAAAAAGCATCGAAGATGCGACTCAGAACGCGATATCCCGCGCATCCAAGACCATTCGGGAGATGAAATGGTTCGAGGTGGTGCAGGTAAGAGGACACGTCGAGAAGGGCTCTGTTCGGCATTACCAGGTGATACTGCGGGTTGGGTTTACGCTGGAAGACTGAGTCGGCTTCCTGGCCTCGGGTCATGATCCAGGGCGGCTCCGCGACAAGCTGAGAAGAAGCCCCGCGCGGGCACGCGCGATCCTTTATTGGCCTCGCCCGAATCTGTGAGTTCGTTGATTTGCCGCAAGGGCGATTGGATCTATGGTCTTGCTAATTCCCGGCAAGCCCGTTCTTCACCGCAGTAAAGGTCGTGACGAGCTGAGTGCCGATGCTCGTGGTGGCGGCAACGATCACGGTCGATATCAACGCGGCGATGAGCCCATACTCGATTGCGGTCGCTCCAACCTCGTCGCGAAGGTACGACCTGAGGCCGCGTCTTCGCCAGCAAGAATAACTGGTTTGCTTCATGGCGTATTTTCTCTGCTCCAGCCCATAATCTCGTGGCAAGTAATATCGAAACCCGTTTCCCTGCCGTTAATAGGCATGAGAAACTGCTTCGTGTTCCTTGCGTGCACTCATAACGGCTCGATTTGTGTCATCTTGAACCGTTCCAGCTCATCTCGTGAGACAGTGGTTCCGTCATGCGAGAAGCATTCCATGTGAGCGCGTCGATGCAAAACTGCGGTCACCGATCAATCTCGAAGAAGATCTCCTCCTTTCCCGCGAAACGCGCCAGCATGGCGGGACTGAGGCAGGATCCTTCCGGATCGTCATCGATGAGATTTGTGACTTGCGAGCGATGGCAAGCGATGGCCGCTTGCTTGCGCGCGACCAAGCTGGAGCCGTCGAAGCGCCAGCCGCGCGGCACCTCCGCAACCATCGTCTCGGGAGAGAGATCGCGTCCCCAGATCGCATATTCGAAAAGACGCACCCCCCGGACTAGATCGGCGGCTTTGCGTGCGATGTCATAGGCGGCCTGATGGTCGGTATGCGGATCGTGGCGCCAGGTGGCAAACAGAGCGTGCGCTTCGGCTTTGCGAAGCTGTTCCGCGATCGCCCCCGCGGCGCTCTCCGCCTCAATCCCCGATCGCGGCAGATGGCGATCTGGAAGGTTGAGGCAATTCAGATCGGCGGCGCGCACGCCGAGCACCGAGACAGCCTTTCGCACCTCGCGCTCGCGCAGCTGACGCAATTGTTCTCTCGGATATTTGATCGATCCGGGATGCGATCCGGTGCCGTCCGAGAGCACGACGACCTTGACCGGCCGCTCTTCCGCCCGAGCGGCTGCGATCAGCGCGCCGCAGCCGAGGCTCTCGTCATCAGGATGCGGCGCCACAACCACGGCACCCCCTTCGCCCAAAAGGTCGTCGAGAGTCGCCCGCGGAAAGTTGCAGGCCGCATCAAGAAAACTTAGTGCGGGCAACATTGTCTCAGCTCCGGAACGAGATTGGCGCGCTCATGGCTGGCTCCTTCATCACGCCAACAAGAGCTGGTTAAACGCGGCGCAACGCCCCACGGTTGCGGGCCCACTGCTCTCGTTCCGGCTTGAACACGCAACGGAACGCTTTGCTGAGCAGCTCGACTCTCGCTCATGCTCACTGTCGGGTCGCAAGGAGCTCGAATCATTTGCCCTGCCTTGGGCAAGGCGAGGCGCGCAGCGCATTGCGCCCACGGCTGAACGACGGCTAGTCTGACGCGCTGACCCGTTTACGGAGAGGAGACCATGTGGAAATCCCTTTTGCTCGGCGCGACATTTGCATGGGGGCTTATGATAACGGGCGCGAACAGCGAAACGCTCAAGCTGCCGGACAATCTAATTGGTTTCAGCAGCCATGATGGCGAAAACTATTTTGCCGAAAGCGATGCGAGAGAAGCTTACTTTCCCCTCGCGAGCAATTTTTTGACCCAGAAGACGCAAGCTTATTGCGGGGTCGCGAGCATCGTCATGGTCTTGAATGCGCTGAACATCCCAGCCCCGCCGGTTCCCGAATACGAGCCCTATAGAACTTTCACGCAAGACAACCTGCTGACGCCGCAAACCGACGCGATTCTTCC
>JAFAQA010000158.1 GCA_019246665.1 Hyphomicrobiales bacterium
CTGTTCGTCACCGCCCCTGACGCGCCGCTCACGAAAACACCGTTTCCGCCGCTTGCGGTTCCGCCAGAGATAATCCCGCCATTGTTCGTGACGCTGCCGCCACCCCCGAGATCGACGCCGGTTCCCGCCGTTCCGGTTGCGGTGATGCTGCCACTGTTCGTGACAACGCCAGTCGATCCGAATTCGGAGTACACCCCAATGTTGGACCCCGTAATCCGCCCCCCGGCATTGTTGGCGACGGCTCCGCCCTTGGCGAGAGCCACTGCGTCCGTGCCCGAGATGGACCCGCTGTTCGTGACATTCCCGGCGGCGCCGGTCACGAAGGCGCCAAATGCATTACCCGTGATCGTTCCGCTGGCATTATTAGTGAGGCTACCCCCATCGCCGAGGTCGACAGCAGCGGCGCCCGTGCCGGTTGCGTTGATGCTGCCGGCGTTGGTCACGGACCCCGAGTTGCCGATGATGTAGACGCCCGCACCGCCAACCCCCGAGCTGCCGATGCCCGTGAGGGTGCCGCCTTGATTATTTGTGACGGACCCGCCGTGGGTTTGGATAGCGGTCGTCCCCGAGATCGATCCGGAATTGCCGATAAAGCCGCTGCCCCCAAGCGCCACGCCATTGCCCAAGGTAGTAGAGACGAGGCCCTGATTGCTGATCGTCCAGGTGGTGGTCGCGTCCCCGTCGATGCCATCCGCGGCTGAGGTCACGGTTCCGGTGCTGGTGATGTAGAGAGGGTTGAGCGTTGGGTTTAGCATCACCGGGCCGGTTACGGCTGATGTAAGCGTGAATGACATCGGGCTCTCCTTTGACGACGATCCAGTGGGCTTGGGTTCAGGAACTCTCGGTCTCTACTCAACCGCTTTGAGCGGAACTGGTTTCTTCAGCAGCTCTTCCATTTGCTGGGCTGCGCAATCGCGTGGCGAACCGGCTGGCGCCTCACCGCGAATGTAAGCAAAGCCAATGACGATTTGCTGAAACTGGTGCTCGCCGCCTGCGGGCGGTGGACCGTGCTGTGGGTATTGAGCGGCGGAAATATCTCTGGCAACAGCTGCAAGACGCCCCCTGAGGAAAGGTCGACCCATCGGAAATGGAGCTCATGCTCCGGAAATCAGCGATTGTGGCTTTAAATGCTCTCCCTGCATTGCCGGGAGCGGCGATAGAGGAATGTAGGCCGATGCCTATTTCTTTCTCTTGGTAAATCGCATTACTACGGAGGGGGTATTTATAGCCACTAATAGGTATGGTTTTCTACCATTTTTACAATTTAGCCAACATAGAAACGAGCGCAATACTTGATTATTGAAGTGGCCCAGGAACGGCTGCTTCTTTGATAATCCGCTGCTGGTGACGCTTTGGGCGGATTGATATCCGTCAATATTCTGTGCCGCCCCTGCAGCGACGCCGCTTTTTGGCCCAGCCGGAAACCATCGATCCTCGCTTCGGCACTTGGGCAAATGTCATGAGGCCCTCGCGCGCACCTCGGATGACGCGCAGTGCATGCAAGTCGCGCCGGCAGTCGAAGGAAGCTGCGTCTCTATTGTGCTGTGGAGTGAGTTTGATAGACCGGATAGTCTTCGCGGGTGGCTCCCCTCACGATCGTGACAGTGGTGGTGTTGGAGTGCTGCGTCGATTGAGACGAGGTCATGTCGGCGATGCTTCGCAGAGCAAGCGTGAGCGCACCTGAACGCTGCGCGAGCGCGATCGTGTTGACCTCGTCGGGATCAAGCTCAAGGGTTGCGGTTTCTCCCACCGCGACCCGCGCTCCGTTCTTCTCTTCGATATTGGGCCCGATGGCGAGAACGCGGATGTTTTGCAGAAGCGTTTCGCTGGAGAAGACGTCCATCCCTTGGGTTCTTGATACCCGCGCATCCTTATAAATTCGGATCACGTCCACATGATCGTTGGGCAAAATCAAAGTGCCCGCACTATTTGAGCCTCGCTGGTCGATGCTGATGGCAAGCGCGCGTTTGCCTTCGGGCAAGATGGTGGCGAGGTATCCGGCATCGGATTGAACAAGTTTTTCCTTGTTGATCGGTTCGTTGGCGACGAAGTTTTCCTTGACGATCGAGCCGACGATTTGAGCCATGCCATCCGGTGCTCTGTTCTTCACGATCATCCCATCGCTGAGGCCCCCGGAGGGCCAGGGGAGCCATTTAAGGTGTTCCGTATCAAGCTTTGTTCCCAGGTGCAGATCGGTCGTCGCCACCAGTACTTCGGCTGCCGGAATGATCTCGGGCTCGAGCGTCAGCTGGGGAGCCGGCGGGGGATCATGCCTGGTCGACAAATATGCCGCGATCAACCCGGATAAGAGGGCGACGACGATGATCGGCTTGCGACCTGATTTCATGCGCCCACCTAAATCCGTCCAACAGCGCTGAGTGTCACGGCGATCAAAGCCGGAGCCATAGCGTTCGAAGCACTAATCGCGACGGCCCCGCTGCTTCGAGCCTGCTATTTAAAGAGCAAAACCTAAATTCACATTGTGAAGTTGACAGCAAAATTCGTGACGCCGTTTACGTTGTTGCAATTGATAACGGAAGGGTTGCGGAGGGCGTCTTCTTCGGCCTGCTCCACTGCCTATTGCGGCGGCTCAGCGTCGGGAGCGCGGACAATGAACCTGGAGCTTGCATCCAACAAGTGAAGATTGTTGATCACCGTCGGATTGTCCGGCTCTCGGCGGAAGGCGGCGGCAAATTTTGCCCGCGCCTTGTTCAGCTCCCCACGCAGCATGTAGGAATAACCCTCGTTGTTCAGGATTTGAACGGTTTCGCCCTTGAGCTTGATCGCCGAATGATAGGCCCGGTCGGCGAGATCGAATCGACCGAGCCGATCATAACTCGCCGCGAGCCCGATCCAGGCGGTCACGTCTTGTGGCGCTTTCTCGACGGCGTCTTGGAAATAGTGCTGGGCGATCCCGTAATGGCCCCGATTGAAATGTTCTATGGCCAGCTGAAGAGGCTCATCGGAAGGATAATATTTGATGTCTCCCGGGTCCTCCACGGTCGGGGTGGTCACGGGAACAGATGCGTCGGACAGACCGGCGACCGCTGGGGCCGGAGCGAGATTGCTCGTCTGGCAGCCAATGAGGGAAGGGATCAGCAAGCTTGCCGCAACGAAACCTCGTACCCTCGATCCGATGCTTCGCTTCGCCAACCTTGATCCTCGAGCCTTCAGCAACTCGCGGTAATTGAAAGAGCACTCCCGAGATCAGCACCCCAGGACCGCCCTCGATACGACTGAACACTGCCCCGGATTACCAGCAAGCGCTTAATTAGGCTGTAACTCCACAGCCACAGACAGCCAAATGTCCCCGCATGGTTACCTCACCGGCAAGGCAAACGGACATCGCGCCGTGGCCCAACATCAAGCTATTCATAGGCGCGGAGGCGTTGGAACCTGTGGATCAGTTTGATCCTTCGATACAAACGCATCAAGCAAATTGGAAGGCACCCAGCCCCAGGCTTCCGTACCCCCCACCTGGACCCAACCGTTATCGCGCGCGTGAACCGTCAGGATGAGCCGCCCCGGCACGACGCGGATCACTCGCGCTTCAGGCTCGGGGTGCATCCTGATATCGGTCATCGTCCGCGTTGCGACATGTTCCGGAGCCGCCATGCCAACCGAGGCAGGCTCGACGTGACGCGGCTCTTGTTCAAGAGGTCGGGTCAGCATTGAAGAGATTGGCGGGAATAGGGGCAGGGAAGGAGTAGGAACACTCTTCTCATCGCGCTGGACGAACGAGAGGCTGGGCCGTTGCGGCTGTTTCGTCCGCACTTCTGGAAGCGCATAAAGCAGGATGACAGCTGCGACGAGCGCGCAGGCAGCTGCTCCATATCCCAGGAGAGGGCTATCTTCCGCGACCGGCGTGCATGTCCTCTCGCGCCTCGAAGTCAATCGAATTTGGAAAGAGAGATCGACCTTGGGAAAACCAAGAGTCAGCATGGCCAAGCGATTGCGGAAATCGAGGGTGCCGTCCGCCGTGGCAATGCTGGCAGCCGAATTCGACAGGTTGAGCTTGATGCCAGGTTGGAGAGGGTCGGCTTGAAATTCGGCAAGGCAAGGAGCCGATGCACGCGCTTGCGGATAAGAGCCGGCCGAGTTTCGCGATCGAACCGCAAGCGCTCCGAGGCTTCTCGTCGAATGCCGCAACCAACGGCCGCGCCCATCACCCGCGACGTGAGTAGCCATCAAAGAGCTCGCGTCTTCGTAATCGTCATCACCGCCCTTGGTCTGCTCCAGAGAGCGATCACGCCGGCGGATGCCGTCACCTAGTTCCGCAACAACATGTCCGGCATCAACCTCGCCGTCGCGCTTGCGAGCGTCTTCCAAACCCGAAACCAACAAGCTGGTGAGTTCCTGGATCGAGTAACGATGATGCTGGCCGTGATCAAAGACCGGTGTCGAATGAAATCGCAGATCGAAATTGGATGACGCACCCTCGAAAAAAATACGTCGCTTCTCCGGACGCAAAGGTCCGTGCCGCGGGTCAGCCCTTTCAAGCGTGCCGTCCATGGTCACGGAGTGCCGCCGGTCACGGTCGTGGCTCCGCCGGAGACATCGTAGAGAGGTGAGATCGGCTTCGCCGCTTCCTTGAGCTTGGTCACATCCTTGTAGCGATCTACAGCTGCCGCCAATCTTTGACCGTCGCCCGGGATGTGCGTGTCATAGACGTAGCGCGGCCAAGGATCGATGATCTGGATTGCCTCATTCGACTTCGTGGCATTTCCGGCGCTGAGCGTGATGCTCTGACTCCTTATGGTGTTCTGCTCGAAAGGATCATCGAAAGGCAGCTCACCCGTGCAGCCTGCGACTGCGGATCCGACCAACATAGCAATGAGAAGTTGTCGGAACATCATCGTCAGGCCGTCACTTCTTCGTCACGTATGCGTTTGCGTCTTCTGCCTCTGGCTGAATGATATGCCCATAAGGACCGGTAAGGTCTCCGCCGCTGGAGACATAGTCCGTGTATTTCTTCTTTCGCTCGAGCTGCCCCATGGCAAAGATGTCAACGTCATTGCCCTGAAGACGCTGATCGAAGGGCGTCGCGAGATGATCTCCAGGAGCCGCCGGCTTCACGAGATGCGGGGTGACAATCACGACGAGGTCGGTTTCGTTTTTCTGATAACTGGTGCTGCGGAACAGAGTGCCGAGGACAGGTACCGACCCGATCCAGGGAAGCTGGTCGATATTCTCGACGATGTCCGATTGCAGGAGGCCGGCGATGGCGAAGCTTTGGCCATCGCGCAGCTCGACCGTGGTGCGCGCTTCGCGAGTGGTCAGCGCCGGAATCGAGAAGCCGGAAATCACCACGGAATTGGTGGGATCGATCTCGCTGACGGAGGGGGCCAGGCGAAGATTGATGAGACCGTTGGAGAGCACTGTCGGCAGGAAGGTGAGCTGGACACCGAAGCTTTTGTAATCGACCGTGATCGTGGGCACAGTGCCCGAGCTTTGCTGAACGACGGGCACCGGAAATTGACCGCCCGCGAGGAAGCTCGCCGAATCTCCTGAGAGCGCGATGAGATCGGGCTCGGCGAGGCGGCGCACTGCACCCTTCGATTCGAGTGCCGTGATCAGCGCGTCGATGCTGGCGCCCTTGTTGACGAGTCCCGCGAGCGCGGTGCCGAAAGGAGCTGCGGTCGTGCCGGCAAGAGTGGCGGCGGCGCTGAGCGCTGGAACTCCCGCGCCTGCCGTGGCGGCCGTGCCGGCGGGGTTCACGCCGTTGAGCGCGGGCCGCGGTGCCTGCGACGCGACGCCTATTCCCGTGGCCAAGCCGCGCGTGCCTTTGTTGTTGAAGACGAACCAGTTGACTCCAAGCGCGTTGCCGGCCTCGCGGCTGGCCTCGAGAAAACGTACTTTGAGCATCACCTGCTGCGACGGAGAAACCTTCATGGCATTGACGACCGGCGCATCCGGCGACAGGCCCTTCGCGACAGTCACTGCGCGTTCAGCCGAGACCGCATCAGTCGCCTCGCCGCTGAGCACGACCTGACCGTTCGCGCTCGACACCCGGATATTGCCACTTCCCGTGCTCGCCTTGATTTTCGCCCCGACAGTGACCGTGTCCGGCACCACTTCGAGGTCCAGCACGCCAAGCAGACGCTGCTTGTCAGGAGCAAAGACCGACACGTTCGTCGTGCCCACCTTCTTGGCCTGGATGTAGATCGAATTGTCGGTCATCGGCAGGACGTCCGCATATTCGGGTTGGCCCACGATCACGGTCGAGTAGGGTTGGCCGATATTGAAAACGAGGGATTTGTTGAGAGTGACGATGATGTGGCGCGGACGGTTGCCTTCGCTCTGCCATCCCTGCGCATTCTGGGCTCGGGCGAAATGCGAGGAAATCGACAGTCCCGCGAGCGCGATGATCAGGACCCAGGCCACACGGGCAAGGGAATGCCAAATTCGGAACCTTGCCTCCGAATATAATGCGGGTGAGTTGCACAGCAGGGATGTCAGCACGGTGCGGCACCCATCCTCGAGCACCTTACGGCAGCAAGAGCTGTTGCCGGCACCCTTTTCGATCTGGTCTGAGGTCGAGAGCCAACGCTGGGTGCCATGAGCCTGCCCATGCTCATCGACAAGGCGTTGGCGCTGGCATGAGGCAGCGGGTCACGCGCGAGAAGCGTGGCGATCTTGCCCACGAGCTCGAGCGTGACGAAAGCAAGGTTTGATCCTTTGTCGAAACGCATGCCCTGTCCTCACCGCCTGCTGCGATTTGCTCCCGCAGCTTTCTTTCGACGGCTAAAGCTATGTTAATGCATCAGGATTCTGGCAGCCCATGAGCAAAGTCAATCTTGAGAGGAGTAGAATCCAAGGGCATGGTGAACAACTATCGAAAGTAATTGCTTCGATCTAACATCTTCACGCACTGAACGTCGCGTCGAAGTCCAGATGCCCATGAATGCGACACGAATATTTGCAAGAGGCAACAATCTTGAAGAATTTGCAAAAATTGTTGCGACTGCTCTAATTATTTTCAACGACAACCGCGCTCATCCTGCATTCCGCGCATGATTCAAATTCCGTTGTGCTCGATGGCGGTGAGGGCACTTGGTGACGGTGAAGCTCGTGTTGCGCGAGGAAGCGATACGCAAATTCTATCGGGTGGAAGATGATGAAGCAGCATGAATGGCGATGCGCCCTCGCGATCCTCATCGGCACGGTGTTGGTCACAAGCCTCGGCGCGGTCGAGGCCGACGAGCTTGCGCCAATCACCGTCGTCCCGCAGCCCACACAAGTCGTCAGCCTGACGCAGGGGTATTCGAACACAATCCATGTTTCGCGTCCGTTCAGCACCATTCACATTACGGACCCGGATGTCGTCGACATCGTTTTGACCACTGACAGGACAGCGACCCTCGTTCCGAAGGCCGCCGGAGCCACGAACGTGGACATTTTCGATGACAAGAACAGGCTCATCTCGGGCATCAACGTGATCGTCAACGCAGATGAGAAGCCAGGCCAGGTCAGAATTTTTGATCATAAATCGCTCACCGGTCACACGAGCTATCACTGCGGAATCAACACCTGCCGTTATTTCGAGGAGACGATCGCGAAGCAGCAACCACAAGTGACCGAAACCAGAAGCGTGGAGCGCATCATCCACGAAGATCATCCGACAGGGCAGCAGCAGTGATTTTAGGCGGAAAGAGTTTGGAATCCGCAGAGAGCGACCTCCCCGCTCGGGCCCGCATAAAGCCTTGCCAATCGCAAGTGCCGAGCCGTGCCGCTTCGTGACCTCGGCGGAAGTCGAAGACTCCCTGATCGACGCGTCGGATGTCGCTCCCTCCGATGACCGACGGCGAGCGCAGGAGAAGATCCTTCGACCGGAGATTTCAAACGGACGTCCCGCTGCATGTGATCATCGCCAGTCGGCGTGCTCGCCAGCCCGGAAAGGAATGATCGGCGGGGTTTTCGCCTTGCCTGGATTCATGTAGCTTTACCGGATGAGCGAAGTTGACACTTTGTTCGCGGCCCTGCGGCAGTCTACCGGCAACGACGTTGCGGCAATGATCGAGCGCATGGTACGGGATGCCCCAGATCGTGCCTTGAACAAAATGAACGCGCTCGATCTCGCAGCCAAGGAGCAAATCGACGAGGAGCGCGTCATCGCCGCGCTGCTGAATGCGGTGAGCCTCGGCATGTTTGAGATGTCGTGGAATGTGATGTGCCCGAGTTGCGCCGGGGTGCTTTCTGCCAATAAAAGCCTGAAGACCCTCGATCAGGCGCAATATAATTGTGCCTTTTGCGCCGCGGGCTATGAGACGACGCTCGACAATCTGGTCGAGGTGACCTTCACGGTGAGCCCGCGCTTGCGCAAGATCGCGGCTCACAACCCGGATGAATTGCCCGCGGCCGAATACTACCGCCAGATCTTTTGGAGTTCCGCCATCAACCTTCCGGTGGATCTGGAGAAGCTGCTGCGAGAGGTCACGCTCGAAGGCGTTGAGTTGCCGCCAGGAGAAAGAGCAATCCTCTCGATGCAATTGCCCGAGGGAACGCTGATCGCCTTTGATCCGGTGACGCATACGGCGCAGTTCCTGGACGTCAAAGGCGAAGAGGCGAGCGAGCGCCAAAGCCTGTCCATGATCTTCAACAAGGTTCAAGTGCCGGTGGATACCGTCACTTTGCGCCCTGGCCCGCTGCGGCTCTCTCTCGAGAACCGCACCGATAGTCGAGTGTTGCCGGCCGTATGGGTGGCGAACCAGGCGCTCGACGCGCTTCTGAAGCAACGCAAGCCGATTCTCACTGCGAAACGTCTCCTCACCAATCAGACCTTCCGCGACATCTACCGGACCGACACGCTCGCCATCGGCCAGCGCCTCAAGATCTTGAGCCTCACTTTCCTCTTCAGTGATCTCAAGGGCTCGACCGAGATCTACGAGCGCGTCGGCGATCTGGTGGCTTTCGACCTTGTCAACGAGCATTTCAGGCTTCTGCAGGAGATCATCGCCGCCGAAAAGGGCGCTGTCGTGAAGACCATTGGCGATGCCGTGATGGCGACCTTCGAGACGCCGGACCGTGCCGTTGCCGCTGCCATTCGCATGCGCGACGCGGTGAGCGATCTCGGTGCAGAGCGTCAGCATCAGAGCCTGCGCCTCAAGATGGGCATCCATGAAGGGTCATGTCTCGCAGTCACGTTGAATGCGCAGCAGGACTATTTCGGCCACACCGTGAATCTCGCGTCGCGCGTCCAGGGCCTGGCAGACTCGCGCTCGATCATTGTGACAGAACCCGTAATAGAGAATGCTCAGGCCCGTGCCTTGCTTGAGACCAACGGGCTAAGGCCGACGCTCAGACGTGCTGCGCTGAGCGGCATCGCCGACGAGACGTCGGTCTACGAGATTCCTTGAAGCATGCGGTGCCGGCCTGACGGCCTGCAGGTGAGCATCTGAAAGCTGCTTCTCGCGCGGGCCAAGAAGCTTCTCGGACGGAGATGATCGGGTGGCCGCTGAGCGGCTACTTTAGGACCTCGCGCCGGTGAGGTGCAGGTCGCGACCGCCGGATTGAGGCCTCGAGGAGATACACATGACGAAAAGCAGCGAGGGCCAGGACGTTCGATACCGACCTTCTAGGCTAGGCATCTTTTCGGAAGTGGTAGAGCATCCTCGAGATTGTTCAGGCGTTCAGCTCGTATAAGCTTGGCCTGGCGATAGCGATGGGCGCAATCGCGCGCAGATGGGGAGGTGCGACATGTCGCGTCATGCGGAGCAGGCGACGCTCGCCTACGGTGCTGACGAGCTTTTCGGAGTCGTCGCGGACGTAAAGCACTATCCCTCGTTTGTCCCCTGGTGCAGCGGCGCACATATCCGCCGCGCAGATGAGCGGGAGGTCATTGCCGAGCTCGTCATCGGGTTCGGTCCATTCCAGGAAAGCTTCACGAGTCATGTCGCTCTGGACCGGCCGCGACAAGTAAGCGTGCGCGCCATCGAAGGTGGCCCGCTGGAGCACCTGACGAACACCTGGACATTTACGCCGCTTGGGGACAAGACGCATGTCGACTTCATCATTGATTTCGCTTTCAAGAGCCATCTGCTCGATCACATTGCCAATGGGATGTTCCAGGAGGCTGCAACTCGCATGATGAGTGCGTTCCAATCTCGAGTGCACTTGCTCCACATGATGCGGCGGCGGGCGGCACATCGTTCGACCGAGCCAAAGTAGCAAGCAACACCTCTCACGCGGCGAATATGTCCACACATTGAAGGTGTACGCCTGGACCATGCGCTGGCGCACGCATCTGTCACCTCGACCGCTCAACATCGGTCATCACGCTGGCGCTTCGTTTCGACCTGCTTCGGAACGCTTGGTCGCGCTGCCCAATTCAGGAGGAGCAGGCTGCTGGTTCGGATTTGGACGCCACGCGATGCGAGCCCCCACGCTTCCGATCCGCGTCATCCTTAGCGGGACGTGGGGTTGCGGCCTATATTGTCCGTAGAGCCCGGCACTGCGGACAAGCCGAGCGCCACATCACTGCGTGCCGTGCTATAATTTCGATCGGTGCTTGCGCGGAGAGAGTCATGAGGCGAGAGCGGAGATTCGGGATTGTCCTCCTGTTCGCGCTCCTGGTAAGTGCCGCGCCGACAAAGGGCGCGCCGCCCCGCGAGGCCGGCAAATCGCTTGCGCCTTGGTTCGAGAGCTTGCAGCGACCGGACGGGACGGGATCCTGCTGCTCAACGGCGGATTGTCGGGCGGTGCAAAGTCGTCTGGGCGATAAAGGTTACGAGGTGTTCTTGGATGAATTGTGGGTCGTGGTGCCGCCCAACAGCGTACTACACCGCGACAATCCGACTGGCGACGCCGTGGCGTGTACCCGTGGCCACCTCATCTTCTGTTTCGTGCCGGCACCGGAAGCCTAAGCTTGTAACGCGCGCGCTTGCGAGCCGATGCGGTTTGCTGGTTGCGCGCCTCAGCTCGGTCAAGGGAGGGTTATAGGTCGACCTCGCTTGCAAGAAGCCCGATCGCGGCTCGAGCGGATGGCGCGAACCGCGCCATCGCTCCGGCCAAAAGAGGAGGGACACGATATGCTCGATAAGCCATCGAAGGAAAGGAAATCGGCGCCCGCTTCGCGCTTCCGGCAGCTCCTTGGCTTGGGCGACGACCGCGACAAGGATTCGGCGCTGAAAGCAAAAAAGCCGGCGAAAGAGCCCGAGGAGCGCAAGCACCAGTTCGCTACCTGGTATATATTTGCCGCGTTCCTCGGCGTGATGCTGATCCAGTTCCTGTGGCTCCGCTTCACGCAGGTCGAGACCATACCCTATAGCCAATTCGAGCAATTGCTCACGGACAACAAGATTTCCGAGGTGCTCGTCGGCACCGATACCATACAGGGCACGCTCAAGAACCCGTTTCCCGATGGGCGGAAGCTGTTCTACACGGTTCGTGTCGATCCTGCCCTCGCTGACAAACTGAAGGAACACGGCGTCACCATCACGGGTGCGCCATCGAGCAGCTTTCTCTCGACAATCTTGTCGTGGGTGCTGCCAATCTTCGTATTCTACCTGATCTGGACTTATGGCTTTCGCCGCATGGCGGAGCGACAGGGGCTTGGCGGCCTGATGGCGATCGGAAAATCGCGTGCCAAGGTTTATGTTGAAACCGACACCAAGGTAACCTTTCGAGACGTTGCTGGCGTCGACGAGGCGAAATACGAGCTCCAGGAGATCGTCGCCTTTCTGCGCGATCCCAAATCGTTCGGACGGCTGGGCGCCCGCATCCCCAAAGGTGTATTGCTGATCGGGCCGCCAGGCACCGGCAAAACACTGCTCGCGCGCGCCGTGGCAGGTGAGGCAGGCGTACCGTATTTCTCGATTTCGGGCGCCGAGTTCGTGGAGATGTTCGTCGGCGTCGGTGCTGCGCGCGTGCGCGACTTGTTCGAGCAAGCGCGCAAGGCGGCACCCTGCATCATCTTCATTGACGAGCTCGACGCCCTGGGACGGAGCCGGATGTCAGGCGCGATGGGCGGCTATGACGAGAAGGAACAGACGCTCAATCAGCTGCTCGCCGAGCTCGACGGTTTCGATCCGAGTACCGGAGTGATCCTGCTGGGCGCTACAAATCGCCCAGAGGTGCTCGATCCGGCCCTGCTCCGGCCAGGCCGCTTCGATCGCCAAGTGCTCGTCGACCGGCCCGACCGCTCCGGGCGACTGGAAATCCTCAAGGTTCACATCAAAAAGGTGCGGGTAGCAGAAGGCGTCGATCTCGACCAGATCGCCGGATTGACGCCAGGCTTCACTGGCGCGGACCTCGCCAATTTGGTGAATGAAGCTGCAATCGTTGCGACACGGCGCAACGCGGAGGCGGTAACGCTCGAGGATTTTACGGCCGCGATCGAACGCTTAGTCGCGGGACTCGAGAAGAAGAGCCGCATTCTTGGCCCGGCGGAACGCCGCCGCGTCGCCCACCACGAGATGGGCCATGCATTGGTCGCTGCGACCCTGCCGGGCGTCGACCCGGTCCACAAGGTCTCGATCATCCCGCGCGGGGTTGGAGCGCTCGGTTATACCATGCAACGGCCGACCGAGGATCGCTTTTTGCTGGCCCGCGAGGAGCTCGAAAACCGCATTGCGGTCCTGATGGGCGGGCGTGCGGCGGAAGCGCTGATCTTCGATGGAGAGGTCACCACAGGTGCTTCCGACGATCTGCAGCGGGCCACTCAGATCGCCATGGAAATGGTCACGCGCTACGGCATGAACGAGACGATCGGACAACGCACCTACGCGCCGCCGCCCCAGCCCTTCCTGGCCGGCACGACAACCAATCCGGTGGACGCCTCAGATTCGACCGAGCGCGAGATCGACATCGCCGTGCGCGACCTTGTGGCGACGGCATTCGGGCGCGCAACCGATATTCTGCGCTCGCGCCTTGACGATCTCGAAGAAGGCGCCCGCCTGCTGCTGGTCCAGGAGACACTGACCGCTGATCAATTCCCTGCGATCCGCTCGACCGCTCGACTGGCAGCGGCATAACCAGTAAGGCGCGTAAACTCTAGCCCCAGTCGAAGATGTGCGTTGGCCGCGCGCCTCGTTGAAATTCACTGCGCAGAACCAGCAGTCTCCCGCGCCAGTTTGACCCGTGTTTTCAGGGCGGGGGCGCCGACTGCGCCCAGGACGACGTCCTTGCCGATCACATAGCCCGGTGTGCCGGAAATGCCCAGGGCGGAAGCGAGCTTCATGTCCTCGGCGATCGTGGCGGCCACTTCGTCGCTCGTCATGTCCTTTTCGAGCCGCACCATGTCGAAGCCCTGGTCTCTCGCCGCGTCGAGCGCCTTCTGCTCGTTCGCGGGACCTGGGCTGCCGAGCAGCTCCTGATGGAACGCAAGATATTTCGCAGGGTCTTGCATGCGCGCGGCGATCGCGACGCGCGCAGCCTCGGTCGAACCAGGACCGAGAATCGGAAACTCTTTCAGCACCACTTTGAGGCGCGGTTCGTCGCGCAGGAGCGCGAGCGTGTCCGCGATCGCGCGTTTGCAGAAACCGCAATTGTAGTCGAAGAACTCGACCAGCGTCACGTCGCCTTGCGGGTCGCCGAGGGTGACCTGGTGTGGAGAGGCAAAGAGCTCCACGGCGTTGGCCCGGATCACGCCGCTCTCCGCACCGGGTTTGGCGGCCGCGCCCGCCGAAGTCGACGGGCTCGCACGATGCTTCATCAGCTCGGCGAGAATCTGGCCGACCGCCTCCGGATGTTTGATGAAATAATCCCGCACGATCGCACCCACCTCGTCCGGATGGGTCGCGAGATAGTCCCTGACGATCGCCTCGGTCGCTGTGCGGCTGTCTTGCGGCAGGGCGCTTGGCGGCGCGAGGATCAAAGCGAAAACGGCGGTGGCGAACGGAATCGCGAATCGCATCGAATGACCTCCTAACGTGGGTGGAATAAGCCTCCGCCGGGCCCGAATCCGCCGCCTCCCGGACCCGGGAACCCGGGGCCGCGCGGCGGACCGAATTCGCCTGGGCCACGCGGTAGCGCGCCCGGCCCCGTGAATGGAACGCATACGCCCGCCCGATTGCGGAACTCACCCCGCGGGCAGGGCACCGGAACGCAAATTCCGCGCGGATTGGGCGTCAGTCCGGGCGGGCAGAGCGGGGGCGCGGCGGGTCCGCAAACACCATTTCGCATCCGCTTCTGACCGGGCGGACAGGGTGACAGGATGGGCGTGCAGGAGCCGTCCGGAGCTCTAATTTGGCCGCGTGGGCATTGCGGCGGCGGGATTTGCACGCAAACGCCATTTCGCATGCGCTTCTGGCCGGGTGGGCAGGGCTGAATGGCGGGCACGCAAGCGCCATTTCGCATGCGCTCACGGCCGGGCGGGCAGGGTGGCGGGCCGACCGGGGCGCAGCCTCCCTGGCGCGTCAGCACTTCGCCGGTCGGACAGGCCGGCGGCGCCACGACGGGCGGGGAAACGACAGCCGGCGGCGGGGAAAGGCGCTCGCAGGCTCCCTGCGCATTGCGGAACTCGCCGGGGCCGCAGGGCGGGCGGCCGGCGAGGCATGAGCGTCCATCGGCGCTGACGAAGCGCCGATTACAGCAGCTCCCGTCCGGCATCTTGGCGTAGCCGGAAGCGCAAGCCGGAATGCTCGGTATTGGCGCCGGGCACACGGCGCGATTGGACGGATCGACCGGCTGCGAACAGCAGACCCCGGTCGTCGTCACATTCCCTGGCGCACAGCACGCGCCGCTCGCGGTCGGGATGTGGCCCGCCGCGCAGCAGAGGTTTCCGATCGGAATGTGCAGGATCGGCACGCATGCGCCCCTATGTGGGTCCGGCGCCTGGCCCGGCGGGCAGCAAACCCCAGTCGAGGTGACGTTGCTCGCGAGGCAGCAAGAGCCGCCTGCTTGGACGTAGCCGCTCGGGCACGGGCATTGGGCGCTCACCGGCCCGCCGGCCGGGCAGGCGGGAGGCGTCTGTGGCTCGCATTGGCCGTTGACCAGCGAGCCAGCGCAGCAGGCCGGTGCGCCGCCAGAACCGGTGTAGACGTGGCCTGAATCGCAGCAGAAGTTGCTCGGTCCGATCGCCGTCTGCCCGGCGGGGCAAGCCGAGTTTGAACATTCGGCGTTGGTCGCGAGCGTTGCGACGGGGCAGCAGCGGCGACCGATCTGGACATCGGGCCGCGGACAGCTTGGCGCGCAACTCCCGGATGGGATGCGGCGCACTTCGTCCGGTTGGCACGAGCCCGGCGGCGGCGGGGGCGGGTGGCGGATTTTCGGAGGAGTGAGCGGCGGCCCAGTGCGAGCCGGGGGCGTGACCGGACCGGGCGGAGGCGGCGCGGGGCTGGGAGCCGCCGCCGGCACCTCGACACCGGCATGGGAAGCTTCCTCACATATTCTCGGGATGGCGATATCGCCCATATGCCCGCGCGCCATCTCGTCTGACGGCCCGTCAGCATAGCTGACGAAGTAGCTCTCGACCGGCGGCGCGTTGCGGGGCCGGTCCTGCCAGGCACCGACACCCTGAAGGCCGCTGACCGGCAGAGGTCCTGATTTGGCGAGCCGCGCCGCGAGGGTCGCGTCGGCGGTTTCGCGCAAATCTTCGCCCGACATCCAGACGAAGCCGCCGCACGAGCCCGCGACTATGTCGCCGTTGTGGTCATAGTTGTAGCCGACCTCGACGCCACCGTTGCCATTGCGATAATCGTGGGGGAAGCCGAGCGCGTATTCGTCCGGCTGTTCCTGCCAAACGCGCCGGCCGGCTGCGCTACCGACGATCGCGTAGCGCAAGACGCGACCGATCGCCGACTGAGACAAGGCTTCGAAATCGAATGCGCCGGTTGGCGCGGGTCGCTCGGCCAGCAGCATTCTGCCCTGAGCGTCGAAGGTGATTTTCGAGATTTCGGTAGGGCCTGCCGCGGGAGGTGCAGCGAGTTCGATGAAGGCGTCGTCGCCGAACGCGCCATCAGGCCTCAGGCCGACGGACCAGACCTGCAGGCCCTCGGCGATCGCGTAGAACAGGCGTCCGTCATGAACAGCAAGACCAAAGACGCGCCGCTCCGGGGAAGCGAGGTTCCAGGTCGCCGGATCGCCACTATCGAACCGCGGCCTCGTGACGTCGATCGGCTCCTGGGTGGTCCAGGAAACGCTCGTCAGCTCCTGCGCGGCCCGTCCGGCCGCACCATGATCGTAGGACCCGAGATCGGCGCCGTTCAGGCTTATGCGATGGATGAGGCCGGTCTCGCGATCAGCGACGAACAGCGACTTCGATCGCGGATCGAAGGCGAGCCCACCGAGGGCAGCTCCGGAATTCGGCCTGTTTCCCGTCGCCACGTTGGCGAACAGACTGACGCGCGCGCTCGCCCCGTCGATCTTCCAGATCGAGCCGGGGCCGCCGCGCAGTCCCCAGAGGCCCGCCATGAAGGCGGCGTTTGGGGTGCCTCTCCTGACATGGAGGACCCGTCCTTGGGGGCCGGGGGCCACGATTGGGAGCCCATAAGAGGAACTCGCGGCCACGTAGATATTCGGAGGCGCGGCGTCGTCGAGCGTGACGCCGAACACCTGGCCGATCTCTGAGGCTGGGACTGTGAACGGCTTGGGCGCGCCGACGAGTTGCGCCGCCGCCGGCCCGCCCATCTGGCGAAGATCCACGATCCTCAGCGAAGCTCCGCGCATGTCGATGAAGGTCAGCGCCGCAGGATCATCTCCGGGCGCGATCTGCGCAGGCGGTGGCGCACCAGCAAAGCCGGTGACGGCGGCCTCGCCCGGTGCAATCACGGTGATGGGTGATTGCTGTGCCTTCAGCTCGCCCTGCAAAAAGGCCAGGAGTGCGAGGGCGACCGCGGCAGTAAGCGAGGCGCGTGGGCCGGGGCCTTGCCTTCGCCGATCCCGATTCTTGATGTCCGCCCGCCCCGCCATCGTCGTCTACTGCGTCGTCTGCACGGGATAGCATGTCCCGTTGGCCAGATCCGCCTGCGTTCCCGGCGGACAGCAGGTTCCGCACGCCGTGACCTCGGCGGGGCTGCAGCAGACGCCGTTTGGCGTCCTCACTTCATTGTTCGCGCACGGTGCCACGCATTTCCCGCCGATATTGACCTGACCGTTGGGGCAGGGGATTCCCGTCAGCGGAATGGGACAGTCTGAGCCAGTCGGATTGATGGTCGACTTGACCGGAGGCACTGCGGCAAGGCCGGTGTTGTCGCAAAGGCAAACCTGCGAAAGCGGCCCGGATTGCGCGGCGGCTTTCGTGCCCTGCGGACACTGACAGGAATAGGTCCACGCGCAATAGTATTCGTATTGCGATTGGCATGGCCACGGATCGCTCCCGAGGAGCGCATAATCGGGTTGCTCCGTGATCTGCATGGGACTCGGGCAGAGGCAGTAGCGTTGCGGCGAGCAATATTTGCTGTGGCCGTCCCACCCCGTGCGCAGGTCGGTGACCAGGGTTCCGTTCGCCGTGACATCAACTCGGGTATCCGCCGGAATGTTGTTGTCGCCGACGATCGCGCCGCAATCGACGGCTTGCGGCTGCGGCGGTGTGCAGCCGCAGCCGCCGAAGCCGAGATCCTGCTGCAATCCGCAGATCGCATCCGCAAGGCACGAACCTGCCTGGCTGCTCAACTGGCCAATGCCCTGTTCGAGGTCGCAGGCGCATTGGGCGACGCTGACCACCGCGCCCAAGCCTAGGCCCGAGACATCGTTGATCAGGTCCGCGCCGATGCCGGCTGTCTGAAGCCAGGACTTGATGGCATCGATGTCACCCAGGCCGGTATTCAACTGGCTGCAGAAATTGTCGACCGAGCCCTGACCCTGGCTCGATGCGACGCCCCCGAGCGCCGCTCCGATGCCGGCTGCCGCGAAGCAACCCGCGCCCCCCTCCGCGCACGCCACGCCACAGGCGCCCGAGGAGAGCGAGGAGATGGTGTTCTCGATGGCGTTCAGGACGTCGTTGAAGTTGCAGCCGTCGGCGCGGGCAACTCCGGGCGCGGCCAACGCCGACAGCGCCACGAGCGCCGCACACAATGCGGTTTGCAGCACGAGTCGCGCACCTCGGCCCACGATCGCTCCCCCTGTCTCGACGCGAAATCGTTTCGCCGAGCAATCGCCGGGCTTCGCGCGTCGATTGCCATGCGATTACTATATCTCGGCAGAAATTTCGGTCAAACGTCAGGCAAATCGGAGAGCTTGGCAGCGGGGCTGCATTACGTGACGCAGTTTAGAGCATCGTCGCAGAGTAGCGTGACTGCCGCTAAGCTTGGTTTTTGGCGCCTTGGGATCGGAAAGCGAAAATGGATCGCATCGCGACGCGGGGAAGGCCAGGATATCTTAGCTAATTGTGAGGGCCAAAACTTTCCGATGCGGTAGCTAAGTCTTCTGGCTCTTATCGTGGGCAGCCAGTAACCCTGTTTTGTTTGACTGGCTAGCGTTGACGAGGCGTCGCGCCAAGCTCAGTCCAGATTACCCGCGAATGTATAAAGTGCGCTCCCTGACCGAAGCAGCTCGACATGGTACTTAATGCTGTTTTTTAGCTATATGGCAGAGCTGCGCTGCTACCAGCGAAACCCATATGCATCCCCCTTCAGTCTCGTGGTTCTGCAAGGAAGATGGGAATCCGCCGGGTAGTGCGCTCCTGGTACTCTGCGTAAGGCGGATACGCGGCAATGGCGAGCTCCCAGAGCCGGTTCCGTTCCGCTTCGTCCTCGACCTCGCGCACCCGCATGGATCGCACGGCCGTTTCGTCGCGCAGTTCAATCTGCGGATCGGCGCGAAGATTGTGAACCCAGACTGGATCTTTCGGCGCGCCGCCTTGTGAGCCGACGAGAACGTAGTTGTTGCCATCCTTGACTCGCATCAGCGGTGTCTTTCGGATGGCGCCGGTCCTGTTTCCGATGTGCGTTACAAGGACCACGGGCAACCCTGTATCGCGTAGGGTTGTCCCTTTTGTTCCGCCACTGCTTTCGTAAAGCTCAACCTGTTCACGCACCCAATCGTGGGGGCTGGGAATATATTGCGGCATCGGCGCAACCTCAGTTGACATGGAGAGACACTGAAAATCGCTACGGCCGCGAGCTGGCGACGTTGTAGCGACAACGATGGTGATCTCGCGTGGTGATCTGGTCAGCAGCTGCAGTGATCCTAGCAGCCCGATGGGCGTGACACCACGATATTGTGCGTCGTGCTCGCACGGTCTCAAGCCGCGGCGGACGCGGAGCGGTGCCGGACTGCGCGCGGTACCGAAGATTGGAAAATGCGCTACAGACCGGGCCTCCCAACCTTTGCGACCTGGCGTCTTGCGAGCGATGCATCTTCGCGCATCAGGGCGCACCTATTTATATTCCCACTGTGCGCCGACCCCGAGGCTCGATCCTCCTTTGGCATCGACGCCGCCCTGCACGCGAATATGGCGAGTGGCGTCGTAATCCACCGAGACACCGTTGTCTTCCGGTTTGCTGCCAGCCGTCACCCCGACGCTCAGTCGTTCACTGATGGCGCGCGATGCACCAATAGTTGGGCTGCCGCTTGTGCTCATGCCAATGTCGAGGCTGTCGACGCCTAGCGAGCGCCGCAGACGCTCGAACACATGATCACCGCCGCTTGCGAATTGCGCGGCCGCTTCGGCGAGCTGCAATCCCTGCAGCGGCGATAGGCTGCCCGAGGGCTTCTGGAACAGGACACGCGACAGCACCTCATCTTGCGGTAGGCTTGGATCCGAGGTGAAGGCGAAGATCGGCTGCGAAGCCGGACCGGAAATGCCGATATGGGCGATCACATCACTGGCTTGGGTGTCCGCCACGAAATCGAGCTCAGGCGTCAACTCGCCGCTGAAGCTGACGCGACCGCGCGTGAAATCGAGGCGCTTGCCCAGCACGGAGAGGCGTCCGCGCCTGAGATCGAAGCCGCCAACCACCTTGGGGTCGGCGAGCGATCCCGTCACCTTGAGATCGCCGCCGAGCTCAGCATCAAGGCCGCGCCCGCGCACAAAGATGCGATTAGGCGCCGACACCGTGAGGTCGAGCTTGGCGCCGAAGCCGAGCTTACGCGCCTCACGCGCTTTGGCCTTTGCCTCGAGTGAAAGGCGAACCTTCGCGGCTGGAGTGGGATTGAGATGGATCGTGCCGGGCAGTGGCCGTGAAGTGCTCGGCAGCCGTTCCGGAACCGTGATGTCCATCGAGACGATGCCGATCCGACCGATGACGTGCGGGTCGCGGGCCAGCGATCCCGACAGCTCGAGCGCGAGATCGGTGCTCGCGGTCACGATGCTATTCGCGACGAGCTGCGCCCCTTTGCCGGAGATCTGCACTTTGCCTGGGAAGCCGGCCATAGGATCGAGCCGCACCTCGCCGTTCGCCCCGAGCGTGCCACCATTCGGCGTCGTCGCGGCAAAGTGTTCGATGGATATCGTCTCGCCGCGCGCCACGATGCGTGCTTCAATGTGGTCAAGCTTCAGCCCGAGCTCCGCGTCGGTGAAGCTGCCGCCATTGAGGGTAAGATTTCCATTGGCCTGCGGCTTCGCGATCGTGCCCACGATACGTGCATCGATCTCGGCCGCGCCGCTGACGCGGCGGCCCGAGACGGCAAGAAATGCGTTCGCAACTGCCGCGTCAACCTTTCCCTGTGCCCTGAGGTCGAGTGCGCCTTCGACATCGAGCGGAGCGCTACCGGTCAGTCGCAGCGTTCCAACCCGTCCGGCGTTCGCGGCGAGATCGACGGTGGTGCGCGAATTTGCGAGGCGGCCCGCGCCTGCGATCTCGAACGGCGGCAAGCCGCTGCCGCGCGTCTGCGGCGTCGTGAGGCGATCGATCTTGATGCGCCAATCCCCGGAAGGTGCCGTCGGGGTGCCCGACATGGTGAATTGGCCGCCAAGCGTGCCGGATAAGCCGAGGCCGGGGGCAGCGAGATCGGCGGCCGAGAGCGGGATCGCTTCGGCTTCCCCTTTGAGCTCGAGCATTGCACCGACGTGCCCGTCGACACGCAGCCGCCCGGAATCGATGCCGAGCGCAAAAGACGAGATGTCGATGCGGCCTTGCCCGAAGCCGAGCTGCGCAGGCGCCGCAAGGGTCAGCGCGTGACCAGCACCACGCGCGCTGAAGGCTGTGATATCGAGGCGCGGCTGCACCTCTGCCAGGAGACGAGCCTTTGCCGCGACGGCGAGGCCGCGCAAGCTCGCTGCGAAGTCGATGTCGCTGCCGCCGACATTGCTCTTCGATGTCAGTCGCACCGCTGAGATGCTTTGCAAGCCGAGCATGGCCTTGGCCATGCTCGCTGTGCCGTCAAGCGTAGGGCGCCCAAAGATATCCGCGGCTATCAGGTCGAAATCGAGCCCCTCGATCCGGTTCGCCCCGAAGGCGAGGCGCGCCGAATGTGCGACCAGCTTGGCGCCTTGCCGGGCGTCCGCGGCTGTAAGGGCCGCATCGAGTTCGATATCGCCACTGAGCCTAGTGAGGAGCAGGGGAGAAATGTCGTCGAGATTAGTCGCCTTGACGCTGATCTGGCCATTGGCCAACCCTCCCGGATCGACAGATGCGTTGCCGTGCAGCGTTGCCGAGCCCAAGCTGAAGTCGAAGTCCTCGACGAGCCAGCCGCCTCGGGTGTGCTTGCCCACGTGAGCAGCACCGGTGAGCGGCTTGTGATCGACCTCTCCGGTGAGGGTGAGCCTCGCGTCGAGCGCGTCCGTCAGGTCGTGGGCGCTGCCGTCGAGCGTGAGGCGCGGGATGGACCGGTCGAGCGCCTTGGCATCCGTGAGGGAGATCGTGAACGTGGTGTTCGGATGCTCTGTGCTGCCGGTCAGAGCCGCGGTGATGGCTGCCTTGCCCGATATGCGCTGATCGGCGAATTTGACATCGGGCACATCGATCTTCGCATCGATTTGCGCGGCGTGCTGCGTCGCCTCTCCGTCGACGAGCGCCGTCACATGGGCGCCGCTCAAGGTCAGCCTGTCAAAACCATATCCCTGCGGCAGCAGCCTCACCGTTCCGGTGAGCGCGAGGTGTCCGCCCGCGAGTCCGTCAGCGTAAGCGATGCCGGATGCGAAATCGGTCGCCTGCGCGTCAATTTTTGCAGCGATTCGGCGCACCGCCGGAGCTCCGTCGAGATCGGCGCTCAGTTTCACGGCCCCCGCGAGCCGCGTGCCAAGGAGGCGGGCAAAATGACTGAGGTCGCTGGCGTTGAGCTCGACCTTGCCGGCAAGACGTTTCGGCCCGAGCTCCCCCGCATAGCTCGCCGTGAGAGTTGGTGTGCCGAGGCGCAAGGTCTCAATCTGCGTCGCACCATCTGTTGCCATGGTGCCGCGCAAGTCGAGCAAAACCGTCCGGCCCACCGCTTCGGCAAAGGCAGGGTCGGCAAGGACAAGCTCCGCGAGCCTTGCACTCCCTGCAAGCTTGATCTGAGCGGAAGGATCGCTCACGGGTTTGGTCGGCGTCGCCGTGAACGTCGCCGCAAGGCTGCCTAGTCTGCCAAGCGGTGTGACCAAGCCCTCTGACGTGAGATCAGCTTTTATGCGAGGACCGGCTGCGGGACCCTCGACCTTCGCCTTGAACTCGAGCTTACTGATTTCAGTGCCATTTGCGCTCGTCTTGCCGTCGCTGCCCGGAACGGCTGCGGCTTGGAGCGCGAGATCGAGGATGCGGTCCGGTGAGAGGACACCGGTAACGCCGAGGCGCGCATTGCGCGCTACGAGATCGAGTCGCGAGATGTTCACGGCGCCATCGTCGGCGAAAGCGATGTCGCCCTCGAGCGCGGTTGTGCCGGCGAAGACGGCGGCAGCCATCGGGGGCAGCCAACCCTCGATGCGTGACTTGAGGTCAAGGCCTAGTCGTCGCGCGGCACCGTCGCGCCGCAGCTCGGCGCTTCCTTTAGCACCGATGGTCGGACCGGCGTCGAAAACGAGATTGGCCTTGAAGGCGTCGAGTACGCCCTTGCCGTCAACGTCGAGCTTGACGGCTGGCAGGCCCGGAATGCTGGCGGCCCGCGCCAGCACTCCGCCCTCAGGCTCATCGAGTTTGGCCTGCACCGTCAGGGCGTTCGTCCTTGGCACAAGGAGCAGCCTGAGTGAGAGCTCACCCGCCGCGTCGAGCCGCCTGGCCTCGAAGCGCAGATCGAGGCCCTCAGTCGGATCGCCGAGGGTCGCAGCACCAGCCATCGAGAGCGAGGCACTCGTGCCGAGGATAGGCTGACCGAGGTCGAGCTCGCCGACCGCGAATTCCTTGACTTCGACCTTGACCGGAAGCTCCGGCAGGATCGGCGCATTGTCGGTTTGGGGCGGCACTTCCGAAGGCACGGCTTGGCGCAGAAACTCGAGCTTGTGAATCAGAAGCTGGTCGACCTCTAGTCGGCGCGACACCAGCGCCAGGCGCCGCCAAACCAGCTTCACCCGGTCAATTCTGAGCCACGGCCCATCCTTGTCGGAGAGGACGATGTCGCTGATCGTAGCATTAGAGGAAAGCGGACCGTCCACGGCGCCGATCGAGACTTGTGTGGCCTTGGACGAGAGGGCTCGTGAAATAAGATCCGCGAGCACGCCTTTATCCTCCTCGGTGGCGCGCGACGGTGCGGCCGCCCAGAACCAAAGCACAGAAGCGACGGCCAGAAGAAAGAGGGCCAAAACCGCTGGCGCGATCGCCGGCCGTTTTTGCGTGGGTCGATGTGCACCTCTCATCAAAACGACTGTCCTATGCTGACATACAGGGCCACCGGTTTGTCACCGCGGCGCGGGTTCAGGGGCGCTGCGAGATCGAGGCGGATGGGACCGATGGCCGTATAGTAGCGCAGGCCGATGCCGGCCGACATCTGCAGCGCCTCCTTGAAACTCGGGAGGCTGGAGGTAAAGGCGTTGCCGGCATCGAAGAAGGGCACGATGCCGATCGTCTCCGTGATTTTGATGCGCAGCTCGGCCGAGGCCTCGAACAAGCTGCGGCCGCCCGTGACGAGGCCAGTCGGGCCAAGTGGCCCAAGGCTCAGATAGCGGTAGCCACGCACCGAGCCGCCGCCGCCAGCATAGAAACGCTCATTCGCGGGGATGTCCGGCAGCGATGAGCCGGTGAGTGAACCGAGGGCGACCCGGCCCGCCAATATGTAGCGAGCTTCCTCGTCGATGGCATAGTAAGTGGATGCTTGCGCCTTCACCCGCACCAGGTCGAGAGTTGAGCCGAGGAATTGCGGATAGGGTGCGAAGGTCGCATTGATGCGCCAGCCTCGCGTCGGATCGAGCTTGCTATCGGTCGTGTCGTAAATGAGGCCGATCGGGATTCCGATGAGCCTATAGTCGATCTTTCCGAGGCTGTCGGTCGCTTGGCCGATGATTGCCTCGGCGCCAATCTGCATCGAGAAGCTTTCGTCGAAGCGATGGCGAATGGCAGCGTCAAAGTCGACAAGCTTGCTCTTGTAGCCGCCGAAGCGATCTCCGCCGGTGCTGGCATTTTCGACGATGCCGTCGACCAGAAGGTCATTGCGAGTGCCCTCGAGCGCCGGCTTGATGAAACTCGCTTTGAAGCGCCCACCAAGATTGCGTAGTTTCAAATCTCGGAAGCTTGCGATTCGCGTGCCGTTGATAGGCTGATTGATGAAGGCGTCGGCTTCAAGGCGCAGCCACTCGGCGCCGCCGAACACATTGCGGTCCTCCCAATAGGCTTGCCCGACCGGCCCGTCGATAGTCGAATATTTGGCGGCAAAGCCTACTACGTAGGGTAGCCGGTCGTCGGCCTCGACGAAGATCGGCAGGTTGCCATTGTCGTCGAGAGCGGTGCCTTCCCGGATGCGCACCGCGCCGAGCGCCTGAACCTGGCGCAGAGATTCACGCGTGTCAGCGAGGACTTTGGGAGAATAGGGGTCGCCCGGCTCAATATAGATGAAGGAGCGCACAACGCTCGACGGGAACCCCTGTGGTCCGGTGATCGTCACCTCGCCGAAGCTTGTGCGCGGGCCAGGGTCGATGATGATGGTGAGGTCCATCACGTGGGCCGCATGGTCGACAATGGGACGCAACGCAGCGACTTTGGCGAGGGGATGCGACCGGCTTCTGAAATAGTCGATCATGCGCGCCTGTGCGGCCGTGATGTCGCTGGAGCTGGCTGGATCACCGCCCGACAGGCCAACAATGCGCTCCGGCAGCTCCTGAGGATCGAAGGGCGCTCCACCGCGCGCATCCCGCACTGCGACGGTCCTCAAGGTAAAGAGCGGGCCCGGCTCGATCTCCACCTCGATCGGCGCAGGGGCGCGGTTGCGATAGGCCTCGGCCGCGCGTGCAAAGGCAGTCGTGCTTTCCTCGCCGAGTCTCAGTTTCGTGGAGCCGATGCCGATCTCGATGCTCGCGTTATAAAATCCAGAGCCCCAGAGCGTATCGACGAGGGGGGCAAAGTCGCTCTGGGCTCGGCGTGCCAGAGAGTCTCCATCGGGAGGAGCATCCTGACGCAGGCGGTAAAGGCCGGATGCGTTCTTAAGGCTGTTCGTCAGCGCTTTGTCCGCTTCGGGCGTCTTAAAATCGATCGTGTAGGGCAGGCTGTCCCGCGAGACCGCCGGCGGAGCTTCCTCGGAGCCAAACAATCCGAAGAAATCAAAGGCGGCAGCGGGTTCGCGCCCAGCGGCGGCGAGGAAGCAAAGAGCGACCAGGAAGGATCGATGCGCGCATCGCCAGCTCATCGCAGCCATAGGCATAGCCACCGGGGTCGACCGTCGGAAAGCGTGCTTTCCCGCTTTGTCGGGGTACTGCGTACTCTCGGTCAGGCCCACAAACGCCGGATACAATGTGGTTTGCCTCATCCTGCCCGCGCCATCCCTCCTCTGTTGCACACCTGACCGGGCCCGTGGGGTCGCGCGGTGTCGCCCGCCACAACGGACTTCCGCTAGCGCGACCCAAGCACCTGACCTTGGGAAACAAGGTATCGCACGGCCGCGAAAAAGCTTAGTGGAGGTTTGCCGATCGGCAAAGCAAATAAGCATGCTGCAAGTTTGGCGCGTGCTGAGAACGACTCAAGACAATGCTGGAAGACCCGCAGGAAGAGGTCCGAAATACTGGGATAGTACGTCGGAAAATGTAATGACGGAAAAGCCGCGTATCTTCGGCGCGAAATACAGCGTGTATGTCAGAATTGTTCGGCTCGTGCTCGCTGAAAAAGGCGTCGACTATGAATTGTTGCCGGTTGACGTTTTCGCCAAAGGAGGCCCGCCGTTCGACTATCTGGACCGACACCCCTTCGGCCGCATTCCCGCGTTTGAACACAAAGGCTTCAGCCTTTACGAGACGAGCGCAGTAACGCGCTTCGTCGATGAAGCATTTGAAGGGCCAAAGCTGCAATCAAGCAACATCAGGGAACGAGCTCGTTGCAATCAGTTGATGAGCATCGCCGACAACTATGTCTATCCTCACCTCGTTTGGGGCATTTACGTTGAGCGGGTATCCAAGCCCAGGCGGGGTGATATCACTGATGAAGCAAAGGTCGCGGCCGCCATCCCAAAGGCGAGAACGTGCCTGAAGGCCATTTCGGACTTGATGGGCGTAAACCCGTGGCTTGCCGGAAAGCAATTGTCGCTAGCTGACCTCTATGTTGCTCCCATGCTCGACTACTTCTTGATGGTACCGGAAGGTGGGGAAATGATTCAAGAGTATGGGAACTTGGAGGCATGGTGGTCGCATGTCGGCGTCAGGCGGTCGATGGTAAGCACGTCGCCAGTTTGAAGGAAAACCAAACAGACCGATCTCGTCACGTTGCGCGAGGTCGGGAACCTGTTGAGGATCATGGCGTGACTGGTTGCTCGAGAATTGGGTGCAGGGTCACTGGCTTCCACCGTTCTTCACGGAGGCAAGGTAGCGAAGCGGTGTGTTCAGCTGGGTCGAATGGCCTCAACGACATGCGCGGTGCCGGCATGAAAGCGCTGAAGCAGAAGCGCGGATCGATACGTTCGTCGCGCCAGGTGATAGCTAGCTCCGTGACCGTCTAAGGTCGGCAGGCCTCGGATGCCTGCGCTCAATTAGGAGCTTGACCGAGGAGGCAGGATGAAATTCAACGGCTCGAACATTCGCAGCGCAGCCGGCTGGCTCTGGAACCTTGGTATTGTTGTCCTGGCGATGCTTACGGTGCTCATGTTCGCTCGCAGGCCAGCTGACCAGTCCGACGATAAAATCGCTGCTGTCTGCAGAGGACTGGAGCAGGGGGCCGATCAGGCGAGCATTCAGAAATGTATCGAGGATATGAAGAGGTGAACGGCGACTTCGCGGCGATGGATTTTGGCAAGTGCAATCGATCTTATTGAAAGGCAAGCGTCTCGTGAAGATTACCGCGGTCGAAATCCTTGATGAAGGGCGCGCGACGCGCGTCACTTGGAACGACGGGCACACCGCTCGTTTTCACGCTCTTTGGCTCCGCGACAACGCGCTAGATCCCACGACACGCAGCCCCGGCAATGGCCAGCGCCTGATCAGCGTGCTTGATATATCGCCCTTCACCACGATCGCGTCGCTCGCGGTTTCCCCGAACGGCGATCTGTCCATCACCTTTGGGCCGGAGGGTCACGAGACCGTTTTCGCGGCACGATGGCTGCGCGAGCGAATATATGACAAGGCCGCAGCAAAGGGTCGCGGCTGGGTACCCTCCGAGGTCGAGCTTTGGGACCGAACTTTGCAAAAACAGGTGCCGACCGGCTCCTATGCACAGCTTCGGACGGATCGGCGTGCTCTCGGGGAATGGCTCGCGACGGTGCGCCGCTACGGCTTCGCCATGCTGACCGAAGTGCCGCGCAAATCAGGGAGTCTCTGTGAGGTCACCGATCTGTTCGGCTATGTGCGGGAGACGAACTACGGGCGCTGGTTTGAAGTACGGGCGGAGGTGAATCCTACCAATCTCGCTTACACCAATCTCGGGCTCCAGGCTCACACGGACAACCCGTATCGCGATCCGGTGCCAACGCTGCAGCTTCTGTCTTGTCTGGAGAACACGGTCGAGGGAGGGGATTCCATCGTTGTCGATGGCTTCTTGGCGGCCACGCGGCTACGTCGGGAAAACGCCAAGGGCTTCGATCTTCTCAGCCGCTACCCGGCGCGCTTCGAATATGCTGGCTCATCGCAGGTGCGCCTGCGCGCCAAGCGGCCCTTCATCGAGCTCGGTCCGGATGGCGAGATGATCGCCATCCGTTTCAACAATCGTTCGGCGGCGCCTTTTGTCGATGTGCCTTACGAGGAGATGCCGGAGTTCTACGCCGCCTATCGTCAGTTCAGCGAAATTCTGGAGGATCCGCGCATGCAAGTGAGATTCAAGCTCACGCCCGGATCGCTGTTCATTGTGGACAACACCCGTGTCATGCACGCTCGAAGTCAATTCTCCGGCTCCGGCCGGCGCTGGCTTCAGGGCTGCTATGCTGACAAGGACGGGCTGCTTTCCACACTTGCGG
>JAFAQA010000324.1 GCA_019246665.1 Hyphomicrobiales bacterium
CGCGGGAAGCCTCACTGGGTGCCGCTTACTCAGGAGGTAATCTCCGAGATCGACGGATGGGGCGTCGAGCCGCTGCTCCCCTATCTCCTGTCGAATGCGGGACAGCGATACAGCCCGGACCACCTGAACAGTAGGTGGAACCGCTGGCGATCCAGCCCTGATGCGGCGCCACTCCGCAAGCTCGATATCAGCATTCATGACCTGCGAGCGATGGCGGTTTGCGATCGCCGTGCCGATGGCCTCCCGCACCAAACGATTGCGGCCCAACTCGGGATGTCTCTGCAAATGGTGATGCGATACTCGCAGCACGTCGATAAGGCCGCGGTCGCCGTGCGCGGACTGGCAAAACAGGAACTCGGCGGGAACAGAATTGTAAACGTTGAGGGCGGGGATTGAAAACCAAAATGGCTAAGTCTATGACATCAAAGCCCAGATTCCTGGGGGATAGTTTAACGGTAGAACAGCGGACTCTGACTCCGTTAGTCTTGGTTCGAATCCAGGTCCCCCAGCCAACATTAAGATGAGATACACGTTATTTTTGTACGTGCGACGCACTCGCTGATTGTCGCCCTTCGTCATTGTCGTCGTATTTGCGCTCAGCTGAGTTCTTGGGCGAGTCCGATGAGAAGCCCTTCAGGCCCGCGGATGTAGCAGAGCCGATACGCGTCTTTGTACTGGACGACTTCGCCTACGAGCTGCGCGCCGCGGTTGCGGAGCCTTTCAAGCGTCTCGTCGATGTCGTCCACGGCGAACATGACGCGCAGGTAACCAAGAGCGTTAACCGGGGCCTTGCGGTGATCCGCGACGGCAGGCGGTTTGAGAAAGCGGGATAGCTCGAGCCGGCCGTGGCCGTCCGGCGTGCGCATCATGGCGATCTCGACGTGCTGATCGCCCAGTCCAGTGACACGTCCGGCCCATTCTCCTTCGATCGTGGCCCGCCCTTCGAGCTCTAGGCCGAGCTCGCGAAAGAAATCAATCGTCCCTCCGAGGTCCTCGACGACGATTCCTACGTTGTCCATCCGTTTGAGCGACATGTGTCCAATCTACAAGTTTTTACAGCTTCGTTCTTGGTTTCGAGCTTCCGTACAGCTTCGCCCGAGGAGTCGGGCCGTTTTGCCGTGATAGTGTGACTTGCAGGAGACGGGCCGGCCTGGGAACCACGCCTCCGAGCGCTTCGTTGATTGCTTCGGCCCATTCCCCTTGAGTTTTCCCATGCCCCAAGGCACCCGCGGTGAAGATCCACGAGCACCATCCCCTCGCCTGGGTTACAGTCGAGCTCGCTGGACGTCGAGCCCGAAGAAGTCCATGCGACCGTGACGACGATGGTGGGTCGGACGGTTCTCACGGGCGGCGGCTGGATCAGCCTCTCCGCCTGCTGGGAATCGGTCGTTCGCGGCCTCTTCCTCGTCACTGTGGTGGTCATCAACGCGCGTCTTGTCGGCTGCCCCGTGCAGACCAGGTGAAGGACCAAGCGAATGCCAAAGCTCAGCTCCCTAGAGCCCGGGTTCTATCGCATTCCCCTGCCCGAAGTGCTCACCGACAGCACGCACGGAGAAATGCGGGCCTTCGAGCTCAACACCATACGCGTGCGTGATGCCGACGGGGCGGAGGGTGTTGGATACACTTATACGGTTGGGCGCAATGGCTCCGCCATCGATGCGATCCTAAGTCGCGAACTCGCCGAGATTTTCCTTGCCGAAGAGGCCGATCATGTCGAGCGGCTCTGGAAAAAGGCCTGGTGGGCGCTCCACTATGGCGGCAGGGGCGGCCCGACCGTGCTTGCCATGTCGGCGCTCGACATGGCGCTCTGGGATCTCAAGGCAAGGCGGGCGGGGCGCCCGCTGTGGAATTACCTCGGCGGCTTCGACCCTAAAGTGCCGTGCTATGCCGGCGGCATCGATCTTGAACTCACACCCGACCAGTTGCTGCGGCAAACAGAAGGCCATCTCGCCAAGGGTTTTCGCGCCATCAAGATGAAGGTCGGACGAGCGCGCCTTTCCGAGGACGTCGAAAAGGTGCGCGCGATGCGCGAATACCTGGGCGACGGTTTCCCGCTGATGGTCGACGCCAACATGAAGTGGACCGTAGACGAAGCAATCCGGGCCGCGCGCGCGTTCCAGCCTTACGATCTCACATGGCTCGAGGAGCCGACCATTCCGGACGACACGGCCGGTCACGCTCGGATCGTCCGCGAGGGTGGTCTTCCGGTCGCCGCCGGCGAGAACCTGCGCAGTCTGTGGGAGTTTAAGCAATACATCGCGACGGGCGCCCTCACCTATCCCGAACCGGACGTGACGAATTGCGGCGGCGTTACGCAGTTTATGAAAATCGCCCACCTCGCCGAAGCCTTCAATCTTCCGGTCACCAGCCATGGCGCGCATGATGTGACGGTTCACCTCCTGGGCGCCTGCCCAAACCGCAGCTTCCTCGAGGCACACGGGTTCGGGCTCGACCGCTACATCGCCGAACCGCTGCACATCAAGGAAGGTTTCGCTATTGCGCCCGACCGTCCCGGCCACGGCATCGAATTCGACTGGAAGGGTCTCGAGCAGATTCAGGCGCGAGCTTGAGGCCAAGGGAAAGGCCAGCGTGAAAGAGCGATTCGACCATATCGTAGTGGGAGGCGGCTCTTCCGGTTGCGTCGCCGCCGCGCGCCTCGTCAGCGCCGGCGCAAGGGTGCTGTTGCTGGAAGCCGGTTACTCGCACCGCCATCCGCTACTCGACATGCCGCCGGGCATCTTCAAGATGATCAACGGCAGCAAGTTCATGAGGTACCACAAGACGCTACCCCAGCCGCACCTCGACGGGCGCCAGCACGACATTCCGCAGGCCAACGTGCTCGGCGGGGGTTCCTCCGTCAATGCACAGGTCTACATGCGCGGCCGGCCCGCGGATTATGACGAGTGGGACGTGATGCTACGCGGCGAGAACGACGACCCGGGGTGGAGCTGGAAGAACGTTCTGCCGCACTTCCGGAGCATGGAAGGCAACAACCGGCTGCTCAACGATCTCCACAATTCGGAAGGTCCGCTGCTGGTCTCAGATCCCGGTCACATCGACGATCTGTCGCGCTGGTTCGTGCAGGCGGTGCAGGCCATGGGCGAGCCCTACAACAGCGACTTCAACGGGCCGAGCCAGCGCGGCGTCGGCTTCTACCAGTTCATGAACAGGAGCGGGAAGCGCAGCAGCGCCGCCCACGCATTTATCGCACCGCTGCAGAAGGATCCGCGCCTCGAGGTACGGCTTCACGCGCGGGTGCAGCGCATCAACATTGAGAACGCGCGGGCGGTCGGCGTCACCTACCGCGACGAAAAGAACCAGGAGCGCACGGTCTTTGCCGACGGCGAGGTCATCCTCGCCGCCGGTTCGCTCGTCACACCGCAGCTACTGATGCTCTCCGGCATTGGCCCGGCCGCCCAAGTTCGTCGGCACGGAATCCAGTGCCTTGTCGACCTGCCCGGCGTGGGCGAAAACCTGATCGACCATCCTGAAGTGCCGATTGTGTCGATTGCGAACGGGCGCTACGGCTACTACAAGCAGGGTGATGGCTGGCGCATGCTGCGCAACGGCCTGCAGTTCAAGCTGTTCGGCACGGGCCCCATTCTGTCGGCGGGCGTAGAGGCCGGCGCCTTTGTCAATCCGATGGACCGAACCGCCGAGCCGACCATCCAGGCGTTCTGCGTGCCCATCGTTTACCTCGATCGCGACACGCTCGATCTGCTCCCGAACACCTATGGCCTGACGGTCACTACGGTGGTCGTCAAGCCGAAGTCGCGCGGGTTTGTGCGGATTGCCTCGGCGAACCCCGCCGACATGCCCCTGGTCTCGCCCAACCTGCTATCCGATCCCGCGGACGCCCGCATGATGATCGAAAGTCAGCGCTTCTTCCTTCGGGCGTTCCAGACCAGTCCGCTGAAAGAGCGAATCCGGGAGATCCGCATCCCCGATCCCGCGGACCTCAGTGACGAGGCCATCATCAAGCACTGCAAGCGCTTCGTGAAGACCAACTATCACCCGAGCGGAACATGCCGCATGGGCTCGAGCCGTGACCCGATGGCGGTACTTGATGCACGCTTGCGCGTGCGCGGGATCGAAGCGTTGCGCGTCTGCGACCTCTCGGCCATGCCGAACATTAACGCCGGCAATACCAATGCGCCGGCCATGATGATAGGCAGCCGCTGCGCCGACTTCGTCTCGGGGCACGTCACAAAAGCTCCATCGCCGCAACCGCTCGCGCAGTAGGGGCACGGTGACAGGATCGCCCCTCCCGCCGAGAGAGCTCTCGACTAGCCAGGCGCACCGGATGCGCTGCCTCAATCCTCGGGGGTGCGGAAGGCGAGCGCTCACTTACCGACACGAACGGACACACCCTCCCCAATGGCGGAGCCAAAATGCTTTGCGCTTTGAGGACTCGGTTTCGTCAATCGCGCGTGCTTGGGTCCCATGGGATTTGGTTGCCGCAGCCTGTTCGTGGCGCGCGCCGGGCTTGAAGTCTCTGGCG
The DNA here is from genome assembly GCA_019246665.1 of Hyphomicrobiales bacterium. Classification (GTDB taxonomy): domain Bacteria; phylum Pseudomonadota; class Alphaproteobacteria; order Rhizobiales; family Beijerinckiaceae; genus GAS188. The sequence continues at coordinate 4,502 of JAFAQA010000324.1, forward strand.
CACTTCGACATCCACCATGTGGGGGTCTCCGAGGGCGACGTCCTCAAGAAATTCGAGCGCTTCTTGCCAGTGATTGGGCATGTGCAGATTGCCGCCGAGCCCTCACGCGCCGAACCCGATGAGGGCGAGATCGCTTATGACAGGCTGATGCGAACCGTCGATGCGCTCCTTATCGAGGCTGGGGCGGCTGCAAGTACAAGCCACGAGCCGTACCGGCTCAGGTGTGCGGTGGGCAACAGAGCTTGGTTTCGAGCTATAGCCCCGTTGCCGCCGCCTACATCAGCACCTGCTTCTTGCCGGCGCGCTCGATAAGATCGGCGAAGCTGCCGAGCGAGATGAAGTGAGCATAGGCGAGGCCGAGCCATCCCCGCTTGCGCCAATCCGTCAGGACAAAGCTGGGAAGCGCATCGAACTTCGCACGATCGATGAGCTCAAAACCGGCGAGTGCGAGCGACTCGCCGCCGGGAAGTGTGATTTGTGCCTGGTTTGGCACGAGAAGCTGCTGTTTTGCGAGTTCCCTGACGAATTCGCGGGTCGCTTCATTGTCGCGTTGATAG
>JAFAQA010000458.1 GCA_019246665.1 Hyphomicrobiales bacterium
AATCATAATACCCCTCCCTTTGTTTTGCGCTTAGCAGTCTGCGATATTATGTGAAATCTGACGATGCAACAATGGCACCTCATTGATGGCGCGTTGCCCCTTAGCTATGGGATCGCCCCATCGAGACAAAACTTGCCGGATCCGTTGCAGCATCGTCGCGGCCGCGAGCTTCGGCGCATGACATTCACGTGTGATGGCCGTTGAATGGTGCGTTGGTGTTGGCAACCCGGGGCCGACTTGTTGATCTTCCCGGTCATGCGACCCTCGTTACCGAGCAGCCTCTCTGCGGCGTTCGGTCGTCTTTAGAGGCGCTGATCGAATCCGAAATGCTGCGTGGGGCAAGGGAAAGCTGCGCCCCTTGACCCGATGACCCGCGCAAGCTCTGGCCAGCTGGAGCGCCGACTCGGCAACCTGGACGAAATACTTTCGCAAGAAACACTCATGCCGATTAATTGCGATGTAGTCGTCCCCATTGGCGAACCTCCAAACGGCGAGCCGCTCAACCCGATTCCGCAACAAACCGATCCTCGAATGGGTTCGCGGTTTTTGGCCAGTACGGCTCGATCAGCTTGGTATAAGGGATCGCCTCGAAATCGGGGCGCAGGGCGCCGGGCGGAGCGGCGTATAGAATGGCCTTGGCAATTGGCGCGAAGGCCGCATGGAAATGCTGGGTCGACTTGACGATCACTAGCTTGCGAGACCCGACATCGAGCCCGAGCTTGGTCATCCCCTCGGGATGAAAGACCTGAGTGCGCTGGCTGGTGAGGATGAGGTCGATGCCCTCGGCTGCGACCCACGCCGTCGGGCCCATGTTGGCCGGTGCCTCGCCGAAGCGCTGGGTCACGCTGTCGGCCAATCCCATCACTGTGACCGTGAGATCGACGGGATCGCCGGATGCGACGCCAGACTTGCCGCCGATCCTGAGAGCGAACCTCGCGCCTCTTCCCGCTTCCATGCAGGCGCGTACCGCCATCGGATCCCAGTAGTAGCCGCTCGCGGCGTTGCCGATTCCGCGATCGATAAGGCGTCGCAGGAAGAACGTCGCATCGCCCGGTGCGCCGCCGCCAGCATTATCGGAGACATCGGCGATTACGACGGGACCGCCTTCTATCGCGAGGGCTTGGTCGATGGCCTCGTCCATCGTGATAAACCGTGACCCGACCGCGTCGCGCATGGCGAAGAATTCCTGGCCCAGGGTGCGGGACAGGCGCTCGGCCTTGCCCCGGTCGCCATCGGTGACCACCAGTACCTTGGCGCCGACGTCGGCGACGTCGCCCCAGGGGAAACCGTGCCCGAGCGAGACCGAGATAATGCCGTCCCGGCCCTCGAGTTCGAGCATGCGATCGACAAACCCGCGCAGCGGCTGCTCGGTCGTGCGGTAGGTGCTGATCATGCGGCAGTTGAAGGCTGCCATCACCGGGCGGGTCCTGCCCTCCGCGGCGGCGGCGATGATACGGAAAAGGTCTTCGGCCCGTGCCGGGATATCGATGTGCGGATATTCCTTGTAGGCGACCAGCGCCGTGGCATTGCGCACCATCGCGTCGGTGACGTGGCAATGCAGGTCGAGCTCCGCTCCTATCGAGGCGCGCTCGCCGACGATGCCGCGAATCCGTTCGAGAATGTCGCCCTCGCAATCGTCGTACCCTTCTGCCACCATCGCGCCATGTAGCGCCAGGAGCACCATGTCGACGGGCAGCGCGCGACGAAGATCCGTCAGGATCTGCTCGCGAAAAGATTCGTATACGCCGCGCACCGTGATGCCGCCCGGCTCGGCGAAGGCGCAGAGGCTCTCGGCGACCGACCACCCGCGCTCCTCGGCGCGACGCCGCCAGACGATGAGTTGCGCCGAGCAGTAATTTTCAGGCTGGCGCGTCGCGTCGCCGTTGGCGATGAAGCCTTCGGCGAAGGCCCGCCGCCCGGTCGGTATCGGAGCGAAGGTATTCGTCTCCGTATCGAGACCGGCGATGAAGAGCTTCATCTCTCAGGATCCTCTCGCAGCCATGGTGGAAGGGCGCGCACGCGATGGCATCTCACCATGCGCGGTTCGTCCGCAGTGCGCTCGGTTTTCAGGAGGTGCTGTGGTTTCTCGCAGCCGGGGCCGGCAAAGGGGCAACGGTCACGAAAGAAACAGCCGATCGGCAAGTGGAAATTGCTCGGGAGCTCCATCGAGCGAACGGGCAGCTCCAGCGTCTCGTTGCTGCCGATCTTCGGGACCGAGGCGAGGAGCGCACGCGTATAAGGGTGGCCGGGCTGGTCCAGCACCTGCGCTGACGTGCCAAGCTCGACGATCTGTCCGAGATACATGACGGCAACGCGGTCGGCGATATGCCGCACGACGGCGACGTTGTGAGAGATAAAGAGATAGGCGAGCCCCAGCCTCTTCTGGAGCGCAAGAAAAAGATTGAGGATCTGCGCCTGCACCGAGACATCGAGCGCCGATGTCGGCTCGTCCAGGACCAGGAGATCGGGACCGGAGGCGAGCGCCCGCGCGATTGCGATGCGTTGGCGTTGTCCGCCGGAGAACTCGTGCGGGTAACGATCGAGCTGACCCGAGCGCAATCCGACTTCCTCGGCAAGCGCGCGCGCCTTTTCCCTGAGCCACGACGTCGAGTGCTTGCCGAGGATGGCGAGCGGCTCAACGATCGCTCGCCACACTCTCATGCGTGGATCGAGCGAGGATTGCGGATCCTGAAACACGATCTGGAACCGTCGCCGTATCTCGCGCAACCGGCTCGGCTCCAGCTCGGCGAGATCGATGCCATCGAAGACGATCCGCCCGCGCGAGGGCGTCAGAAGCCGCATCACCACCTGCGCCAGCGTGGTCTTGCCGCAGCCCGACTCGCCAACGACGCCGAGCGTCTCGCCGCTCCGCAAGGCCAGGTCGATGCCGTTGAGCGCATGGACGTGACCGCGCGCGCGCCCGCGCCAATCGAAGCCGACCGGAAAGCGCACAGCGATATCGTCGAGCGCGAGGAGGGGCGCGCCAGTCGGCGTGCCCACCGCCGGCGCATCGTCCGCGCTGACTCGAGGTACGCTCTCGAGCGAACCGGCCTTTTCGTAAAGCAGCCAGCACGCGGCGCGGTGCCGCGCATCGCCCGGCGCGGCAAAGAGCCTCGGCACCCTCTGGCACGCGTCGTGCGCCGCGGGGCAGCGCGGGCGAAACGCGCACCCTGTCGGCAGATTTGCCAGGTCCGGGACGGTTCCGGCGATGGCGGCAAGCGGTTCGCGCGGGCTCCCGAGATCGGGCAGCGAGCGCAACAGCGCTCGCGTATAAGGGTGAGCGGGCCGGCGCAATACGTCACGCGTCGGCCCCTCTTCGACGATGTGCCCGGCGTACATGACATAGACGCTGTCGCAGAGTTGGGCGACGACAGCCAGATCATGGGTGATGAACAGGACGGAGGTGCCGCGTTGCTTGGCACGCTCCTTCAACAGCATGAGGACTTGCGCTTGCACAGTGACGTCGAGCGCCGTTGTCGGCTCATCGGCGATGAGCACTGCAGGATTGCACGAGAACGCCATCGCGAGCAGCACGCGCTGACGCATGCCGCCGCTCAGCTCGAACGGGTAGCTGCGCATAATTCTCTGTGCGTCCGGGACCTGCATTTCGGTCAGCAGCGCCTCGGCGCGTTCTTCGGCCTCGACGGCGCTTACTCTTTCGTGGCGATGAATGACCTGCGTGATCTGGCGACCGATGCGGATGGTGGGATTTAGAGCGTTCATCGGCTCCTGGAACACCATCGAGACGAGCTTGCCCCGGACCCCTTCCATCTCGCGTTCGTCGGCGCCGAGCACATCGCGGCCGAGGAGCTGGATCGTTCCCGACGTCACGTCCGTGCTGCCGGGCGGGAGCAGGCGGATGATCGACATGGAGGTAACCGATTTGCCGCAGCCTGATTCTCCGACAAGCCCGACGATCTCGCCCTCGCGAACGGCTAGCGTCACGTCGCTCAATGCATGGACGCGGCCACGATATGTGGGAAAGTCGAGCGTCAGCCCGTCAATCTCGACGACGTTGCGAGCAAGGTCGGCGGTCATTTGCCGCGCAGCCTCGGGTCGAAAATATCACGCAGGCCGTCGCCAAAGAGATTGAACCCGACCGCCGTGACGAGAATCGCAAAGCCCGGAAATGTAGGATACCACCACTGATCGAGCAGGAAGTCGCGGCCATTGCTCACCATGGCGCCCCACTCGGCGGTCGGCTGCTGCGCCCCCAGGCCTATGAAGCTCAAGGCGGAGGCCGTGAGGATGGCGCTGCCGATATCCAGCGTGCTTTGCACGATGATCGGCGCGAGAGCATTCGGGATGATGTGAAGCCGCACGATCGTAAGCGGCCGCGCACCGAAGGTGACCGCCGCCTTCACATAAGGACGCTCGCGCAGCGACAACGCTTGTCCGCGAGTGAGACGCACATAGAACGGTATTCGAACAATGGCGATCGCCAGCATCGCATTGATGAGGTCCGGCCCGAGGGCGGCGGCGAGCGCAATCGCCATGACGAAGGACGGAAACGACAAGAGCACGTCCATGATGCGCATGATGACCGTGTCCGTCCGTCCGCCTGCGAGGCCCGAGAACGCGCCGACGAGCGTGCCGACCCCCATCGAGATGCCCACCACGGCGAAGCCGACCGTCACCGAGACGCGCGCGCCGTAGAGGACGCGCGAGAGGAGGTCGCGCCCGACCTCGTCAGTGCCGAACCAATGCTCGAGGCTCGGTGGCGCCAGTCGATGCAAGAGGTCGAGCCGGTTCGGGTCGTAAGGTGCGATCAACGGGGCGCCGGCCATGACGACGAGGACGATCGCGATGATGGCGAGGCCGAGGAGCGCCAGCGGGCTTTGGCGAAGTTGATACCAGACATAGCGCCAGTCGATGGCGCCCGCGCGAGCTTCGGAGATCCCGACAAGATCGACTTGCGACGCGGCAAGTGGGCTCTTATCGATCGCCGTCATCAGCCGACGCCTCGAATCTGCGGATCAAGGAACATGTAGGTGAGATCAACCATCAGGTTGACGAGGACGTAGGCCGTGGATGCCATGACCGTGAACCCCATGATTGCCGGGAAGTCGAGCGCGCTGATCGACTGAACGACATAATTGCCCATGCCCGGCCAGGCAAAAACCGTCTCGGTCAGCACGGCGCCGTAGAGAAGATCGCCGAATGCCAGGCCTATCATCGTGACCGAGGGGATGAGCGCATTGCGCAGCGCATGATCGAGGATAATCCGCGGGCGCGAGAGGCCGCCTGCCTTGGCGGTACGCACGTAGTCCTCCTGCAGAACCTCGAGCATCGCGGAGCGAACCTGGCGCGTCACGATCCCGAGATGGACGAAGCCCAGCGTCAGCGCTGGCAGGACGAGGTGCGAGAGCGCGCTCCGGAGCGCGGGCCAATCGCCGGTCACAAGCGCATCGAGTGTGTAGAGGCCGGTTATCCGGAGCGGCGGCGCACCATCGATGCGACCTGAGCCCGGGAAAATTCCCAACCGACCGTAGAACAAGTAGATGAGGAGGAGGCCGAGCCAAAAGGCCGGTGTCGAAATTCCGGTGACGGAAATAGTGCGCGTTACCTGGTCGATCGCCCGATCCTTGGCGATCGCCGAGACGATGCCGAGTGGAATCCCAAGAAGGATCGCGAAAAGGAGAGCTGCGATCGCGAGCTCGATCGTCGCTGGAAAGAACAGCAAAAGATCGTTCAGCACAGGTCGCTGGGTACGGATGGAAATTCCAAAATTGCCGTGCAGCAGATCGCGCACGTAGCCGATGTATTGCAGCGGCAAGGATCTATCGAGGCCGAGCAGCTGGCGGATATGAGCGACCATCTCGTTCGTGGCGCGCTCGCCCGCCATCATTCGGGCCGGGTCGCCCGGGATCATGTGCGACATCGCGAAGGTCACGAGGCTGACGCCGAAGACCACAAAAACCAGAAGAATGAGCCGCCGTCGAATGACGTTCGCGAATGACATCTACTGCATCGACTATTCGGATCCCGCGCAAGGTGACGCTTTCCCGCCGCGGCTCTCGCCGCGGCGAGGGAGAAGGCCTATTGCTTCGACATGGAATCGAAGTTCCAGATCTGCAACAGCATTGGGTTGTAGACGTAGCCCTTGACGTTGTCGCGCATTGCGAACTGGTAATTGCGCTGACAGAGGAGGATGTAAGGCGCCTCCTCTGTGGTG
>JAFAQA010000496.1 GCA_019246665.1 Hyphomicrobiales bacterium
GCGGCCATCCATGCCTTGCTACGTTAGCGATAGTCAATGAAGGCGTCGGTGACCGGATTGATCCCCGGACTAAACACCTAGCCTGGGGACGGTCATGAGGCCGGACCCAACATGGTCTAATCACACGAGATCGGCCTTCACGGTGCCCTTGCGCTCGAGCCAAGCGGGGGTCGGCAAGCCCTTGCTTCGCAGGAAGTCCGGGTTGAACAGCTTCGACTGGTAGCGGTTGCCGTAATCCGTGAGCACCGTCACGATCGTGTGGTTGGGGCCGAGCTCCTTGGCGAGGCGAATGGCGCCCGCGACGTTGATGCCCGACGCCCCACCGAGACACAGGCCTTCATGCTCGAGGAGATCGAAGACGATGCGCACCGCCTCCTCGTCAGGAATCTGAAAGGCGGCATCGACCTTCAGCTCCTCGATATTCTTGGTGATGCGGACTTGCCCGATGCCTTCGGTGATCGAGGAGCCCGAAGCCTTGAGCTCACCCGTCGTGTAATAGCTGTAGAGCGCTGCTCCCATCGGGTCGGCGAGGCCGATGGCGATATCGGGGTTGCGTTCCTTCAGCGCGATAGCCACGCCCCCCAACGTTCCGCCGGTGCCGATGGCGCAGACGAAGCCGTCCACCTTGCCGCCCGTCTGCTCCCAGATCTCCGGACCCGTGGTCTCGATATGCGCCTGGCGGTTTGCGACATTGTCGAACTGATTCGCCCAGAGGGCCCCATTCGGCTCGCTCTTGTTGAGCTTCTCGGCGACACGGCCGGACACCTTCACGTAATTGTTCGGGTTGGCGTAGCCGACCGCTGGGACCTCGATGAGCTCGGCGCCTGCCAGACGCAGCATGTCTTTCTTTTCCTGAGATTGCGTCTCAGGAATCACAATGACCGAGCGAAGCCCGAGCGCATTGCCGACAAGCGCGAGGCCGATGCCGGTGTTTCCCGCCGTGCCTTCGACCACAACCCCGCCCCGTTTCAGAGTCCCGCGTGCCATCGCGTCCTTGATGATGAAAAGAGCGGCCCGATCCTTCACGGATTGACCCGGATTCATGAACTCGGCTTTGCCGAGGATCGTGCAGCCGGTCATCTCGGAGGCGCGATTCAGCTTGATGAGCGGCGTGTTGCCGATCGCTTCGATCACATTGGCGCGGATGCTCATGCGGCTCAATTCCCTTGGTGGTCGCTCAGGTTCGGCTCAGCATAGTCGCGAAGGCAGCGCACATCGAGAGGCGAGCGGCGGCGCGTCTTTTCCGGGAGGCCATCGGGAGCCACGCGTCAAGCCTCGTCGAAATCAAGGCTCACCGCCGCGGAAGTCGGGCGCGATTGGCAGGCAAGCACATAGCCTTTCTCCATCTCCCAGGTTTCAAGCGAGTAGTTGCGCATCATCTTGACTGTGCCCGAGACGAGCTTGGCGCGGCAGGTGCAGCACATGCCGCCCTTGCAGGAGAAGGGAAGCTCGAGCCCGGCGCGCAACCCCGCATCGATCACCCCTTCATCGGCCGCAACTGGAAAACTATGCGTGACACCGTCGAGCCTCACGGTTGCCGTGGCGATGGCCTCGAGCGCCTCGCTCGCCGAGGTGCCGGTCCGCGACCTTCGCCCCGCTGGCGGCGGCGCGGCAGGCGTGAAAAGCTCGACATGAATTCGCTCGCCAGACACGCTCGATTCCGCGAGCGCGATTTGCGCCGCCTCCATCATGCCTTGCGGCCCGCACAGAAAAGCATGGTCGATCTTCGTCTCGGGCAAGCTCGCCCGAACCAATGTCGTGATCCTTTCCACATCGAGGCGGCCATGGAGCAGCGGCAGGTCTTGCGCCTCGCGTGACAGAACGTGATGCACCGCAAGCCGGCCGAGGTGCTTGTCCTTGAGATCCTCGAGCGCCTCCTTGAACATGATGTCGCGCGATGAGCGGTTTCCGTAGAGGAGCACGAAGCGGCTCTGCTTCTCGCGCGAGAGGATCGATTTGATGTGCGACATCACCGGCGTGATGCCTGAGCCGCAGGCAATGCCGAGATAGGCATGGGCGGCTCGCGGCTCGAGCGGTACGGTGAACCTGCCCATCGGCGTCATCACCTCGATGCTGTCGCCCGGCCTGACCGCCGAATTGACATGGGTCGAGAAGATGCCGCCATCGACCTTTTTTACTGCCACCCGCAGCTCTCCATCGTCGAGCCCCGAACAGATGGAATAGGAGCGGCGCTCCTCCTCGCCCGCAAGCGTCGCTCGCAAGGTCAGGTATTGCCCCGGCTCGAAGGCATAGGCCTGCGCAAGCTCGGGCGGCACCGCGAAGGCGATCGAGACCGCGTCTTTCGTCTCGCGACGCAGATCGGCGACCGTGAGCCTGTGAAAATGCGGTGTGCTCATCGAAGGCTGTCGGCGGCCACGAACTCTGGCGAGGTCGCGTCCGATCCGGCAAGCGCGACCGCGTGCTTGGGTGAGGCTTCGCGCATGAGCCCGCGTGGTGTCGCGTTCAAATGCATTTGAAATGGTCGAAGGGCTCGCGACACGCCTTGCAGCGCCACAACGCTTTGCAGGCGGTCGATCCGAATTCCGAAATCCGCTCGACCTCCGGGGAGCCGCAACGAGGACAAAGCATAGCTTCTTTCCCGAACAAGCTCGCGCGCGATGAGGAGTGCGCGGGAGGCACGATGCCGTAGCTCAGCAATTTCGCGCGCCCCTCATCGCTCATCCAGTCCGTTGTCCAGGCAGGAGAAAGGACGGTTGTGATCTTGCGGTCGGTGAAGCCCGCCTTCTCGAGCGCCAGATCGGCTTCCACCGCGATCATGTTCATGGCCGGGCATCCGGAGTAAGTCGGCGTGATCACCGCCTCGACTTTCTCGCCCTCGATCCGCACGTCGCGCAGGATGCCGAGATCGGCAATGGTGAGGACGGGGATCTCCGGATCGTGGACGCAGGCGAGCGCTGCAAGGGCGCGCTCGCGGAGCGCGCGTGACCTTGGGTCCTGCGCCGTGTCATCCTCGACGGTATCGGTCTTACGGTGTGACATTGCCCCTACCATGTCGCGCCCGGATAGGCTCTTTGCAAGTACTGGAGCTCGGCCAGCACGTGGCCGAGATGCTCGGAGTGCCGACCCTGTCGACCGCCTGTCTGCATCCAGCCGTCGCGGGGTCGCGCGAGCGTCGCCGCCGTCAAGACCCGGTCCACCGTCGCGTCGAACCTTTCCTTCAGGCTTGCGGGGTCGACCGCGACCCCCGCAGCGACGAGATTGCACTCGATCTCATCCGTCTCGAACAGCTCGCCCGTATATGGCCATTCCTCTTCGAGCGCTTCCTCCATTCTTCGATGGCTTTCTTGCGTGCCGTCACCAAGGCGTACCGTCCATTCGCCGCAATGGCGCAAATGATAGGCGGCTTCCTTCACCGCCTTTGCCGCGATGGCGGAAAGCGTCGAATCGCGGGAGCTCGCGGTCGCCTCCCAGAAAGGATGCATGAAGGCGGAGAGCAGAAATTGGCGCATGATGGTCTGCCCGAAATCGCCATTCGGACGCTCGACCATCAAGAGGTTGCGGTAGGAGGCGACGTCGCGCAGGTAAGCCAACGCATCCTCGTCCCGCCCCTTGCCTTCCACCTCGGCCGCATAAGCATAGAGCGCGCGTGCCTGCCCGATGAGGTCGAGGGCGAGATTGGCGAGCGCGAGCTCTTCCTCGAGCACCGGCGCGTGCCCGCACCATTCAGAGAGGCGGTGCCCGTTGATGAGCGCCGTGTCGGCGAGCCGAAGCGTGTAGGGAAGAAGGGGATCTTCGCTCATTTCAGGAACGCTTCCGCTCAGTTGGTGTGCTTTTGAATCTCGAGCGGCTGGACATCGGGCGGGCTCCAGGATTCGATCGCGTCGGCGACGTTCATTTTGCCGACTTCACGCGCGAACCATTTCTCGAACTGGCGCGGTTTGCCCGCGAACAAGATCGCCGCCGATTTCATGGACCTTTGCACCAATTGGCCGTGGTGCCGCATCAAAACCTCTTCGAGGTGAATGAGGTCGCTCGCGGAGACATCGGCGCGCGTGCGCACGAAGTCGCGCAGCACCTGGAGGTCATGACAAAGGCCGAGCTGGTCGCGAAGGTGCTTCAACTTTGCATGGCGCGCGGCGATCTTGCTTTTTGCACCGAGCGCAAAAAAGGCGAGATGGTTCTGATGGTCGACGCAAGCCTTGCGCAACGGATGGAGCGCCGCATCCCTCCCTTTACCGAGCGCAATCGCTTGCCGACGAGCGCGGCGATAGGTCTTCACCACCCCCTTGCGCAGGTCGCGCCCGTCACCCTGGATCGGGAAAGCTCGCCATAAGGCGCCGAACCGCGCCATGCGGTCGCGGTCCCAGCGGCGCGAGCGCCGGTCGAGCGTCGCCGAGGCTTGACGATGATGGGCGGACAGGACGGGGTTGATGCGCAACGCCGCCTCACCGAGCTCCGCAGCGAAGGAGCGCAGGGTCTTGAGCATCACGGTCGCATCGCGGCTGTGACCGAGGCGTCGGCGGAGCTCGCCGGTCACCTCGCGCGTGTCATCGGCAAGTTCGGCCAGCGAGGCGGGCGCAAGACGCAGCAGCGAACGCAAACGTTTGAGCTCGCGGCGCGACTTATGCACGACCGGCTCCGTGAGCCGTCCTCCTTGCAGGACGTTGGTCAGGCCCCCGAGAACCCGCAAGATTTCCGCGGTCCAGACGGAGAGCCACGGATCGCCCGGCCTTTGTCGCGTCGCGTCGAGCATGTCACAAGCTTAGCCGAATGCGCGCCGGCACGCGAGATGCGAGCAGGCGGAACACGGATTCTCGGGCTTGACCTGGAACGTCATGCGTCGAATAAGCGGAGGCGAACTGCGCGAAACACATGAACTCACCTCTCGATCACAAGAAACTGCTCAAAGGCGCAACCGGCGATTGGGAAATCGTCGTCGGGATGGAAATTCACGCGCAAGTGACGAGCCA
>JAFAQA010000020.1 GCA_019246665.1 Hyphomicrobiales bacterium
GAAGCGATCATCCGTGACCTTGGTCTTGATCGGCGTCTCTTCCGCGCGCCATTGCGGCAGCAGGCGATCGATGCCGATCGGGTCGATCACGGCGCCTGAAAGAATATGCGCGCCGACTTCGGCGCCCTTCTCGACGATCACGACTGAAAGCTCTTGCGAAGCGGCGGCCGCGAGCTGCTTGAGCTTGATCCCGGCGGCGAGCCCCGCGGGACCTGCACCCACGATGACCACGTCGTAATCCATGCCCTCTCGCGGGGTCTTCCGGGCCTCTTCGAGGTTCATGGCGTTCCCCTTTCATTCGGCGATCATTCGATCGCGCTCGAATCGATGGACCAAATCGCCGCGAGGCTCAAGCGGTTTGCGCCTTTGCTCTCACCTGCGCTCATTGCGGTGAAAGCGGGAAGCCGGACGCGTGCAGGAAAGGCGAAAAGCCCCTGGATGCCCGCTTTCGCGGGCAGGAGCGAAAACATTGGCAATCCCCGCGCACGTTTGACGCCACGCCATGCCGCGATTATCTCCCCCGCATGAGCCTTCGCCCCATTCTTACGCTCCCTGACCCGCGGCTGAAGCTCGTCTCAGCGCCGATCGCGAAGATCACCGACGAGACGCGCGCGCTCGCCGCCGACATGTTCGAAACCATGTATGAAGCGCCCGGAATCGGCCTTGCCGCGATTCAGATCGGCGAGCCGGTCCGGCTGATGGTGCTCGATGTCGCGCGAAAAGAGGAGGAGCGCCGCCCGATGGTCCTCGTCAATCCCGAGATCGTCTGGTCATCGCCCGAGCGCTCAGTCTATGAGGAAGGTTGTCTCTCGATCCCGGAATTTTTCGAGGAGGTCGAGCGACCCGCAATGGTGACGGTCCGCTTCCTCGACGCGCAAGGCGCCGAGTGCGAGATGACGGCCGACGGCGTGCTCGCCACCTGCCTGCAGCATGAGATCGACCACCTCGACGGCATCTTGTTCATCGACCACATCTCGAAGCTGAAGCGCGACCGCATCTTGCGCAAGTTCAAGAAAGACGCGAAGCGCAAGGCCGAAGAGGACGCGGAAGGTTCAAGGACGGTGGTGGCGTAGCCTCTCCCGAGAATGGCCTGCTCTGCTGCTATTCGCCATTCGCCGTTTCTCCGACCTTCAGTTCGATTTCATTGAACTCTTAGGCCATCATGCGCATCGTCTTCATGGGCACGCCGCATTTTGCCGTGCCGACGCTCACCGCCATCGTCGGGGCAGGCCATGAGGTCGTCGCCGTGTATACGCGCGCGCCACGGCCGGCCGGACGCGGCATGGCGGAGAGGCCTTCGCCCATCGAGGTCGCCGCGAGGCGCTTCGGGATCGAGGTCCTCGCGCCGCAAACGCTACGTGGCAAGGAGGCGACGGAGCGGTTTCTCAGGCACAGGGTCGATGTCGCGGTGGTCGTCGCTTTCGGCTTGATCTTGCCGAAGCCAATCCTCGACGGCCCCCGGTTCGGTTGCCTGAACTTGCATGCGTCGCTCCTGCCTCGTTGGCGCGGCGCCGCGCCAATCCAACGGGCCATCATGGCCGGCGATGCGCAGAGCGGCATCTGCGTGATGAGGATGGAGGAGAAGCTCGATACCGGACCCGTCGGGCTCGTCGAACGCGTTGTGATCGGCGAGGACATGACGGGGGGCGAGCTCCATGATGTGCTCGCCCAGCTTGGCGCCGATGCCATGGTTCGTGCGCTGGCGGCACTTTCGCGTGAGGCGCTTCTCTTCACGCCCCAGCCGACGGATGGCGCGACTTATGCGCCCAAGATCCAAAATGAGGAGGCGCGCATCGATTGGCAGCTTCCAGCCCCGACCTTGCACGACCTGGTGCGCGCCCTCTCGCCCTTTCCCGGGGCTTTCTTCGAAGCCGATCTCGGGAAGGGCAAAGAGCGCGTCAAGATTTTGCGGGCGCGTCTCGCCGAGGGGAGCGGTGCGCCGGGGGTGCTCGTCGACTCTGCCCCGACGATCGCCTGCGGAACGGGCGCGCTGCGGCTCGCCACTGTGCAGCGGGCCGGGCGGAGCCCCATGTCGGGCGAGGAATTCCTTCGCGGCGTTCGGCTAGAGCCCGGAGCGCGGCTCGCGTAGAGATCGGCACCTCGCAGGCGCAGCATCTTGCTCGCGCGACCCCGCTGTCTTAAGTTCCCCTCATCCTCGTCGGGGCGTCCTGTCCGCGCGATGCGGGCGGGGCTGAGAGGCTCGATTGCCGACCCGTCGAACCTGATCCGGCTCATACCGGCGGAGGGAACGAGATGCGATCGCTCCACATTTTCCTGCCCATCGAGGATGGGCAGCCCTTTGATGCCGTTCCGCTTGGCGGCCTGGCTCGGCCGTGACGGGCTCTATGGAAAGCGCGCGAGCGCGTCGCGTCGCGCGCGTTCCGGCTCGCGACAGCGGCGAGACCGGGCTCACAGTTTTGGTCGAGGTCGTCGAGGGCTTCCAAAGGCTTCGCGACCGGAAGCCGCGCGTGCATTGCCTGACGAATAGCGTCGCCCAACCTTTCACGGCCAATCTTTTGCTGGCTGCCGGCGCCATCCCATCAATGAGCGCATCGCCGGACGAGGTCGAGGCTTTCATTCATCGCGCCGGCGCACTCCTCGTCAATCTCGGCACCCTTGACGCGGAGCGCCGCGCGGCGCTTCCGCTCGCGCTTGCGGCGGCCGCAAAAGTGAGCGCGCCTTTCGTGCTCGATCCAGTCTTCGTCGATGTCTCCCCGCCCCGCCTTGCATTGGCGCGCGAGATCATGGAGGGAATGCCGGCTGTCATTCGTCTGAATGCCCGGGAGTTTCAGGCACTCGCCGGCCTCTCGCCCGAGCCGTCGCATGTGCGTGACTTCGCCCGAGCGAAGCGCTGCGTCGTCGCGCTGACCGGTGCGAGCGACACCGTCTCCGACGGAACGCGCCTGATCACGGTCCGCAATGGGCACGGCTTCATGGCCCAAGTGACCGGCATGGGATGCGCCGCGGGCGCCCTCATCGCGGCCCTTCTCGCCAGCGGCGCAGCTCCCCTGCAGGCAGCCGTCTCAGGCCTCGCGGCGATCGGTGTCGCAGGCGAGATCGCGGGCGAGACGGCGGGCGGACCCGGTAGCTT
>JAFAQA010000054.1 GCA_019246665.1 Hyphomicrobiales bacterium
GCGCTCTTCGATCCGGGCCGCGCGCTTGCCGATCCTGTTGGGACCGCAGGCGCCGCGAACGTTCTCTCTTCGGGAACGCCGCCGGGGGGCAGCATGCGGGTCATCGAGATGGGTTCGCGCGTCGTCTCGGATGAGAAGATCGACACATCGCCGTCGGGCAGCGTGCAACTGGTCTTCATCGACAAGACGACTCTCGACATCGGCCCGAATTCCTCGGTCGTGATCGATAAATTCGTATTCGACCCCTCGGCTTCGCGGGGCGAGATGGCGGTCTCGCTCGGCAAAGGCGTTCTGCGCGTCGTCGGAGGCCAGGTGACGCATACGGGCGGCGCGACGATCAACACGCCTCTCGCGACGATCGGCTTGCGCGGCGGCATCCTCATGGTGGGCCAATCGAGCAAGGAAGGCACGCAGGCCATCCTCGGTTACGGCGTCATGACGATGTCGTCGGGAGGGGTCACGCAGACGGTTGACCTGCCGGGCTTTGCCCTGCGCTCGATTTCGTCGATCAGCCCGCCATCAACGCCCTTCAAGGCGCCCACCTCATTGATCGCAGCCTACAACGCTGCGGTGACGAGCAAGACCGGGCAAAGCGGCGGCTCGAACGTGAAGCCGAGCGATTCACAAGCGGCGGCGAGTGGGGGTTCTTATGCTGCCTTGCAGACGTGGGAATGGTCCTGGTTCGCGTTCCAGAATTTGCTGAACGAGCTCGAACGCGGCGTTCAAAACGAGCAGAAGGTGATCTTGCCCGCGCAAGGGGTCGTGGTCGCGGCTTCGCCGCCTTCCCCACCGCCTCCGCCGCCGCCACCTCCTCCGCCTCCGCCACCGCCTCCACCGGCGCCGCCTCCACCTCCGCCGGCGCCACCACCGCCCCCTCCGCCTCCGCCACCGCCTCCACCGCCTCCACCCCCACCACCGCCGCATGAGCAGCATCACGCGCATGATCGCGATGACGATGATCACCGCTTCGCGCGCGACCCGGATGATCACCACCTCACGCGCGATCGCGACGATCATCGCTTCACGCGTGATCGCGACGATCACCACTTTTCCCGCTACACGTTCAGTGCTCCGCGCGGCAGCGACGAGCACGCCGCTCTATTCGGATGGCATCACCATCTGGCTTTGCCCGGCTTAGATCCGCACGACCGGAATGTGCAAAATCTCAACCCCAGCCCGCCCACGAATCCGTCGCGCGTGAGCGCCCTCACGTCGATCACCCAGCGGGGCGAGTATTTGCGCTGGGGAGATTGGGCGAAGCCCGGCGCGCGGTCCGGCGATGTGGGTGGTCGGCTCGACCCCGCGAGCTATCAGCATGATGCCGTGGACGATCAGGCACGGCTGAAGGCCGCGAAATTCCGGCTCGAACATCCGGGCGCGGCTGGCCTGAACGGGCTTTGGAAGCATCACCATTTCGGGTTTCCCGGTCATGATCATCCAGGCGCCTGGTCGCTCACGGGGCGTCAATCGCTGAATCTGAACCGGATGAATTTTCTGGGCAGCGGCGTCTTCTCGGTCCCGAGGAAATAGGCTGCGCGATGCTCACCCGCCGCGTGGCGCTCCCACGCGACGTCCGACGTTTTCTCGACCTTTCCTGGTAGAGGCAAGCGTGGTGCGGCGCGCGCCCCTGCGCTACCATTTAGGTCCCCCTCCGAAGCCGTCCGGCCGATTCGTCAACTCACGGGAGAAGAGATTGCGTTCGTTTGAAAGGAAAGCCGCGCGAGGCTTGCGGGTTCTCGCCTTGAGCTTTTGCGTCGCGGCCATCGCGCCCGCGACGGATCGCGAGAGCGACACTTTCCTTTGGGGGGTATCGACCTCGGCCTATCAGGTCGAAGGCGGTTATCAGCTCGATGGCAAAGGTCCGTCGAATTGGGATGTCTACACTAACGATTTCCAAGTCACGAAGGCGGTAATCGGCAAGAATGAAACGGGAAACATCGCTGATAATTTGTACGACAGAAAACAATACCTGGAAGACATCGCGCTCATGAAGCGTTTGGGCGTCAACGCCTATCGGTTTTCGATCGCATGGTCTCGCATCCTTCCTGACGGGACGGGAGAGGTGAATGCCGCCGGAATCGCCCATTATCGACAGCTTATCGATGATCTTCTCGCCAATGGCATCGAGCCGGTCGTCACCATCTATCATTGGGACATGCCTCAAAAACTCGCCGAGAAAGGCGGGTGGGCAAATCCGAGCTCCGTCGCCTGGTTCACGCATTATGCCGAGGTCGTCTTCGATGCTTTCGGGGATCGGGTGAAGCATTTCATCACCGTGAACGAGCCCTTCGTCGAGCTGTTCATGATCGAGCCTTCCATCCACCGCATCCTCGAGGGGGTGGCGGAGGACAGAACGGACAGCTTGCAGATTTACGCGCAACAAGTGGTCGGCGCCCATCACGTCCTGTTGGCGAGCGCGCGAGCGATCCATCTTTATCGTGAGCTCGGTCTCGAGGGCGAGATCGGAATTTCGCTCAACTTCACGCCGACGATCCCCGCCAATCCCGAAAGCGTCGAGGATGTCGAGGCTGCCCGGTCGATGGATGCCCTTCAAAATCGGTGGTTTCTCGATGCCATTTTCAAGGGGAGCTACCCTGAGCCTCTGGCCTCTCTTCAAGGGAAGCTCAACCCCGATTTCACGCACGGGTCCGCCGAGATGCGTTTCATTTCGGAGAACCGGCCGGATTTCGTGGGCGTGAACTATTACGCGCCCTCATATTTCAAAGCCGATCCCGCCGCTCCTTTGGGCGCCGATTGGGCAAAGGCCAGCCCCGAGACGCTCGAGGCGTTCAACGGTCCCGTGGTTCCCGACGAGCTCTATCGTTTGCTCATGCGCCTCCACAAGGACTATGGCGATCCTGCGATCTACATCACGGAGAATGGCGCTGGGTTCGGCGGCACGGACGAAGACCTCGTCGAGGGCACCGTGCGCGATCGGCTTCGCAGCCTCTATCTGCGCGAGCATGTCGCGGCCGCGCTCAAAGCCCGTGCGGAGGGAGCGCGGCTGCGCGGATATTTCCTCTGGTCTCTCCTCGATAATTTCGAATGGACAACGGGGTTTTCGCACAGGTTCGGCATCGTCCATGTGGATTTCGACACGCAGCAGCGTGTCCCCAAGGAAAGCTTTTTCGAGTATCAGCGTCTGATCGCTTCGCATCGGCGCGGCTGACCCGAGCTTCATCCGCGGTGGCCGTTCGCGAACCCGAAAGGGCGCGCTCGCCGCCCTGAGAACGAAAACGCGAAATAACAAACAGGCGCTACGCACCTCCGCGATAAGTCGGCTTGCAGAAATTGCCACAAAATGCCACAGGCTCGTTGCGCGGTTTCCAGGCCCCCTCATGAATCGTCCCCTTGCCATCAGTCGACACGATCACATCCTGAAGGCACTCGACGCCGCTGGCGCCGTCAGCGTCTCGCTTCTTGCCGAGCGGCTCGGCGTCTCGCGCGAGACGATCCGCCGAGACCTCAAGGCGCTCGCCGATCAAGGGCGCGCCAATATCGTGCATGGCGGCGCGGCAAGGGGCGCCACGGTCGAGCCTTCGCTGGCGGCGCGCCAGGCGGCAAATGCGTCGGGGAAGGCGGTCATTGGCCGCAAGGCCGCGAGCTTTGTCGAGGAGGGGATGGTGGTCATCCTCGATTCGGGATCGACGACGCTTGCGCTCGCCTACGCTCTGGTCAAGCGCAAGAACATCACTGTCCTCACCAACAGCCTGCCGATCGCGCTTCTTCTCTGCCGCTCCTCGGGGGTGAAGGTGACCATGCTCGGCGGCGAGATCGATCCCAATGACGAGGCCGCTTTCGGCATCGACACGCTGGCGACGCTCG
>JAFAQA010000074.1 GCA_019246665.1 Hyphomicrobiales bacterium
GGACCTCGACGTCCATCCAGCACTCGTAGCAATGGTTGTTCGCGAGCGACATCACGCCGATCGTGGCGCGACAACCAATGCCTCGCTGCGGGCCGAACACTTCGGCAAAGAGATCGGTGAGCCCGCTCGAGATCAAGTTGGGCGCGGCGAAACCGGGGGCGCAGACGACGAAGTTCAGGGTTCGAACGAGCGCGACCACATTGTCGAGATCGCCGATCGCCTGCTTGATGCCGGCAAGGCAATTGATTCCTGTTTGGCGCGCGGCGACATAAGCTTGTTCAACCGTGACCTCGGCGCCCACGCGACCAGTGTGAAGCGCCTTGCCGTCGGGCAGGTCCGGAACATGCCCCGACAAGACGAGGAGATTGCCCATCCGGTGGAAGGGCTTCATTTTCCCGTATTGCTCTCCGTAATATTTTTGCGGCGTGCCGTGGTCAGGGAGGCGAGGAGCTGTGGCAAGGTCCGGCAGGTCGATCCCCATCTGCTTCAGCCTCCGTTCGATTTCCATGGATGCTCTCCCTGTTGCCGATTGGTCTTTCGTCGGCGCTGAACTCCGCCGAACACGAGTCTAGAGCATGATCCGCAAAAGTCGCCCCACTTTGCGATAAGATCATCCGGAAAAAACCTGACACTACTAATCTCATCCAAACGCAACGCGTTATAGATATTTTCGCGCAAGTGCAGATTGGCGCCAGTCGAGAATAAATCTACAACCTGGCGGGCGATTTTATTGAAGCCAGCATCCCCTAATCGCGGGGGAGCGCGATGCACAGGAACATGCCGCCGATCACCGCGATCATGCCGATCATCTCCGCAAGCGAGGCTTGCTCGCCGAGCCAAATGAAGTCGATCACTGCGGTCACGATCGGCGTGAGCGGCACGAAGAGCGCGGCTTGCACGGCGCCGAGGAGCGCCACCGCCCGCGTGTAGAAATAGAGCGCGACGATGCCCACGATGACGCCTTGAAACAGAGCCTGCAGCAAGCTCGCCCAAAGCGACACTTCATCCAAGTGCAACGTCAATGAAAAGGCCCAGAGCGGCACGCTCATGAGCGACAGAATGGAGATGGAGGCGGCCGCGCCGACCGAGCTCGCTTTCCAGCGATTCGCCAGGAAGCCGAAGCCGGCCCACATGCAGCCGGAAAGCGCGAAGAGAAGGTCGCCGCGCCAGGCGCCTTCGCGCGCCGGCGTGCCGGCAAACCCCTCGAAGGAAAAAAGGAGGAGGCCGCAGAGCGTGAGCGCGAGCGCTACGAGCTCACCCCAGGCCGGCCGCTCGCGCAGAAAGATCAGGCCGAGCAGCATCGCGGTTATCGGGGTCAATCCCGGACCGATGACCGCGCTGTGGAAGGCGGGCGCGAAGGCAACCCCGCCGACGAGCGCCAGGCTGAACGGGGCACCGGCCAGGATTGCGAGCGTCACGGCGCGGGTCCAGCCGAGCGGACCCACGGGGAAATTCGGCGCGCGAGCGGCGACCGGCAAAAGAACGAGGCCAGCGGCGAGGAAGCGCAGCACGGTGACATCGGCAGCCGTCAAGCCATCGGCGACCGAGATTTTGGACACGATCGGCTGGATGCCCCAGATCAAGGCGCATACCGCGCCAAAGCCGAGGCCTTTCCAGGAGCGGGTCCCAACCGCTGACCTGGGTCGAGCTGAGGACGCCGCGACAATCTCGCGACGCCCGGACGGGTGGGATGTCGGTGGGCTCAGGACGCTTCTTCCTATTCGGCGGCTTGCGACCTGCCAGCCTGCTTGCCGAGAGGCGTGACGCGGAGCTGAGTGATGCGGTTGCGGTGCTTGCGGAGAACCTCGAAACGGTAGCCGTGGAAAGTGAAGGCTTGGCCCGGGTCCGGGATCGTCTGAGCTTCGTGAATGACGAGGCCGGCAACGGTGGTCGCGTCCTCATCGGGCAGGCGCCAGTCCATGGCGCGGTTAACGTCGCGGACCGGGACGGAGCCTTCGACGAGGATCGAGCCGTTCGGCTGAGGACGCACCCCATGAAGCTGCACATCATGCTCGTCGGAGATGTCGCCAACGATCTCCTCGAGAATGTCCTCGAGCGTGACGAGCCCCATGACCTCCCCATATTCGTCGACAACGAGGGCCACATGCGCCTTGCGCGACCGGAACGCCTTGAGCTGATCGGCGAGGCCGGTCGTATCGGGCACGAACCAGGGCTCGGTCGCAATTCTCGCGAAATCGAGCTTCGTGGGATCGCCCTGGGCAGCGGCGAGCGCGCGCAGCACGTCCTTCGCGTGCAGGATGCCGACGATGTTCTCCGGGCTGCCGCGCCAGATCGGCAAGCGCGTATTGTTTGAGGCGAGCACCTCCTGCAGGATCTCGGGCGCCGGCAACCCCGCATTAACGCTGTGCATGTTGGTGCGATGCACCATCACGTCGGAGACCTCGAGCTCGGAAAGATCGAGAAGCCCGCCGAACATATCGGCTTCGTCCTTCACCACCGCCCCCTCCTCCTCGAGAAGGTCAACGGCGCCGCGGAGCTCCTCGGTCGCCGAGAGGATCGGCTGGTTTTCCTCGATGCGGACGCCGAAGAGGCGCAGCAAGCCGCGGATGAACGCCTCGATTGCCGTGAGAATGGGGCCGAGCAGGGCCACGGTGATCGCCACCGGGCGCGCCAGCAAGAGCGCCGTCCGGTCCGGCTTTGCCACGGCGATCGTCTTCGGCAGCACCTCGGCGAAGACGATGACGAGCACCGACATCGTGCCCGTCGCGTAGATCACGCCGGCGTCGCCGAACAGGGCGACGAAAATCGTGGTGGTGAGCGCCGAGGCGCCAATATTGACGACATTGTTGCCGATCAGCATTGCGCCGATCAGGCGTTCGCGCGACGCGAGAAGCCTGTTGATCAATCGCGCCGCTTGGTTGCCTTGGCGTTCGAGCGCCGTCATCCGGGCGCGCGAGGTTGCCGTGAGCGAGGTCTCACCTGCCGCAAAGAAGGCTGACAGCCCGAGCGAAACGGCGATGACCAGCACCACCCAAAGGTCGAAAACCCCTTCGCTCAACATGATGCGGGCTCAGCCATTGGAGCGCAGCTCCGAGGAGAGGAAATTACGCAGACGCTCGAGCTCCACGCCTCGCTGAATGAAACTTCTGCCAATGCCGCGCGCCAAGATGAATGTCGGCGTGCCGTCCCTCACCTTCTTGTCCTGCGCCATGGCGGCGGTGAGTGCCTCGAGCGATCCCGCGCCGCCGGGCACGTGAGCAAGGCGGGAAGGGAGACCGGCTTCCGCAAGATGCGCCTCGACGCGCCTCGCCTCTGCGGGATCGGCAAGGCCGAGTGCCGCCGAGAAGCGGAACGCCATGGCGCAACCGATCGCCACCGCCTCACCATGGACGAGGCGCGCGTTGTCATAACCCGTGACGTTCTCGAGCGCATGGCCGAAGGTGTGGCCGAGATTGAGAAGCGCCCGCTCCGCGGCTTCGGTCTCGTCGGCGGCGACGATGGCTGCTTTGGCGCGGCAGCACTCCGCGATCGCCTCGGCGCGCGCGGCGCCGCCCGCGAAGATTTCCGCCCGCTTTGCCTCGAGCCATTCGAAAAATTGCGGCCGGTCGATCAGCGCGTATTTCACGACTTCGGCATAGCCAGCCCGGAATTCCCGCGCCGAAAGCGTGTCGAGCGCGCCTGTATCGGCGAGCACCAGCGCCGGCTGGTGAAAGGCACCCACCAAATTCTTGCCGAGGGCCGAATTGATGCCGGTCTTGCCGCCCACCGATGAATCGACTTGTGCCAAAAGCGTCGTCGGCATTTGCACCAGGGCAACGCCGCGCCGCACGCTCGCCGCCGCGAAGCCTGCGAGATCGCCAACCACACCTCCCCCGAGCGCGATCACCAGATCGTCGCGACCGATCTTGGCTGCGAGAATGGCTTCGCAAACCTCCTCGTAGACCCGATAAGATTTGGAGCGCTCTCCGGGCTTCACGGCGATGACGGCGGAGCGAATGCCGGAAGCGCCAAGCGCGTCCGAGACCCGTTGCGCAAAAAGCTCGCGCGTATTCTCATCGACCACGATCGCCGCCGCCTTGGGCTTGGAGGTCTCCGCGATGAGCGTGCCTGCCCTTTCCATCAAGCCTTGCCCGATCAGGATCTCGTAGGCGCGCGCCCCCAGCTCGACCTTCACGCAAAGCGGGATCGGAGCCCCCTGATTTGAAGAGGGCTCAGGCGCCTTTTCGGACGAAGGCTCTGACGCTTGCTCGTTCACGATGACGCTCACGCAAGGGGATCGAGGCGCAAATGCGCAATGAGAGAGGTGATGAGCGCGCCGACGACCTCATCATGCGGGCGGTCGCTTGAATCAACGATGAGATCGGCTCGCGCGTATATGGGTTCGCGCTGAGCGAGCAACCGCTTGACCTGCGCGGCCGGATCGGCGGTGCGCAACAATGGCCGATTATTGCGCCGCGCGATGCGTTGCAGCAGCGTTGCGGGATCCGCTCGGAGCCAGACAGAGATGCCGGCCTCGGCAATCGCTTCGCGGGTGCGTGCGTCCATGAAGGAGCCGCCGCCGGTCGCCAGCACGCAGCCACCCTCACCTAGCAGGCGCGCGATCACGCGTCGCTCGCCTTCCCGAAAATAGGCCTCCCCATGCCGATCGAAGATTTCGGTGATGGTCATTCCGGCGGCGGTCTCGATCTCGGAATCCGAATCGACGAAAGGCAACTCGAGCCGCGCCGCCAGACGCTTGCCGATCGAGGTTTTCCCGGACCCCATCATGCCCACGAGCGCGATCACGCGGCGCCCGACGGCGGCGCTCAAGAGCGCGAAATCGGCCGCCGCCGCCTTCGCGCCTTCGCCCGAAGCGACGCGCCGGGTCGCGTCATGAATGTCGCCGTCGCTCGTCAATCTACATCTCCCGACCCGCTGCGGCGCGAGCTGCGGGCAGGCGGTTCACGCGTTATCCTAACAAAGCTCGACAACGCTGTCACAGCGCCGGTTGCCTGTCGCAAAAGATGCATTTAGAGGGAATCCGCGCGGCGGTCCTGTCCCCACGTTTTCTCCCTATTCAGTCTTCTCGGCGCAAAAAGGTCTGGTTTTTGCAGACAACGTTCGAGACTTATGATCATCATGCCGGTCCCGGGCGGTGGGGCAGCAAGGTAGATGCCGACACTCTTCAAGCTCCTCGCCATCCTCGTGATGCTCGGCTGCCTCGTTCTTGGCGCCATGATCGCGCTCGTCGCCTTCGTGCAACCGGAGCACCGCCCGATCACGGTGATCGTGCCTTTGCCCAAGCCCAAATCATGAGCGCGATTTCCGACTTTGTCGCGATGTTGTCCGCCGAGCGCGGCAGCGCCAAGAACTCGCTCCTCGCCTATGAGCGCGACATCGAGGATTATCTTATCTTCCTCGAAAGCCGCGGTGCCGACGAAACCAGCGCCACGAGCGGGGATATCAGGGCCTATCTGGCACGGCTCGCGGAGCGCGGCTTGAAGGCTTCCTCCACGGCGAGGCGGCTTTCGGCGCTTCGTCAATTTCACGGCTTTCTCAAAGCCGAGGCTCGACGCAGCGACGATCCGTCCGCGATGATTTCCGGACCGAAGCTTGGCCGTTCCCTGCCGAAAACTCTCTCGGTCGCCGAGGTAGACCGGCTTCTCGCCGGTTCGGCCGAAGGTATCGCGGACGTGGCAAATCCGCCCGCTGAGCGGTTGCGGAGCGCTCGATTATCCTGCCTGCTCGAGCTCCTTTATGCGACCGGTTTGCGGGTCTCAGAGCTTGTCGCCTTGCCGCGCGCCGCCGCCGCCGCGAAGGAGGCGCTCATCGTGAAGGGCAAGGGCGGCAAAGAGCGGCTCGTGCCGCTCAATGGGGCGGCCAAGCAAGCCATGGCCGATTATCTCGCGCTCGTCGACGAGGTGCGTAACGCAGCGGTGAAAGCAAAAACGCGGGAAGCTGGAGCGGCCGCAGAGAAGCCGCGTAGCGGCGCCAAGCGCCCGGGGCCGCGTCTTCCTGCGGGCGCGAGCCCGCTCTTCCCGGCCGACAGCGCCTCGGGCCATCTGCCGCGCCAAGTGTTCGCTCGCGAATTGAAGACCCTTGCCGCAAGTCTTGGGATCGAGCCACGACGCGTGAGTCCCCATGTCCTGCGCCATGCGTTTGCGAGCCATCTTTTGCAGAACGGTGCCGATCTGCGAGTTGTGCAAGAGCTCCTCGGGCATTCCGATATTGCCACCACGCAGATCTACACGCATCTTCTCGATGAGCGAGTCGCCTCCATGGTGCGGGACCTGCACCCCTTGGGAGATGCCGAACGGAAGAAGGGCAAGGCTTCATGACGCTTGCGACAAACGCCCACAACGCGGCTCAGATCGAGCATTGGAACGGCCAGGCCGGGCAAACCTGGGTGAAGCTGCAAGCCAGGCTCGATGCGCAATTGGCCCCGCTTGGCCAACTGGCGATGGACCGCGCCGAGATCCGATCCGGCGAGGCCGTTCTCGACGTCGGTTGCGGCACGGGCGCGACGACGTTCGAGCTTTCCCGGCGCGTGGGCGAAGCCGGCAGGGTGCTCGGCGTCGACATCTCGCGCCCCATGCTGTCGCTCGCCCGCCAACGGCTCGAAGCGGCCCATCTTCCTCAAACCCGCTTTGAGGAAGGGGACGCGCAGAGCCACGGCTTCGCTCATGGTGCGTTCGATCTCATCTTCTCACGATTCGGCATCATGTTCTTCGCCGATCCGATCGCTGCCTTCAAAAATCTGCGCGCCGCGCTGAAGGAGGGCGGCCGCTTGGCCTTTGTCTGCTGGCGACGCGTCTCCGACAATCCGTGGGTCGCCGTGCCGATGGCCGCGGCATTCCAGCACATCCCCCAGCCTCCGCCGCCACCCCCCGGCGCGCCCAGCGAATTCGCCTTTGCCGACCGGGACCGGGTTCACGCTGTTCTTGAGGGAGCGGGTTTTGGGCAGATCAGCATCGAATCAACGGACATGCTGATCGGCGGCGCGAGCCTTGCGGTGACGGTCGACACGACGCTCTCCATGGGGCCGGTCGCGGCTGCCTTGCGCGAGACCAATCCCGAAAAGCGAGCGCCGGTCGAATATGCGGTTCGACAGGCCTTTGAGCCCTACGACGGGAAAGAGGGCGTGCGCCTCGGCGCGGGTGTCTGGATCGTGTGGGCGAGGAGGGGATTAGGATAATGCGCACTTCTCCCCCGTTTGCGATGCCATTGTGGAAGCGGCGCCGGAGGTGGGCGCTGGCGCCGCTTCAATCGCGGCGACACGAATTGAGCGAAGGAGCAACCCGTCATGTGCGCGGGGGAAGATTTTCAGGCTTCTCGCCTACCCCCTTCGCAGCAGGAACACCGCTTGCTGGCCAAAGATGTTCCAGAACCACCAAGGGGCATTGACGCGGACCGGGTGTCCCGCCTGATCGAGCGCCACCGCCCTCTCGACGCGTGCATTCACCAGCTCGACGAGGCCGACAAAGTCCCGGATCGTGCAAAAATGGATGTTCGGCGTATCG
Organism: Hyphomicrobiales bacterium; assembly: GCA_019246665.1. GTDB lineage: Bacteria > Pseudomonadota > Alphaproteobacteria > Rhizobiales > Beijerinckiaceae > GAS188. Next base: position 7,461 of record JAFAQA010000074.1, read on the forward strand.
TACCAGGCATGCGCCAACGTCTCGGTAACCGGCATGCGCCCGCGAAAAGTGAGATGCGTCCTGATGCGCCAATGTCCGAAATTCGGGAATGAGACGATGGCGCGCCGCCCGATGCGCAGCATGTGCTCGAGCACGGTCCTCGGCGCAAAGGTCGCCTGCAAGGTTTGCGACAAGATTACATAATCGAAAACATCGTCCGGATAGGCGACGAGGTCGGTGTCCGCGTCGCCCTGGATGACGTGCAAACCCTTTGCCACGCATTCATTGACGCCCGCCTGGGATAATTCAATGCCGCGCCCGTCGACGCCCCGGCGTTCCGAAAGCAGCTTGAGGAGAGCGCCGTCGCCGCATCCCACGTCGAGCACGCGCGAGCCCGGTTCGACCATCTCGGCGACCGTGAGAAGGTCGACGCGCGTGGGTGAGATTTCAGGAAGCGCAAGCACGGCCATGCTCAACGGCGCGAGCCCACCCGCGTCGCCGAGATCGCGGGCGCTTCCTCGGCTCGCTCAGACGCGCGCTCGCGCGACGCGTCGTTCGGCATCCTTTCGGAAGCCGCCGCCGGCAAGCCTCGGGCTCGTGCCGCGGCGTCAATGAAGCCGCCGGTCGTGGCGAAGAGCTCCGGCACGTCGAGCAAGAAAGCGTCATGACCCCTGTCGGTCGCGATCTCGACGAAGGACACCGACCCTCCCGCCGCGTTGAGCGCATGCACGGTCGCGCGGGAATCCGGCGTCGGGAACAACCAGTCGGAGGTGAAGGAGACAACGCAAAAGCGCGTGGCCGACCCCTGAAAAGCGCGCGCCAGCACGCCGCCGTAATCCGCCGCGAGGTCGAAATAATCCATGGCGCGCGTGACATAGAGGTAGGAATTCGCATCGAAACGCTCGACGAAGCTCATGCCTTGGTGACGCAAATAGCTCTCGACCTGAAAATCCGCGTCGAAGGAGAAGGTCGGCGCGTCGCGATCCTGCAAATTGCGTCCGAACTTCCGATGCAGCGCCTTTTCGGAAAGATAGGTGATGTGCGCCGCCATGCGCGCGACGCCAAGGCCTTTGCTCGGCCGCGTGCCCGCCTCGATATAGCGGCCCTTGCGCCAATCGGGATCGGCCATCACAGCCTGCCGGCCGACCTCATGGAAGGCGATGTTCTGGGCCGAATGCTTGGCCGCGGTTGCGATCGGCAGGGCGCAGAAGACGCGCTCCGGATAGCTCGCCGCCCATTGCAGCACCTGCATGCCGCCCATCGAGCCGCCGAGCACACAGAAAAGGCTTTCGATCCCGAGCCGATCGATAAGCTTTGCCTGGGCGCGCACCATGTCCCGGATCGTCACCATAGGGAAGTCGAGCCCCCAGGGTTTGCCGGTCTCAGGGTTTGTCGATGCCGGCCCCGTGGTGCCCATGCAGGCGCCGAGCACATTGGTGCAAATGACGAAGAAGCGGTTGGTGTCGATCGGCCGCCCGGGGCCGACCATCGTGGTCCACCAGCCTTGCGCGCCGGTGACAGGGTGGGGATTGGCGAGGTGCTGGTCAGCCGTGAGCGCGTGACAGACAAGGACAGCGTTCGCCTTGCGGGAATCGAGCTGCCCGTAAGTCTGATAGGCGATCTGGAAGGGCGAGAGATCCACCCCGCAATCGAGCCGCAAGGGATCTTCGGCCCCGAAGCGCGCGAGGAGGCTCGAGGGATTATCGACCTCGCTGAGGCGAAACGCGGGGGTGAGCGTTCGGGTTGTCATAGGCGAAGCTCGGGACCTCTCTGAGCTGGAGCACAAAGCGCCAGCTCTGGACAAATCGTTCGATATTCCGAACGAGGGTTCCTGTAAACAAAAAATACCCAGTTGAGCCGCGAAGTAAGGGTTCGCCCCCCAAGTCTTCGCTTCTTCGCCTTCGCAGCGCCGCGCAAAGTGCTCGCCGCGGCGGACCAGCATCATAGCTCATCCTGCCGGTTCCTTGAAAAGTACGAGCCCGGCGACAAGTGCCAGCATGGCGGCAGGAAAAAATAGCGGGCGTGAGGTCACGGCCATCGCGAATGCGGCGGCGATGGCACCGAGGCCGTAGCAGATCCAGATCACCACGAGGAGCGCGGGCGCCGTCCTGGTCACCGCCGCTCTGGCTTGCGGGCGGGCGATCATCCAGTGAGTGCAGAATTCCGCAAGCCGCGCCATTGTGGTCGTGACCACGACGGTCGAGGCAACGACCGAGCGAAAGCGCGTGACGCAAACCGCCTGCATGCCCATCGCCACGGCGATCAGCGCGATGGAGAGACTGGCGGTCGGCTCGATGAACGCGGCCGCGAGAATGAACGCGACCTCGCCGATGAGCGGCCAGACCCGGCGTTCGCCGAAGAGACGCAAGAGGAAGCTCGCGAGGACCACACCGATGCAGAAGGCCGCAAGCGTCATGCCCCGCTGCCCGGCGACATCCCAATGCCGTTCGGCAAGCGCGATGCCCGCGAGCACGGTGTTGCCGGTCATGTTGGCGGCGAACACGCCGCTGTTCACATAACCCACCGCATCGGCGAAACCCGCGGCCCCGCAGAGGAGGCCGGCGACGAAAAGATCGTCCGCCAGCAGCGCGGACCATCGTATTGCGTCAGGTCTCAGCCGCCACCCTGACGTCATCACGTGCTCCTTTCCGGAATACGACGGCACAAAATGAACGACCTTGGCGCAAGGGCGTTTCGCTCTCTCGACGAGGGCATGGCTGTCCCGCGTGCGAATGCTTGTAGTTGCCCTGTCGACATGATCAAGCCGTCGCCCTGTTCGTGATTTGGATTGCTGCAACGCCGGGCGGGAAACGCATGACGGAAAATGCCTTGAAGCGCCGTGGTCGCTTGCCCGGTATGCAATCGATTTTGACCGACGGCCCTCATGCGCCGGAAAAAACGATCCACGTTCTGCTCGACTCGTGGGCGGCCTTTTTCCGCCGAGGGGCGCCATTTGTAGGCATCGGACCACGAGGGCGTTGAGATGAAGACCGCGCCCGCCGGCTTTTTATCTCGCCTCAACAATCAGCCTTACGTTCTGATCGGCCTTTCGACGCTGATGTGGGGCGGCAACGTAATTGCCGGACGCTTGGCCGTCGGCCAGATCTCGCCGATGTCGGTCACCTGCCTGCGCTGGTTCATTGTCTGTCTTCTCTTCAGCGTCATGCTGCGAAGACAACTTCTGGCTGAATGGCCGATTGTCCAGCCGTATGTGCGAAAGCTCGCCCTCCTCGGCGGGATCGGCTTCACTCTATTCAACGCCCTATTTTACGTCGGCGCGCAATATACGACCGCGGTGAACATGGCGGTCCTGCAAGGCACCTTTCCGGCGCTCGTGATCCTCGGCATGGCGGTCCTTTTCGGGGCCGCCATCACGCCCGTTCAGGCCCTTGGGGTCCTCGTGACCTTCTGCGGCGTCGCGATCATTGCGAGCAAGGGCGAGATCGCGACCTTGCTCACCCTCAACTTCAATCGCGGCGACGTGCTGCTCTTGATTGCAACGATGATCTTTGCCGGTTACACGATCGGGCTTCGCGATCGCCCGAAGGCTTCCGGTCTCGTCGTCTTCGCCGTGCTCGCGACAGCAGCATTCATGACCTCGGTTCCCTTCCTCGCCACCGAGATCCTCATGGGCGCGAGCTATTGGCCGAGCTTCAAGGGCATCTGTGTTCTGATCTATGCCGCGATTGGGCCTTCGCTTCTCGCGCAAGTGTTCTACCTCAGAGGCGTCGAGCTGATCGGGCCGAGCCGCACTGGCGTTTTCTACAATTTGGTGCCGGTGTTCGGCGCCCTTCTCGCGGTGATCATCCTGGGCGAGCCTTTTCATCTTTACCACGCCATTGCCTTCGTTCTTGTTCTCGGCGGGATTTGGCTTGCGGAGCGCAAATCGGTGCGTGGTATGGCGAAAGCAGCGACGATTTGTGAAGGTGAAAAACTTAGGAGTGAGAAGTAAAACGTGAGAGGTGAGAGGTGAGAAAATAGAGTCCTTCGTCAGCTCTCTCCATCACCCCTCATTGTCACTTGACGCACGATGGATGATCTTCCCGATCTTTTCCCCGGTTTTGAGACGCATCTCATCGAGGTGAGCATGGGGCGCGTTTTCGCGCGGCTTGCGGGCCAAGGCGAACCGCTCATTCTCCTGCACGGCTTCCCCCAAACGCATGCTTGCTGGCATCGCATCGCTGCCGCCCTAACCAAGACGCATCGCGTGATCTTGCTCGATATGCGCGGCTACGGCCAATCTTCCGTCCCGCCGAGCCGGAAGGGTGAGGCCTACACCAAGCGTGCGCTCGCGATCGACGTGATCGAGGCCATGGAGCGCCTCGGATATTCACGCTTCGCCTTTGTGGGGCACGACCGGGGAGCGCGCATCGGCTATCGCCTGGCGCTCGATCATCCCGGACGCCTCGCGAGCCTTGCTCTCCTCGACATCCTTCCGACTTTCCAGGTCTGGCGCGATATCCACGCCGGTCGCCAGCCTGCGAGGCATTGGGAGTTTCTGGCACGCCCCGAGCCGGAGCCCGAAGCCGAGATCGCGCGCGATCCGACGGGCTATGTGGACGCACTCTTGACGACTTGGAACCGGAAAAAATCCCTGAACGTCTTCGATGCCGGTGCGCTCGCGCACTATCATGCGAGCGTCAGGAATGCTGAGCGGATCCACGCCTTCTGCGAGGATTATCGGGCCGGTGCCACCCTCGATGTGCAGACGGACGAGGCCGATCTCCAGGCAGGCCGTAAAATCGCTTGCCCGGTGCTCGTCTTGACCGGGCAGTTCTATCTTTCGGGCGGAGAAGCGGCGGCACTTGCGGCGTGGCGCGGAAGTTTCGCCCCGCAGGCCATAAGCGCGAGCGTCGCCAGCGGTCATTTCTTGGCCGAAGAGGCGCCCGATGGGACGATGGCGGCTCTCACGCGGTTCCTGTCGAGCGCGCGTTGATGGCGAAGTACGTCAAACGGGCCGCGACGAAGGAGCTCAGCGTCGCGCTTGCGCTGGGTGGCGGTGGAGCGCGCGGCCTCGCCCACATCGCCATGCTTGAAGCTTTCGACGAGATGCGGCTTCGGCCCGTCGCCATCGCCGGCACGTCGATCGGCGCGATCATCGGCGCGGCTTACGCGGCAGGAGTACCGGCGGCGCGCTTGCGCGCGCATGCGCTCTTGTCGCTGCGCAATCGCACAAAGGTCTTCGGCTCGATCTTCGAAGCGCGCGTCGGCCGTTTTGGCGACCTCTTCGCGCGCGGCAACCCGATGCTGCTCGACGGCGAGCGCCTCCTCGACCGCTTCTGGCCCGAAGAAGTGCCGGACACTTTCGAGGACCTTGCCATCCCCTTCGTGGCGATCGCGACCGATTACTATGGACGCGGCGCCGTCGCTTTCTCGTCGGGCTCGCTCGTCAGTGCCGTCGCCGCCTCGATGGCATTGCCAGGCCTGGTGCGGCCTGTCGGCATCGGCGGGCGCCTGCTCATCGATGGCGGCGCGGCGAATCCGCTGCCATGCGACATCATCACCGGGAAGGCCGATCTCGTCGTCGCGGTGGACGTCACCGCTCCGCCCTCGGTCGAAGAGGCGCGGGCTCCCGATGCCTTCTCCACGCTTTTCGCGGCAGCCCAGATCATGCAGGCAGAGATCGTTAAGGCGAAGATGAAGACTCGCCCTCCCGACATCCTGGTGCGGCCGGATGTTGACGGCTTCGGCGCGCTGGACTTCTTCAAGGCGGGGCGCATTTTGGAAGCCGCGGAACCCGCAAAGGCAAAGCTCAAGGAAGAGCT
>JAFAQA010000392.1 GCA_019246665.1 Hyphomicrobiales bacterium
TATCCGCAATTCTCCATTCATCGCGGGCGGCTGCAGAAAGTGCTGCACCAGGCGCTGCGCGCCCGCATCGGCGACACGCACATCCACACGGGCTGCCGGCTCGGAAGCTGGCACCAGGACGAGAGCGGCGTCACCGCCTATCTCTTCGACCGCGAGGGCGCGCATGTACGCACCGTCACAGGCGACGTGCTGATCGGGGCTGACGGCATCCATTCAACGGTGCGCGCCGCCCTCGCCCCGCATGAAGGCCCGCCCGCCTGGAACGGGATCATGCTTTGGCGCGGCGCGCTCGATTGGTCGCAATTTCTCGACGGTCGCTCGATGATCGTGGCGGGGGGGATGACAGCGAAGCTCGTGCTCTATCCGATTGCTTTGGGCGAGCATCCTCATACGCGCCTGACCAACTGGGCGGTGGCGGCGAAGATCGGCGAAGGCGGTGTTCCGCCGCGCAAGGGGGACTGGTCGCGCCCAGGCCGACTCGAGGAGCTCTTGCCGCATGTGCGCAAGTTCGCCATTCCCGGCGTCGACGTGGCGCATTTGATCGAGGCGACGAGCGAGTTTTACGAATACCCGATGTGCGACCGCGATCCCTTGCCGCGCTGGTCGCAAGGCCGCGTGACGCTGCTCGGCGATGCCGCCCATCCGATGTATCCGGTCGGCTCGAATGGGGCGAGCCAGGCGGTGCTCGATGCTCGCTCGCTCGCCGATTGGCTGGTGCGCGCCGATCATCCCGCCCAGGCGCTTCTCGCTTATGAGCAGGAGCGCGCCCCGATGACCGCCGAGCTCGTGCGACTCAACCGCAAGGGCGGCCCGGAGGGCGTCATCGATGCGGTGGAGGCGCTTGCTCCTGAGGGCTTCCAGCGCATCGAGGACGTGCTTTCCTTCGAGCGACGCAAGGCGATCGTGCGCGGCTATGCCTCGACGGCGGGTTTCGCGAAGGAGCAGGTGGTGCGCGCGGCGTCGATGGCTCCGCCAGAGCCCGCCAACACCAATCGGGCGGCGTGAAGGGGATGAATTGCGCATGAGCGGCGCGGCCACAGGATACTTAGATCGCCCTCCATCCTCTTTTTACGAATTCATCGGTAGGTTGAGGTTACGAGGCCACGCGCGGTTGTCTTCGACGGAAAAATTTGTCAAGAAGGCGCGGCCGCGACTTGCATGTGAGCAGGGCTTCTGCATTGCTGCAGGGTCGTGCTGACTTTTTCTACGGCTTGACCCCGCGAGGGTGCGAGGCAGCTTGAGAGGGTCTCTGATGGCTGTAACACGCCGGAAGCGGTTCTTGCTCTACTTGATCAAGCCGTCGCACTACGATGACGATGGCTATGTGATCCAGTGGTTCCGGTCGTCGATTCCATCGAATTCACTGGCTTCGCTCTATGGGCTTGCGGCCGATTGCCGTGATCGCGCCGTCCTCGGCGAAAATGTCGAGATCGAGATCGAAGCCGTCGACGAGACCAACACACGCATCCAGCCTGAGCGCATCGCACGACGCATTCGCGAGAATGGCGGCAATGGCCTCGTCGGCCTCGTCGGTGTGCAGTCGAATCAATTTCCACGCGCCATGGACATTGCGCGTCCCTTGCGGGCGCAAGGCATTCAGGTCTGCATCGGCGGCTTCCACGCTTCGGGTTGCCTCGCGATGCTGCCGGAGATGCCCGACGACATGAAGGAGGCCCAAGAGCTCGGCATTTCCTTCTTCGCCGGTGAGGCGGAAGGACGGCTCGACGCGGTGCTGAAGGACGCCGCTGCCGGCAAGCTGCAGCCGGTCTATGACTTCATGAACGATCTGCCGAGCCTCGAAGCGGCGATGATGCCGATCCTGCCGGCCGAGAAGATCGCCCGCACGCGCGGCTGGGAAACGAGCTTCGATGCCGGACGCGGCTGCCCGTTTCAATGCTCGTTTTGCACCATCATCAATGTGCAGGGGCGCAAGTCGCGATACCGAACGCCCGACGATGTCGAGGCCATCGTGCGCGCCAACGTGGCGCAAGGCATCAGAAGCTTCTTCATCACCGACGACAATCTTGCCCGCAACCGGAATTGGGAACCCATTTTCGATCGCTTGATCGAGATGCGCGAGAAGCAAGGCATACGCTGTCACTTCGTCATCCAGGTCGACACGCTCTGTCACAAAATTCCGAACTTCATCGAGAAGTGCCGGCGTGTCGGCGTCAAGCGCGCCTTCATCGGGCTCGAGAACATCAACCCCGATAGCCTCGTCGGCGCCAAGAAGAAGCAGAACCGCATCTATGAGTACCGTGAGATGCTGCTCGCCTGGAAGGCGGCGGGCGTCATCACCTGCGCGGGCTACATCCTCGGCTTCCCCAAGGACACAGTCGAGAGCATCCTGCGCGACATCAAGATCATCCAGCATGAGCTGCCGCTCGACATCCTGGAGTTCTTCTTCCTGACGCCGCTGCCGGGCTCAGAGGACCACAAGAAGCTGCATCTCGCCGGGGTGTCGATGGACCCGGACATGAACAAATACGATCTCGAGCATGCGACGACCGCGCATCCCATGATGTCGAAAGAGGATTGGGAACGCGTCTATCGGCTTGCCTGGGAGACCTATTATACGCCCGAGCATGTCGAGACCATCATGCGGCGTGCCACTGCATGCGGCATGAAGACCATCAAGGTGATGTTCTTCCTCGCCTGGTTTCAAGGCTCGGTGGCGATCGAGGGCCTGCATCCCCTTCAAGGCGGGTATTTGCGGATCAAATACCGCAAGGACCGCCGTTCCGGCCTTCCCATCGAGCCGCCCCTGCTCTGGCATCTCAAATATTTCGCCGAGACCTTCGGCAAGACTCGCAAAATCGTCGCCCTGCTCTGGCGCCTGGACCGCGTGCGTCGGCGCATCCTCAAGGATCCGCAGCGACACGAGTACATGGACTTGGCGCTCACGCCGGTGCAAGAAGGCGAGATGGACACGCTCGAGATTTTCAATGCCACGGAAGGCGGGCGCGCGGCGGTCACCAAGACCCGTCAGCGCGCCGAGCTGTTGCATCCGGCCGAGGTCGCAGCACCGATGCCCGGCACGATGGCGGCGGCCCCCGTCGCCGCGGGCGCCGGCTCGTGATGGCAGTTTCATGAGGGTGACGACAACAGGCGGGAAGGCGCGACCTTCGGGGAAGCGCCGCTTCAAGCTGTTCCTGATCAAGCCGTCCCACTATGATGATGACGGCTATGTCATCCAATGGATGCGTTCGGCCATTCCGTCGAACACGCTCGCCGTTCTCTACGGGCTTGCTTGCGACTGCGCCGAGCGCAAGGTGCTCGGTGATAATGTCGAGCTCGACATCGTGGCGCTTGACGAGACCAATACCCGCATCCGCCCCGGACGAATTGCCACTGCGCTCACCCGCAATGACGGCTTCGGCATGGTCGCTTTCGTGGGCGTGCAATCGAACCAATTTCCGCACGCGATGGACATCGCGCGCAAATTGCGAGCGGCGGGCGTGCAAGTCGCGATCGGCGGTTTCCACGTTTCCGGCTGCCTCGCCATGTTGCCGAAGATGCCCGACGATCTGCAGGAAGCGCAGGCGCTCGGCATCTCGCTCTTCGCCGGCGAGGCCGAGGACCGTCTCGAGCTCGTGCTTCGCGACGCGGCTGCCGGCACGCTGCGCCCGCTCTACGACTTCATGAAGGACCTCCCCTCGATCGAGGCGGTGCCGACTCCCTTTCTTCCCGTGGAACGCGTGGGGCGCACGGGCGGGCGCGTCACGAGCTTCGATGCCGGGCGTGGCTGCCCGTTCCAATGCTCGTTTTGCACCATCATCAATGTGCAGGGGCGCAAATCCCGCTACCGCACGCCGGATGATGTCGAGGCGATCGTGCGCGCCAATCTCGCTCAGGGCGTGCGCGCCTTTTTCATCACCGACGACAATCTCGCTCGCAACAAGAATTGGGAACCGATCTTCGACCGGCTCATCGAAGTTCGTGCCGATACCGGCGTCAACTTCTCGATCGTCATTCAAGTCGACACGCTCTGCCATCGCATCCCGAACTTCATCGAGAAGGCAGCGAAGGCCGGGGTGCGGCGCGTCTTCCTCGGGCTTGAGAACATAAACCCGGATAATTTGCTTGCGGCGAAGAAGAAGCAAAACCGCATCGCCGAATACCGCACCATGCTGCTCGCCTGGAAGGCGGTCGGCTGCTTCACTTACGCGGGCTACATACTGGGTTTCCCGAACGACACGCCGAGCTCGATCATTCACGACATCGAGATCATCCAACGCGAGCTGCCGCTCGATCTTCTGGAGTTCTTCTGCCTGACGCCGCTACCGGGCTCGGAGGATCACCAGAAGCTGCACAAGGCCGGCATCCCGATGGATCCGGACATGAACAAATACGATCTCGAGCATGTGACGACCGGCCATCCGAAGATGTCGAAAGCCGAGTGGGAGGGCGTCTATCGGCGAGCTTGGGAGGTTTATTACACCCCCCAGCATATGGAAACCATCATGCGCCGCGCTTATGCCACCGGCATCAGCCCGGGGAAGATGATGTTCCTCCTCATCTGGTTCTACGGCTGCGTGACGATCGAGAAGATCCACCCGCTCGAGGGCGGCTATCTGCGGCGCAAGGTGCGTCGCGACCGGCGTCCCGGAATGCCGATCGAGAGCCCCTTCCTGTTCTATCCGAAATACCTCGCCGAGGTCATCGCCAAGCATGTGAAGATCGCGAGCATCGTCTGGCGCATGGGCCGCACCCGCCGCGCCATCAAGCGTGATCCCAAGGCGCGCCTTTATCGCGACCTCGCGCTGACGCCCGTGGCGGATGCGGATTTAGAGACGCTCGAGATGTTCCAGCAAAACCAATCCTCGCGGGCGGCAGCCGCCAAAGCGAAACTTCGCGCGGCTGCCGCGGCCTGATCTGTACCAAACCGAATCTCATGGTCCAGCATATCGGCATCGTCGCCTGCTCGGCGGAGGGCGCGGCTCTTTGCTACCGGACGATCTGCGCCGAAGGTGCCGCGCTTCTCGGCCGCCATGCGCATCCGGAAGTCTCGATGCACACGCCCTCGCTGGCCGAATATGTCGCCTGCCTCGAAGGCGATAACTGGGAGGGCGTGGGCGATCTGATGCTCGCTTCCGCCGAGAAGCTCGCCCGGATCGGCGCCGATTTCCTCATTTGCCCCGACAACACGATTCATCGCGCCTTTTCCTATCTCGAGCCGCGCTCGCCGCTTCCCTTCCTGCACATCGCGGAAGTCACGTCGGCCGAGGCGGCGCGGCGGCGATTTCGGCAGGTCGGCGTCGTCGGCACACGCTGGCTCGTGGAGAGCGAGGTCTACCCTGAGAAGCTCGCGGCTCACGGCATTGGCCATTTGCGGCCGAGCGCGGCCGAAGGCCGCGAAATCGACCGCATCATCATGGACGAACTCACCTACGGCGTGTTCACGCCCGAGGCGGTTGCGGAGTTCCAGCGCATTTTCGCGCGCATGAAGGCCGAGGGCTGCGATGCCGCGGCGCTCGCCTGCACCGAGATCCCGCTCATCATGAACGACGAGAATTCGCCGCTGCCGACCCTCGATACCACGCGTCTCCTGGCGCAAGCGGCGTTGCGCCGCGCGGTCGAAGGTGTGCCTGTCGCGGCCTGATCATCAGGTCGGAGGCGGGAGGAACATCACCTCGTGCTTCGCGGATAAGGCGACCACATCCTCGGGCTTCTGCTCCTTCATGGAGTGGATGCCCCAGAAGAGGTCGTAGAGCTTGCGCGTCGGCGCCACCCAGAAAAGGCATTTGATCGTCTGCTCGCTCTTGTTGAAGAGGCCGTGCGGCACGCCCATGGGAAGGCGGATCAAATCGCCGGCGCTCGCCACATAGTCCTTGCCGTCGAGCACGAGGTCCATGCGGCCTTCGAGCATGTAGATGAACTCTTCCTGGGTCGGATGAATATGGGGTGGCACGAAAGTTCCGGCCGGCAAGGTCGCATGCCAGGCGAAGGATCCTTCCGAAAGCTGCTTGGGGACATAAGTCTGGCCGAGAATATTCCAGGAGATGCCGTCGATTCCGGTGTTCGCCTTGGTGACGCCGCCCGTTTCCGCCTTCATCTCGTCATCTCCCCGCTCCTTGCGCGTTATGGCTCGCGAGAATGAACAGGCTCTCGAAGATGCGCAAGCGGCAAGGCGCAACAAGATTAAGAGAAGCGATATCGCCGATGCGCCGCGATCGCAAAAGATCGGGTTCGCGAGTGCTTCTATCTCAGATGGCCGAACCGTATTACCATGATCTCGTCGGTGTCCGACAAGATGATCCGACGGGAGGGACAGTCATGGCAACTTATATCGTGCTTGGCAATTTCACCGACCAAGGAATTCGCGCCATAAAGGATACGACGAAGCGAGCCGAGGCATTCAAGAAGCTCGCGAAATCCATGAGCGTCACAGTGAAGGACCTTTATTGGACGCTCGGCTCACACGACATCGTCTCCATCATCGAAGCTCCGGACGATTCGGCAATCACCGCGCTTGGCTTGGCCTTGGGCAAATCCGGCAATGTGCGCACGCAAACGCTTCGGGCGTTCTCGCATGCCGACATGAGCCAGATCCTGGGCAAGGTTACCTGAACTCGAAAGAAACGCGAAGGAATCGACCCCGCCCGATTCCAGTTCTCTGGTTTCGTGCACAACCTGATTCCGCGAAGCTTTCGCGCTTTGCGGATCAGCTTGCGCGTTGGCGCTCGCCGTCGGCTCAGACTAGCGCCCTGCTTCGGCAGAGTGGACGTGCCTTCACAAGCGCGATTTTTCAAGCTTAACTCTCCGCAACGCCGCTCCTCTCAAGGGGCTTCGCCTGGAGGCGGCGAGAGGAGGGTGAATGCTCATGCAGCGAATTTTCAGGTGTTTCGTGCTCGCCGGCGCGCTCGCGCTCAGCTTCGCGGCGCAATGCCAAGAGAAGGCGCAAGCACAAGAGAAGCTGAAAGTTGGCATTGTGCTCAGCCTTTCCGGGCCGCCCGCCGCACTCGGCAAGCAGGCGCTTGATGGCTTTCAGCTCGGCCTGAAATCACTCGGCGGCAAATTCGCCGGGCGCGACGTCGAGACGGTGGTCGTGGATGATGAGTTGAAGCCCGATCTCGCCATCACCAAGGTGCAGGCGCTCATCGATCGCGACAAGGTCGATTTCGTGGTCGGACCGATCTTCTCGAACGTGCTCCAGGCCATCATCAAGCCCGTCACGGATCAAAAGATTTTCCTGATCAGCCCGAATGCGGGGCCGTCGAGCTTCGCCGGCAAGGCCTGCAATCCCTATTTCTTCGTGACCTCTTACGAAAATGATCGCATCCACGCGGCGAGCGGAACTTACGCCCAGGAGAAGGGCTACAAGCGTGTCTTCCTCCTCGCCCCGAATTATCAGGCCGGCAAGGACGCGATCGAGGGCTTCAAAAGCACATTCAAGGGCGAGATCGTGGACGAGGTCTACACACCCCTGACGCAGCTCGATTTCTCGGCCGAACTCGCGAAGATCGCGGCGGCGAAGCCGGACGCCATCTACACCTTCATGCCGGGAGGACTCGGCGTCAACCTCGTCAAGCAATATCGGCAGGCGGGCTTGAGCGACATCCCGTTCATCTCGGCTTTCACGGTCGATGAATCGACCTTGCCGGCCCAGCAGGATGCAGCCATCGGCTTCTACGGCAGCTCGAATTGGGCGCCCAATCTCGACACGCCGCAGAACAAGGCCTTCGTCGCTAATTTCGAGAAGACCTACAATTACGTGCCCGGCTCATATGCGTTCGAAGCTTATGACGCGGCGCTCTTGATGGATTCCGCGCTCAAGGTGACGGGCGGCAAGACCGATGACAAGGAAGCGCTGCGCGCCGCTTTGAAGAAGGCGGATTTTCAGTCGCTCCGCGGTGGCTTCAAGTTCAACAACAACGGCTATCCGATCCAGAACTTCTACATCACCAAGGTGGCGAAGCGTCCGGACGGCAAATATCAAACCGAGATCGTCCAGACGATATTCAAGGACGATGTCGATCCTCACGGCAAGGAGTGTCCGCTGAAATAGGCAGCGGGGGTCGGCTTGTTCCCGCGCGCAGGCCGCCCTTCCGCGTTCACCCTCGCTCATTCCCGCGGATAAGCGGGAATCGAGGCCAATGACGCAATCTCAAGACGAACTGAATCCCCACCATTCCCGCGAATGAGCGGAAAGGTTTGAGCCACCCGTGCTTCTTCCCGAATGAAGATGTAGCCGAACTCGAACGCGCCAAATGTTGCTTGATGCGAGTGCGAACTCGGATCAGATCATCGAGGGCAGCACGCGGTCGGGCGGCGTGTGGCCATCGATGAAGGTCTTGATGTTCACGATCACCCGCTCGCCCATGTCGACCCGCCCTTCATTGGTTGCCGACCCCATATGGGGCAGGAGCGTCACCTTGCCGGCCTTGGCGAGGCGGGCGAGCTTGGGCGGGACTGAAGGCTCGTGCTCGAACACGTCAAGCCCCGCGCCCGCGATCTCGCCGGCCTCGAGCATCTTGATGAGCGCAGTCTCATCGATGATCTCGCCGCGCGCCGTGTTCACGATGATGGCGCCGGGCTTCATGAGCTTCAGCCGCCGTGCCGAGAGCAAATGGAAGGTCGCCGGCGTATGCGGACAATTGACGGAGACGATGTCGACGCGCGCCAGCATCTGATCGAGGCTCTCCCAATAAGTGGCTTCGAGCGCATCCTCGATGCGAGGATCCACGCGTCGTCTGTTGTGGTAATGGACCGCAAGGCCGAAAGCCCGTGCGCGCCGCGCGAGCGCCTGGCCGATCCGGCCCATGCCGACAATGCCAAGCCTTTTGCCGGTGATCCGATGACCGAGCATCCAGGTCGGCGACCAGCCGTTCCAACTCCCGTCGGTGAGCGTGCGCGCCCCTTCGACGAGCCGCCGCGCCACTGCGAGCACGAGCGCCATTGTCATGTCAGCCGTGTCATCAGTGAGCACGCGCGGCGTGTTGGTAACGATGATGCCGCGTGCCGTTGCTGCGGGGACATCGATATTGTCGACGCCATTTCCGAAATTCGCGATGAGCTTGAGCGAAGGCCCGGCGACCCCGATGAGATCGGCATCGATATCATCCGTGACCGTCGGCACCAGCACATCGGAAGACGCCATGGCCGTCGCGAGCTCTTCGCGGGTCATCGGCTGGTCGTCGGCGTTGAGCTTGGCCTCGAAGAGCTCGCGCAGCCGCGTTTCGACGACGCTCGGCAGGCGACGGGTCACCACGACCACGGGTCTCTTTTTCGCCATTATGCCATCTGCTCCATGGA
>JAFAQA010000479.1 GCA_019246665.1 Hyphomicrobiales bacterium
CCGAAAAACCGAAAGCTAGAATCATCCCGCCAACAGTGATGTGGTGCGACGCACCGAATAGCCCTTTTTCCAGGCCTTGGACAAAGTCTGGCCGACTTGCTTCGTCGAAGGCGACCGGTGCAAACCTTGATTATCGATCGCAACGGCAGCAAACTTGTGGAGGAAGGTCCAGGTGAGCCTGTCGCGAGAAGACGGCCGCTCTCAGATCGCTCGGACGGCTATGCCGCTTGGAGGAGGCCGGCAGCGCAAGAGGATCGCATGAAGGATCTCGCGATCATCCGCATTCGTCACAGGGGGAGCGCCAAGGTCGTCAAGAGCGCGCTCCTCTACTTTCACAGCCGCGCGAGATCTGCTTGCGTCTTTGCACTGTCTATCGCTCTTTGGTTGATCCCGCGGCGCCGGGATCGCTTCGGAGGCCTTCGAACAAAAGTTCGATCGTGTCGTCGTGCCACGCCAATGGGTCCAGGTCGTGCCTCCAGGTGAACGGTGTCGTAAGCCGGATCTTGTTTGTGCCCGCGAAAGGGGACGGTCCTATTCGAGATGGACGCCGATGGCTTTGCGATCGATGGACGCATAGCTCAATCGGAACTCGACGAGGCGCGCTCGTCTGAGTCTGGCTGAGGATGCTGCCGCACGTCAGGCGCGATTGTTGAGGGAAAGTGCGACCGCACAACAGCTGGCCCGCGCGCATTCCTCAGATTGTGGATCTGGGGGTTGGCGGTTCGAATCCACCCGGCTGTACCAATCCTCAAATGTCCGGACCGGACACTTAGGGGACAATTCATTCCTAAGACACGGGTGACGCCTCGCGCCGAACGGGTTGTCGAGGGGCTGTAAAGCTTTCTGCTCCAGAATCTTCTGCTTCAAGTCGAGGAAAGCTTGATCGTAGCTCATGAGGCTGACGAGCCAAATGCATTGAGAAAGCGGCATGCTGGCCATCTGCTCAGTCCAAAATTGAAGTCCGCCAAGCTCCGTCGGGAATTCGCAAAGACTGTTTCCACCACTGCCGACGAGCGGAGGAAGGCAACGTTTCATTGTTCGCATTTGCAACCATCAAGCCAGGATCGTTGAGCATCGATTAGAAGGATCCAAGCACTGAACCCAAGATGATTACGACGGCCAAGGCGATGAGCGGCCCAACGATGTTCGCCATCGCCATGTCGAAGTAGCTCTGACGGTGGGTCGAGCCGCAGACGGCGAGCAGCGTCACGACGGCGCCGTTGTGAGGCAGACTGTCGAGTGTGCCGGAGCCGATCACGGCAATGCGGTGCATGAGTGCCGGGTGGATGCCGGTCGTCCGGGCGATTTGCAGGTAGGTGTCGCCAAGCGCGTCGAGCGCAATCGTCAATCCGCCGGAGGCCGAGCCGGTCAAGGCGGCAAGGACGTTTGTCGCGATCGCAAGCGAGGTGAGAGGTCCGCCGGATATCGAAAGCACCCAGTCGCGCACCGACCCGAAGGCCGGTAGCGCGGCCACAACGGCGCCGAAGCCAACCAGGCTTGCCACACTGAAGATGGGGAGCACCGAGGCATTTGCGCCAGCATCCATGCTGCCCCGCAGGTCCGGCAGACGGGCTCGATGGAGCACGACGAGAGTTGCGGTGGCGGCGGCGAGAGCGATGGCGACCGACCAAACTCCAGCAACGCCGGCAAGCGAGGTGCTGCCCCAGCGCTCTTGCGCAAGGAACGAGAAGTCAAGGCGTGGCAGGATGAGCAGCGACGTCAGCAGGTTCACGCCGATGACGACGACCAGCGGGATGGTCGCTGTCCCGATCGGGGGCTGCACATCGCTGTGTTTGCCATGCGATATTTCGGCCGGGTCGAACTCGTGGGATGATGTCGCGCGAATGCGAATGAATTGATCGTCTGGGGCCGTGCCGCCGCCGAGTTCTGCTTGCCCGCCGTAGCCTTCACCGGATTTGCGCGCCGACGCCTCCGCACGCCCGAGCCACCAGAGGCCGAATGCCAGCATGATCGCTGAGGCGATAATTCCCAATCCGGGCGCTGCGAACGGCGTGGTGCCAAAGAAAGGCATGGGAATCGTGTTTTGTATCGCAGGCGTTCCGGGCATGGCAGACATCGTGAACGTCGACGTGCCCAGTGCGATCGTAGCCGGTATTAGCCGACGCGGGATGTTCGCCGCACGGAACAGCTCCCGGGCCATTGGCGCCAGAACGAAAAAGGCGATGAAAAGGCTCACACCACCGTAGGTGACGAGAGCGCCCGCAAGCACGACGGCGAGAATCGCGCGGCGATGCCCGAGCTTGCCGCTCATGGAATGCGCGATGGTTTTTACCGATCCGCTGTCGTCCATCAGCTTACCAAACAACGCGCCGAGCAAAAATATCGGGAAGAATTGTGCGATGAACCGTGCGGCACTGCCCATGAAAGTCTGCGTCCAGTGGGCGAGCAGGGGCTCCCCGGCGAAAGCCGCGGCGATCATCGCCCCGGCCGGCGCGAGGAGGAGTACGCCCCAGCCGCGGAACGATAGCCAGATGAGGAGACTAAGAGCGGCGAGGATCCCGACGAGACCCATGGCGTCAAACCTGCTGCAAGAGGATATCCAGATCGATCGAAGAGCGCTTGCCGATGTTTTTGCTCTTCGACGTCAGGAAAGCCTCGGCAGCTCGGCGGCCCTCATCGCGCAGCATCAAAAGGAAGTCCCATTCGGCGTTGAACTTCGACGATGCTCCGAGCTCGGCAAGAAGCTTGCTCGAGATGAGATGAATGCGCATCTCGGCCCACTTGCGTCCCTCGGAGCTCCCCGTGTCCGCGACCTGCCGCAAAAGCGCGATCATGCGCAGTTCCTTGAGCAACGTAGCGTTGAACGCGACTTCGTTTAGCCGGTCAAGGATTTCGCGCGCGGAGCGCGGTGTCCCGGGTCGTTCGACCGGATTGACGGCGACGAGAAGCGTGTCCTGCGACTTGCAGTCGCGTACGAGAGGCGTGATCGTCGGGTTGCCGGAATAGCCGCCATCCCAATAAGGCTCGCCATCGATCTCTATCGCATGGAAGAGAGTCGGCAAGCAGGCGGACGCAAGCAAAACATCGGGCGTAAGCTCGGCGTTGCGAAACACACGTCCGCGGCCGGTGTGGACGTTTGTCGCCGTCACGAACAACCGAATTGGAGAACTTGCGACCTGCGCAAAATCGACGGACTCGGCGAGGACCTGCCGTAGAGGGTTGGCACCCGCGAAATTTAGGTCATAGGGCGAGAAAACCCGGCTCGCCAGATCGAAAGCGAGATAGAAGGGTGACGTGTCGAGTGTCCAGCGGCCGAGGAGGACGTCCAGAGGGCTTCGCCGGATAGGGCTCAACCGACCCGAGTCGGCGACCCGCTGCCAGAACGCGCTCAGTGCGGACTTGGCGCCGGCGGGCCCATCAGCCGCAAAACCACTGGCCAGCACGACGGCATTCATGGCGCCGGCCGACGTGCCCGATATCCCGTCGATGCGCAGCCACGGCTCATCCATGAGCCTATCCAACACCCCCCAGGTGAAAGCGCCATGCGATCCGCCGCCCTGCAGCGCGAGATCGATCAGCACAGCATCGCGCGCCCCCCTGCCGCGTCGTTTTTGCGGTTCCTTTACGAGCTTGGTCGCCATGGCGCGGGCTCCTGAAGTGCGGCCGCTATAATCAGCATTTCCCCTTCTAGCGGAGCGGCCGCGGCGGAGTGAACGTCGGTTGAGCAGCCATCCGACCCAAAACGGACGCCGCTCGGACAGGCTCCTCAGCAAGCCGGGTTTAACCCTGAGCCGACAAGACTGTGTCGCATCCGCGGCGCAGCGTATCCCTACTTGATCTGCCAATCCGTTATTCTTGTGACGGCCCACCGCCGGCAGCAGCGTTATGGAATTCGATCAACCGAAACGTGAGCTCGTATCGCTGCTCGGCGGCGCAGCGGCAGGATGGCCGCTCACCGGGTCCGCCAGGAAGGCCGGCCAACGCGGCGCATGCGAGTGCTGATCGTTCAGCGAGAACGATTCCGGTTCCGTTTCGGCGAGCTCGGATTCCGCCTTTGGTCAACTCATTGATGCGCTCAACCGGGAGCCGAGCCGCAAGCGCAGCGCCATACCGATCCAGCTCAAGCCCACGAAGAGAAGGTCCAGCCCGAGCAAAAACCCCAATGTATAAATGCTCGAAACCGGCCAATGCGCCAAGATGACGAAGCCAAGAAGAAGAGTGATTACACCCGAAAGGAATACAAACACCCAAGGCGTGCCGATTTTCATGCTGAACCCTAGCGTCATCCGGATCATGCCCGAAATGATGAGCGACGCTCCTAACATGAAGGTCAGCAGCAAACTGGCCAGGACTGGATTCTCGAAGGTGGCAACCCCCGCAAATATGTAGAGGGCGCCGATAGCTATCCACAGAAAGAATTTGCTCCACGACTTCAGCTGACAGGCATTGATGACTTCGGCAACGCCGGCGATGAGCATCATGATGCCGACGATCAGGACGCTCGCCACCGCCGACATGACGATGCTGTACAATGCGACGGCTGAAGCCAATATGTAGACTACTCCCAGCGCCATGATCAGATACCACTTGGCGTAAAGTGTATCCGTTCCCGAACCGGAACCGTGAAAGGATTCAGCACCCCGCGCCCCGGCCATGACATTTGCTCCAACGTTGGGTAGGGCTCTCGGTCTCGCAAGCTGCCCGCGGACGGCCCAGAACGGGAGCCCGTCACGCCAAAGATGGCAAATCCGATTCACAGTCAGCTTACACCGGCAGCTGTCGACGGGCACTCGATACTCATCAGGCGATCATGGCAAATTTTTTGCCCTACCAGATACGCCGGCGAGGTCGATGATCGGCGCAACGTGAGACACGCGCGTAAGATCTCGGTTTTCAATGCGCTTCGCTCATTGCAATGACCGGCCGAGGCCCTCGAGAGACGAACCGGCGGCGGAGTCTTTTTGCCGGGCGCGTCGATACGCAGCCGACGTCTCGTGTCGCCCGGCCAGATGGCGAATCGTTTCCGAAGGCGACCCCAACCGTGGTATTGTGCGACGGGGCGCAACCGAGGGAGATCACGAGCCATGCCAAAGACCGTATTCGCGATCGGGCTCGCGGGATTGCTTGTTGCCGCGGCCCCTACGAGCGCGCAGGCCGCGCCCTTCATGCCCTTGCCGCAAAGCATGATTGAGGGCCTTGCCGGCGACCTGACTCAGGTGGTGTCATGGCGACACTGCTGGCGTGACCGATGGGGACGCCCACGCTGCCGGCGGTGTTGGCGCAACCGGTGGGGTCGAGTTCGCTGTTCCTGATCCTGTTCGTCGGACGACGAGAGCACGTCCGATAGGCTCCGGTTCAAGTCTGTTTCACGCTTGGCGCCGCAGGATCGGGTCGGCAGAGCATGATCCGCAAAAGCGGCCCGCTTTTGCGGTAAAATCATGCGGAAAACAATGAGATAACCTGACGCGACTGATCTCATCTAAACGCAACGCGTTCAGGGCCGCGAGAAGATGCGAAGCTCCAGGCTCGCATCCGTGTGATTTACGCGCCCAGTCGCGCCGTCAGGCTTGCATCGCCCCGCTCGATCGAACCAAGCTCGCTCGATCGGCAGATTTTGCCGCGTGCTCGCGGGACGAACCCAGCGAGTGCGCCGCAGACCGCAGATGGCCGTGCCTGTTCGTAGCCGGGGAATCACTACCGAACACGCGACACCCCTGATAAGCCTCCGGAACCCACCGAGGGCGCGCCCCATGCACGACGCTGCCGACAAAAACGACCAATCGAGCCAAGCGCGTTCCGGAAAGTGGATTCTCGATCCCCGACGCGGCGACAGGGAGGACGACCAGTCCGCCACGAAGCAGCGCCCGCTTCTCTCGATCTTCGGCAGTCTTCTTGCCGAAATCAGCCTGCCCAAACTCGTGTTCGCCTGGACGCTCACGATCCTGTTGCCCGCGATGCTGTTCGGCTTGGCTCCGATGGTGCTGACCGCTTGGATCGGAAAATCCTGGATCCGTCTTGCGGAGGCTACGGGAACGGGGTGCGTCGTGGTCGTTCTTGGTTCCCTTTCGGTCGCCTGGCTCGGCTGGCGTCCCCTGTTTCGAGTGGTGGAGAAAAGTTTCTGGGCGCTGAACGCGCTCGCGGTGCAGCCCGGCTACGCGTTCTGGCGCGAAGCTTTGCGGCACCTGGTCGAGCGATCATTCGAACGCCGGATCGGCACCCGGCTCGCGCGGATGCGCGCGGGATGCTGCGCCGCCGCAGGCGTGCTCCTGTTTGCCGCGGCGAGCGCGGTCGCTCTCGCGGTGTGGCCCGCAACGCATTGGATCGGATCGGCCGCAGACCTTATGGAGCCGCACTTCCTCGTCGTTCGAACCGTGGCGAACGCGATCGTCGTCATGTCCTTCTATCTCGCGGTCGCCGCGCTTGTCTGGGGGTTCGCCGAGGCGGCCGGACACCAGCCGGTCGACCTCGAGTCTTTCGACGACAAGAGCGAAGGCGCGCGCGTTTGGCGGGTCGCCCATCTTTCCGACGTCCATGCCGTTGGCGAGCGCTACGGCTTTCGCATCGAGAGTGGCCGCGCCGGACCGCGCGGGAATGAGCGCCTCGTTCGCGCCATGGATCGGCTGGCGGCCGCGCATGCGACGGAACCGCTCGATCTCGTCCTCGTGAGCGGCGACATGACTGACGCGGGGCTCTCCGCCGAGTGGGCCGAGTTTCTCGACATCGTGGCCGGCTATCCCGCTCTCGCGGAACGCATGCTCATTCTCCCCGGCAATCACGACATCAATGTCGTCGATCGCGTCAATCCCGCGCGGCTCGATCTGCCCTTCAGCCCGGCCAAGACCCTGCGTAAGTTGCGCGCGCTGTCGGCGATCGCGGCGGTGGAGGGCGATCGGGTCCGTTCGCCGGGCCCCGACGGCCAGACGCGCGGACCCGCGCTCGCCGACGCGCTTGAGCCGTGGCGCCGCGATATCGAGGAATTCGCGGATGCGGGTGGTTTGCGACGATCCGCTCGACTTGCGAGGCTCTGGGACCAATGCTTCCCGCTGATCTTGCCACCGGTCGGCGAACACGGCCTCGGGGTCGCGATTCTCGACTCCAACGCCGACGCGAATTTCTCGTTCACCAACGCACTCGGGATGATCTCCGTGGAGCAGGCGCGACGGTTGACGGCCAGCCTGGACGCCAATCCGAACGCACGCTGGATTGTGGCCTTACACCACCATCTTGCCGAGTATCCGAGGCCTGTCGAAACCTTCTCTGAGCGAATCGGAACTGCACTGATCAACGGCGCGTGGTTCCTGCGCGTGCTACGGGCCTACGCGGGGCGGATCGTGGTCATGCACGGCCACCGTCACATCGACTGGATCGGTCGCTGCGGTCGCCTCACGCTGATCTCGGCGCCCTCGCCGGTGATGGCGCGCCCCGATGAGGCGACGCATTTCTATGTCCATTCGCTGGCAGCGGGACCGGACGGGTCGATCCACGTGCTTGCGCCCCAGCGGATCGATGTTGACGTGGTTACCGGCTGATGCAGATGAACGTAGGCGTGGCGTTCGGTCTTCACAGGCTACTCCACCAGCCGTGCCCGAATGCGAACGAACTCCTCGTTTGAGATACTTCCAGCTTGCTTGAGCGCCTCGAGCTTGCTGACCTCGTCGGCCACACTGAAACCAGGTGCGTGCCGTCGTTCAGCGCGCGCTTCCTGGGCTTGAGGCAGCATTCTTGCCGTCATCTGCCTTCCTTCTGAGATCATGTACACGAGGACCCCGATATAGGGGGCCAAGACGAGAACAATGACCCACAATGCCTTGAGCCAACCGGAAATGTCATGTCGTCTGAATAGATCGCCGAATACCACAATCAGTAACCAAAACCATATTATGAAGATGAATAAGGTAAGAACGTCCACGACGAAATTGGAAAAGCTGAAGCCTCCTTCAAATAGCATCGGAACCTCCCTCTAAACGCCGGCGAGCGCACGTAGACGCTTCATTGGCGACCTCCTCAACTGATTAAACGTGTCCCTATCGGCGAGGCGCCTCCATTAGACTTGATGTCATTTAGTCGCTGCGTCTGCCGCACAATCTTAATCTTACCGGAGATTGCGTTCTGTGTCAGGTGAGTCAACCGAACTTGCCTATGAATCGCGGGCCACCCGGCGAAACATGCTCTGAGGATGGCGACCGGCAATTGGGGCGCCTTCGCCTCACAGGCGCGATGCCAACACCGCCCCTTCCAGCAAACTCATGGGAATGTCTCGCGTGCGAGCACGATATGAGCCGTATTGCTGAACTGGACCGGATAGGTCTCACGCGACGCGGCAAAAAACGCTCCAAGGTCTCATTGCTCAAGAGCATTCCAATCAAGAAACGGCCGTTTCCGACCGACGGCTCGACAGCGGCTCGGGGTTGATGACCGTCGGCTTTCCGAGCCGCAGATTGCAAGAACATCGCGATCACCATATTCTCGATTAGGGCCTTGAGCCCAGCGCCACTCAGTCGAGGGAGCGCAAGAAGTGACCGTGGGAGCGAACGGCGACGCGGGCAAGATCGAGCGTTGGCACGCAATCCCTGCGAGCGAAGTTGTCCTGCAGCTCGCGACCTCTGTCGAAAAAGGACTCAAGGCCGCTGAAGCGGGAAATCGACTCAAAAAATTTGGACCCAATCGGCTTCCTGAGGGCGCGAAGCGTGGGCCGTTCAAGAGGTTCCTGGCTCAGCTCAACAATATCCTCGTCTACGTCCTTCTCGGCGCCGGGTTCACAAAACTCATGCTGAGCCTTTGGGTTGACGCCGCAATCATTTTTGCTGTGGCCGTGCTCAACGCGCTTCTCGGCTTCGTGCAGGAAGGGCGGGCCGAGAAGGCGTTGGATTCGATCCGCGGCATGCTGTCTTCCGAGGCGCGCACCGCGCGCGACGGCGAGACGCGGCTCATCCCAGCCGATCAGCTCGTTCCCGGCGACATCGTGCTGCTCGAATCCGGTGACCGCGTTCCGGCCGACCTCCGCTTTGTCGAGGCCAAGAACCTTCGCACCGAGGAGGCGGCACTCACCGGCGAGTCTGTGCCGGTCGAGAAGACAACCGATCCCGTTTCTGTCAAAGCCACCGTCGGTGACCGGCACTGCATGGCCTTCTCCGGCACGATGGTTGTATCGGGCAGGGCGACTGGCGTTGTCGTCGCCACCGGCGCGGACACCGAACTCGGTCGCATCAACCAGCTCCTCGCCAAGGTCAGTCCGCTCGAAACGCCGCTGCTCCGCCAGATCAAGAAGTTCGGTTACACGATCACGGCGGCCATCGGGGTGCTCAGCGTCTTGATCTTCTCCTACGGACACTGGCTCGGGCACATGACCTTCGTTGAGCTGTTTCAGGCGGTGGTGGGCATCGCGGTGTCGCTGATCCCGGAGGGTCTGCCGGCGCTCATCACGATCACGCTCGCGATCGGCGTGCAGCGCATGGCCGAGCGCAACGCGATCGTCCGGCGCTTGCCCGCGGTGGAGACTTTGGGCTCCGTTTCCCGGATTTGCTCCGATAAGACCGGCACGCTGACGCTGATGGAAATGATGGTCACCTCGGCCATCACTGCCGAGAAGGCCTTCGAGGTGACCGGCGACGGCTACGCGCCGGCGGGCGAGGTGAGGAGCGATGGCAAACTCGTCATCGAGGGGCCAGTCCTCAAGCTGATGGGTCGCGTCTCGACGCTCTGCAACGACGCTGAGCTCTTCCAAGAGGGCGAGGCTTGGAAGGTCGAGGGCGATCCGACCGAGGGCGCGCTCTATCCGTTCGCCCGCAAGCTCGGAATGGACCGACAGGCAGAGACCGCAGCCTTTCCGCGCATCGATGCCATACCGTTCGAATCCGAACATAAGTTCATGGCGACGCTGCACCGCTCCGCCGACGGGACGCAGGCGCTGTTCGTCAAGGGCGCGCCCGAGGTTCTCCTGGAGCACTGCGATCGCCAGCAGATGGATAATGGCGACGCTGCGCCGCTCGACCGCGGGCGCTTCCTCGGAGAATCGAACAGGCTCGCGGCCCAAGGCGAACGGGTTCTGGCGCTCGCCTGGCTGGAAAACCCGGGCCTCGAAGACGGCAACCTTGGTCCTGCCGACCTGCCGAAAACGCTGGTCCTGCTGGGCCTCGTCGGTCTCCTCGACCCGCCCCGCAAGGAAGCCATTGAGGCGGTCCGCGAATGTCACGACGGCGGCATTCGGGTCACCATGATCACCGGCGACCACAAGATCACCGCCGCCGCCATCGCGAAGATACTTGGGATCGGTGACGGCAAGACCGCGGTTGCCGGAACGGAGATCGAGGCGATGAACGAAGCAGCGCTGCAGCAGCGCGTTCGCGACGTCGACGTCTTCGCCCGAGCAAGTCCCGAGCACAAGCTCAGGCTTGTGAAAGCAATTCAGGCAAATGGGCAGATCGTGGCGATGACCGGAGACGGCGTGAATGACGCGCCCGCACTGAAGAAGGCCGATATCGGCGTCGCCATGGGAATCAAAGGCACCGAAGTGACGAAGGAGGCCGCCGGCATGATTCTGGCCGACGACAACTTCGCGTCGATTGGGGCCGCCGTGAAGGAGGGCCGCACCGTCTACAACAACATCGAGAAAGCGATGCT
The DNA here is from genome assembly GCA_019246665.1 of Hyphomicrobiales bacterium. Classification (GTDB taxonomy): domain Bacteria; phylum Pseudomonadota; class Alphaproteobacteria; order Rhizobiales; family Beijerinckiaceae; genus GAS188. The sequence continues at coordinate 10,582 of JAFAQA010000479.1, forward strand.
CTTCCTGCTGCCGACAAACGTCGCCCAAGGGCTGGTGATCGCGGTCGCAATCCTCTTCGGCTTCACCTTGCCGATCACCGCCCCGCAGGTTCTTTGGGTCAACATGGTCACGTCGGTCGCGCTGGGTCTTGTGATCGCGTTCGAGCCACACGAAACCGATGTGATGCGTCGCCCGCCGCGCGCGGTGGAGCGGTCGATCATCACCGCCTTCGGCCTCTGGCGGATTTTCTTCATCGGGTTGGCGCTGCTCGGATACACGCTCGCGGCCTTCTTCATGATGAAGAGCTCCGCGGCATCGGACGCGCTCGCACGAACGATCGCGATCAACGCGATCACGATAGGGCAGGTCTTCTACCTTCTGAACAGCCGCTACCTCCTGGATTCTTCGCTGTCGCTGAAGGCGCACAAAGGCAACAGATATCTGCCATACGGCATCCTTGCGGTTGTAGTGCTGCAGGTCATGTTCACTTACGCGCCGCCCTTCGAGGCGATGTTTGGCACGGAAGCTGTCCCGCTGTGGGTCTGGCCGTGGCTTCTGGTCGGAGGGCTCGCGTTCTTCCTGGTCGTCGAGACGGAGAAGGCCGTGATCCGCTCGTCGCGTTCTTTGCGCTCGGCGGTATCCGCCGTAGAGGCCGGTGGAAAACGGCAGGGCTTCGGGCTTGCTGGCTAAAGCTTGATCCGCAAAAGTAGCCCCACTTTTGTGATAAGATCGTGCGGAAAAGCAAAAAGATGGCCTGACGCTCCTGATCTCATCTAAACGCACGCGTTCTAAAGCGGCGCGCACGGAAGCGCTCCAGGGTTAAGCTGCGGAAGCGCTGCGGGCGTCATGCAATTGCAGCCGGGTGCAGGGAATTCTCATCGCCGCGACCATGGAGGTGAGCAGCCGACCGCCAGGCATGATGCGCCAACGCGTCAAGGCAACGTACCAAGTCGACGCGAGCCATCGCCTCCTCGGCCGTCGAGAGCCCCTTCGCCACCGCGCCCAAGGTTGTGCCTCGGTCGGCACG
>JAFAQA010000526.1 GCA_019246665.1 Hyphomicrobiales bacterium
CGCACGGGCGGCATCATCAACGTCGCCTCGACCGCGGCCTTCCTCCCCGGCCCCTATATGAGCGTTTACTATGCGAGCAAGGCTTATGTGCTGTCATTCTCCGAAGCGATCGCGCATGAGCTTCGCGGCAGCGGCGTCGTGGTGACGGCACTTTGTCCCGGACCGACCCGAAGTGAATTTCAGCGAGTTGCCGGGATGGCCGAGACCCCCCTCTTGCAGCGGCTTTCGATGTCCTCGCGCGAGGTCGCCCGACTCGGCCTTGCGGGCCATCGCGCCGGCAAGACGCTGGTGATCACCGGCGTCGGCAACAAGCTTACGCCTTTGGCGGCGCGCTTGCTTCCGCGCGGTGTCATGGCCCGGCTTGTCGCGGGGCTGCAAAAGAGGCGCGCATGAGCGTGAATGCGTCGAGAGCACGTCGTCTCGGGATGGTGGGACCTGTCGCTCTGCTCGCTGCTCTCGTGCTGGCGCTGCTCGCGGCCGGCCAGCTCCATCTTCTCGACCGCCTTTATGAAAGTCTCTTCGGTCCACCCGATCTCGGTGAGATCGCTTTCGAGACGGTCACGCGGCGTGCCGCGGGCAATGACGCGCTCGCGTGCCCGCCGGGCTTTTGCGGCACTGCCCGGATCGATGTCGCACCGTCGAACTACGCCGCGAGCGGCGGCGAGCTGCGCCGGCGCGTGCGCCGTTATTTCGCCGCGCAAGGCGCGGTGCTCGTCGGTTCGGACAATGCGAGGCTCCACGATCGCTTCGTCGCGCGGACCCCGCTCTTGCGCTTTCCCGATACGATCGACGTCGAGATCCTCCCTTCCGATGCCGATCACGCCTCGCTCGCCGTCTACTCGCGAAGCCAGCTCGGCAGCTTCGATCTCGGCACGAATCTTCGGCGCATCCGCGCGCTTCTCGAGGCGCTCGGGCCCGGCGTCGCCTCCGCCTCGCGCGAGCTATGGCGCGGTTGAAGCGGTGAAAAGGGCGAACGGCTGGCAAGCGCCTCATCCGGAGCTATAACGCGCCATGACCTCGAATGCCGCCGATTTCGGTTCTTACGATTACATCATTGTGGGCGCGGGTTCTGCCGGCTGCGTGCTCGCGAACCGCCTCTCGGCTGATCCCCGCCGGCGCGTGTTGCTGCTTGAAGCCGGCGGCCGCGATAACTGGATCTGGTTTCACATTCCGGTGGGTTATCTCTTCGCGATCGGCAATCCGCGCGCCGATTGGCTGTTCACGACGGAGGAAGAAGCGGGGCTGAACGGGCGCAAGCTCGCCTATCCGCGCGGCAAGGTGATCGGAGGCTGCTCTTCGATCAACGCAATGATCTATATGCGCGGCCAGGCCGCCGATTATGATGGCTGGCGCCAGCTCGGGCTTCCCGGCTGGAGCTGGAGCGACGTTCTCCCCGTTTTCCTCGCCCATGAGGACCACGCCGCCCCGCCGAACGAGGCACATCGGCAAGGTGGCGAGTGGCGCGTCGAATATCCGCGCGTGCGCTGGGACATCCTCGACGCCATTCGTGATGCATGTGAAGCCGCCGGCATTCCGAAGATCGCGGATTTCAACACCGGCGACAATGAAGGCTCGTCCTATTTTCAGGTGAACCAGAAGCGCGGCCGCCGCTGGAGCGCGGCGCGCGGCTTTTTGAAGCCCGCCCTCAAGCGTCCGAATTTGCGCCTGGAGACGAGCGCCCATGCGGAGCGCGTCACCTTCAAAGAGGGACGTGCGACGGGCATCGTTTTTTCGCGCGGCGGCGAGCGCTTCCATGCGCTCGCAACGAAAGAGGTCGTGCTTGCGGCGGGCGCGGTCGTCTCACCCAAGCTCCTGGAGCTCTCGGGAGTCGGCGCCGCGGCACGAGTAAGCGAGCTCGGCATCACGGTCGTGAAGGATGCGCCGGGCGTCGGCGAAAACCTGCAAGACCATCTGCAATTGCGGCCGGTCTACAAGGTGGACGGGGTGCGCACGCTCAATGGCGATTATGCGAGGCTCTGGAAGCGGGCCGCGATGGGGCTCGAATACGCGCTCTGGCGCAAGGGCCCATTGACCATGGCGCCCTCGCAGGTCGGCGCCTTCGCGCGCTCATCGCCCGAATATGCAACTGCGAATCTGCAATTTCATTTCCAGCCGCTCTCGCTCGACAAATGGGGCGATGGACTCCATCCCTTCGCGGCTTTCACGGCGAGCGTCGCCAATCTGCGCCCGACGAGCCGAGGCAGCGTGCATGCGGCGAGCCCCGATCCAT
>JAFAQA010000163.1 GCA_019246665.1 Hyphomicrobiales bacterium
GGCGGCGTCGCGGTGATCCGCGTCGGCGGCGCGACCGAGGTCGAGGTGAAGGAGAAGAAGGATCGCGTCGACGATGCGCTCAACGCGACCCGCGCGGCGGTCGAGGAAGGCGTGGTGCCGGGCGGCGGCGTGGCACTTCTGCGCGCCAAGCGGGCCGTCTCGCAGCTCAAGAACGAGAACGAGGACGTGCAGGCCGGCATCAACATCGTGCTCAAGGCGCTGGAATCGCCGATCCGTCAGATCGCCGAGAATGCGGGCGTCGAGGGTTCGATCGTCGTCGGGCGCATCAACGACGCGAAGTCGCAGACCTACGGCTTCGACGCGCAGTCCGAGAAGTATGTCGACATGATCGAGACCGGCATTATCGATCCGGCCAAGGTCGTGCGGCACGCTCTCCAGGACGCCGCTTCGGTCGCCTCGCTCCTGATCACCACGGAGGCCATGGTGGCCGATCGTCCGAAGAAGGAAGCTGCGGCGCCGGCGATGCCGGGCGGCGGCGGCATGGGCGGCATGGATTTCTGATCCGTTCACCTCGTCGCTTCACGCGAAATCAGAAGGCCCCGGAGCGATCCGGGGCCTTTTTCGTCAAAGAGGTCCGGCGAGGCTGCTCGTCTGAAGCTTGTCTTTTCTCGCGTGATTTGATCGCAAAGCTGGGCCCGCTTTTGCGGATCATGTTCAGCGCCGCGTCAGCGCGAAGGCGAATTCAAGCCCCTGCTTCTGCGCATAGGCCTGATTGATCCAGAACAGGGCCATCGGCTCCATCAGGCGTGCCGCCTTCAAGGGACCGGCATCGATCGCCTCGAAGCCGAGATCCTCGGCGAGCTTGAGCACCTGGGATTTGGCGCGGGCGTCATCGCTCGCCACCGGCATGAACGGCTTTACCTTGAAGGAATGCGCCTTCGCCATGTTCTCGGCCCCCGTCACGTTGAACGCCTTCACCACCTGGGCGCCGGGCGCGAGGCGAGCGACTGTCTCGCCCGCCGAATCGGTGAAGCCGAGCGCAAGCTCCATTTCGGCATTGAGCGGGTTCGTCGCATCGACGATGGTCTTGCCGGCAAGGTTGCCGAGCGACTTCACGACATCGGAGAGGCTGGGCCAAGGAACGGCGAGCACGATCACCTCGGCCTTCCCCGCATCCTTCATGGCGACCACATCGAAGCCTCCACGGCGAAGCTCGTCGACATTTTTCCCCGTGAACTCCCTGAGCGCATAGCTCACCTGATGGCCCGCCTTGCGCCAGCCTTTTCCGAGAGCACCACCGACATTGCCGGCTCCGACAATCGCGATCTGCATGTTGCGGCTCCGTTGGCTTTGAAGTCTGGCAGGTAGGCAGGCCGCGGCGCCGCGACAACCTCCAACCCGCGCCCGTCGAACTCGCCTCCGAGCTTGCGCAAGCCAGTGAAATCGTCACGGGCACACCGGGTTGCGCGGTTTTTGACCCTGTGTTACGCGACCTGCGCCCCAGCGCTGGTGCCGCGAGCGCGTCAGGGCAGTCTGGCTTGAATTTCAACGAAGGCGCTTCGGCCGCGGCCATTGGCTCGCGCCGCGCCGGCAATGGACGGGATCACAGGGTGGCGCAAGTCGAAACGAGCATGTCGGGCGTCGCCGGCCGCTACGCCGTCGCGCTGTTCGACCTCGCGAGCGAGACCGGCGAAGCGGACGCCGTCTCGACGGATCTCAAGCGTTTCGCGGCGCTGGTCGAAGGAAGCGAAGAGCTGAAGCGGCTCGTGAGAAGCCCGGTCTTCACCCCGGAACAGCAACAGGCCGCGGTCGGCGCCATTTTGGAACGCGCCGGTATCGGCGGCATCACCGGAAACTTCATCCGCCTCGTCGCGCGCAAGCGTCGCCTCTTCGCGCTTCCGGCCATGACCCGCGCCTTCGAGGCGCTGCTCGCCGAGCGCAAGGGCATCGTGCCCGCCGAGGTGACGGTGGCCGAGCCGATGCCCGAGACGATGATGGGCGAGCTGAGAACCGCGCTGCGGAAAGCGGAAGGCAAAGAGGTCTCGCTTTCCGTGAAAATCAATCCCGACATCATCGGCGGCATGGTCGTCAAGCTCGGCCACCGCATGATCGATGCCTCCTTGAAAACCAAGCTCAACGCGCTCCGCGTTGCGATGCGAGAGGTCAGCTGATGGATATCCGCGCCGCAGAAATTTCCTCGCTCCTGAAGGAGCAGATCAAGAATTTCGGCCAGGAGGCCGAGGTCTCCGAGGTCGGCCAGGTCCTTTCGGTCGGCGACGGCATCGCGCGCTGCTACGGCCTCGACAAGGTGCAGGCCGGTGAGATGGTCGAGTTCGAGAACGGCACGCGCGGCATGGCGCTCAACCTCGAGAGCGACAATGTCGGCATCGTGATTTTCGGCTCCGACCAGGAGATCAAGGAAGGCCAGACCGTCAAGCGCACCGGCGCCATCGTGGATGTTCCGGTCGGCAAGGCGCTGCTCGGGCGCGTGGTCGACGCGCTCGGCAATCCGATCGACGGCAAGGGGCCGATCATGGCTGACGAGCGGCGCCGCGTCGACGTGAAGGCGCCCGGCATCATTCCGCGCAAATCGGTGCATGAGCCGATGGCGACAGGTCTCAAGGCCATCGATGCGCTCATTCCGATCGGGCGCGGCCAGCGCGAGCTGATCATCGGTGACCGCCAGACCGGCAAGACGGCCGTGGCGCTCGACACCATCTTGAACCAGAAGCCGCTCAATCTCGGCAATGACGAGAGCCAAAAGCTGTACTGCGTCTATGTCGCCGTCGGCCAGAAGCGCTCGACCGTGGCCCAATTCGTGAAGGTGCTCGAGGAGCAGGGCGCGCTCGAATATTCGATCATCGTCGCGGCGACTGCCTCCGATCCCGCGCCGATGCAGTTCCTCGCGCCCTTCTCGGGCTGCGCCATGGGCGAGTTCTTCCGCGACAACGGCATGCACGCCGTGATGATCTATGACGACCTTTCGAAACAAGCCGTCGCCTACCGCCAGATGTCCCTCTTGTTGCGCCGTCCGCCCGGCCGCGAAGCTTACCCGGGCGATGTGTTCTATTTGCATTCGCGCCTGCTCGAGCGGGCCGCGAAGCTCAACGATGCGAACAAGAACGGTTCGCTCACCGCGCTCCCGATCATCGAGACGCAGGCGAACGACGTCTCTGCCTATATTCCGACGAATGTGATCTCGATCACCGACGGCCAGATCTTTTTGGAGACGGATTTGTTCTTCCAGGGAATTCGGCCGGCCGTGAATGTCGGCCTTTCGGTGTCGCGCGTCGGCTCCTCCGCGCAGACCAAGGCCATGAAGAAGGTCGCGGGGCGCATCAAGGGCGAGCTCGCCCAATATCGCGAGATGGCCGCCTTCGCCCAATTTGGCTCGGACCTCGACGCGGCGACGCAGCGCCTTTTGAATCGCGGCGCGCGTCTGACCGAGCTCCTCAAGCAGGCGCAATTCTCTCCGCTCAAGATGGAAGAGCAAGTGTGCGTCATTTATGCAGGCGTCAACGGCCATCTCGATCCGCTTCCCGTCAACCGCGTGAAGTCTTTCGAGGATGGCCTCTTGGCAACGTTGCGCACCAAGCATCCCGAGATCCTCGACGACATCCGCGCGACGCGCGATCTCTCGGATGCGACGAACGCGAAACTGAAGGAAGTCGTCGAGAGCTTCGCGAAGTCCTTCACCTGAGCGCGGCTCGGCGAGCGCGGACGCGATGAATTATGTCGAAGGCTCGCTCGGGGAAGGTGAGGTCGTCAGGCATGTCGCCCACAAGCATTGGGTCATCTTCGTTGCGCCGGTCTTTCAGCTGGTCGTCGCGCTCGTGCTCGTCGGAATCGGATACAAGATTCACGATTTTTCGGTTTGGCTCGGCTGGCTCATGCGGATGTTGGGGTACGTCATTCTCGCGATCGGCGCGGTCCATCTTCTCGGCGCATGGCTCTTGCGCATCACGACAGAGCTCGCCGTGACCAATCGCAAGGTGGTCGGCAAATGGGGCCTCGTTTGGCGGCGCACGATCGAGCAGCGTCTCGACAAGGTCGATTCGATCGAGGTCGAGCAGTCGATTTTGGGCCGCATCCTTGGATA
>JAFAQA010000174.1 GCA_019246665.1 Hyphomicrobiales bacterium
TTCATCTTTGGTCAGCCGCTCTCGGCGGATGAGGCGCGACGTCTCGTGGGCGCGGCGACTCAGGAGGCGGCGTAGTGCCGGCATGAAAACGGTTTCCAGTTTTGCGGATGAGTGAATTCCCTCAGCCGATCCGACAGGCAGAGCACAAGTCATGCCCTCTTCTCATGCACGTCTTCTCGACCGCCGGGCGCTGGTGACCGGCGGATCGCGTGGGATCGGCCGTGCCGTGGTCGAGCGCTTCGCGGCGGAAGGGGCGACGGTCGCGATCAACTATGCGAGCCATGAGAAGGAGGCCCGCAAGGCGCTCGAGGCCGCGCGCGCCGCGAGCCGCGACGCAGGTCATGGTGAGAAGCCCCATCTCATCGCCCGCGCCGATCTGTCGGATTTGCAGGCGGTCGAGGCCATGCTCAAAGCGGTAGTCGAGGCCTTGGGCCGGCTCGACATCGTCGTCAACAATGCGGGCATCCAGCAGGAACTTCCCGGGGACTCGCCTGATCCGAAGGGGCTCGAGCATGTGCTTGGCGTCAATCTCGTTGGCGCTGTCCACTGTTCCCAACTGGCCATTCGCCATTTTCTTTCGCGCGAGGGCGGCGGTGTGATCATCAACACCTCGAGCGTGCACCAGATCATCCCGAAGCCCGGTTTTCTCGGGTATTCCCTGAGCAAGGGCGGCCTTGCCAATCTCACCCGAACGCTCGCGCTTGAATTCGCCGATCGCGGCATCAGGGTGAATGCGGTGGCGCCCGGCGCCATTCTCACCGACATGAATGACAGCTGGCGCAACGATCCCAAGCAAAGGGCGGCTGTCGAACGGCATATTCCGATGGGTCGCGCCGGCACTCCGGAAGAGGTGGCGACGGTCTTCGCCTTTCTCGCCTCGGAGGACGCCTCCTACATTACCGGCCAAACGATTTTTGCGTGCGGAGGTCTCACCCTCTATGGCGATTTCAAGCAGAATTGGTCGACGTGACCATGTGCCGCCTTCGTTGCGTGGCTCGCGCATGCGATGGCGCGAAGCCAGTGGATCGATTCCGACCGATGGTTCCCATCCGTCGGTGAAATCGAGCCACAACAGGTCAGGCCTTTTCCGACAAATGGGAATCATTTATCGGGGCCGAACCACTACAGCGTCTGTGAAGCTTCTAATCTCAGGGAGTCGATCTTGCAGAAGTCGATGAGCGCGAAGAAAGCCGAGAACGGCAAGGCGAGTGGCGCAGGAAGGCAGGCCAGCGCCAATCGCGCACTCTTCCGCAACGATGCGCCGATCTCGGGCGGCGAGGCCATCGTGCGTTCGCTTCTCGAGAACGGCGTCGACACGGTTTTTGGCCTTCCAGGCGCGCAAATGTATCCGTTCTTCGACGGGCTGTACCAGGCGAGCGACCGCATCACGACCTATGGGGCGCGCCACGAGCAAGGCACCGCCTATATGGCCTTCGGCTATGCGCGCTCGACGGGTCGGCCGGGCGTGTTCTCTGTCGTGCCCGGCCCGGGCGTGCTCAACGCCGCGGCCGCCATCTCCACCGCCTGGGCATGCTGCGCTCCCGTGCTCTGCATCACCGGCCAGCTCCCTTCCGAGTTCATCGGGCGGGGGCGCGGCCATTTGCACGAGATACCCGACCAGATCGGAACCTTGCGCAGCTTGTGCAAATGGGCGGCACGCATCGAGCGCCCCGCCGACGTGCCGCGCGTGATGAACGAAGCTTTCCGGCACATGCTTTCCGGCCGTCCGGGGCCGGTCGCCGTCGAGATGGCTTGGGACGTGATGACGAATCGCGAGCAGGTGTCCTTCACCGGGCCGGCGGTTCTCGATGCCGCTCCCGATCCGGACCCGGAGGCCGTGGCGCGCTCTGCCGGGCTTTTGCTTGCTGCCAAGCGTCCGATGCTCATGGTCGGCAGCGGTGCGCAGCATGCGGCGAAGGAAGTGCGCGCGCTCGCGGAGGCGCTTGACGCACCCGTCTCTGCGATGCGAGGGGGGCGCGGCATCGTCTCGGAGGCCGAACCGCTCGGCGTCTCCGCCTACGCGGCTCGCCTGCTTTGGGAGGATACGGACGCGCTCGTCGCCATCGGCACGCGCGCCGAGATGGCCTATATGCGCTGGACCGGCATGACACGGCTCATCGATCGGCCCCAAGCGCCTCCTTATCTCATTCGCATCGACATCGACCCCACGGAAATGCTGCGGCTTAAGCCCCATGCCGGCATTGTGGCGGATTCGGCGGCGGGCGCGCGCGCCCTCCTCGATGCAGTGGTCGCACTCAAGCGGCCACGTCGCGATAACCGCAAAGCGATTCTCGCCGCCAAGACAAAGGCGGCGAAAGCCTTGCGCAAAGTGCAGCCTCAGGTCGATTACCTGGAGGTGATCCGCGAGGCGCTGCCGCGCGACGGCTTTTTCGTCACCGAGCTCTGCCAGGCGGGCTTCGCCTCATATACGAGCTTTCCGGTCTATGCGCCGCGCACCTATGTGTCAGAGGGCTTCCAAGGGACGCTCGGCGCTGGATTTCAGACGGCGCTCGGTGTCAAGGTCGCCAATCCGGACAAGCCGGTCGTCTCGATCACAGGCGATGGCGGCTTCATGTTCGGCGTTCAAGAGCTGGCGACAGCGGTGCAATACGGCATCGGTCTTGTGACCGTGCTGTTCAACAATGAGAGCTTCGGCAATGTGCGCCGCGACCAGGAAACCCGGTATCAGGGGCGCGTCATCGGGGCCGATCTCGTCAATCCCGATTTCATGAAGCTTGCATCGAGCTTCGGCATAAAAGGGCAGCGTGTGCATTCCCCAGCCGATCTGAAACCGGTTCTGACGCGCGCCATCGCGGCCGACGAGCCTTGCCTGATCGAAGTGGTGGTGCCTCGCGGCAGCGAAGTGTCGCCTTGGGAGTTTCTGGTATCCGGTCGCGCCGGCGAATCACCCCCGGCGCCTGAGACGAAAAGACCCTGACCCTCTAGGACGTCCGGGAAGAGCTGCGAAGTCGACACGCGAGTAAAGCCACTTGGACCGGGCACCGGCGCAACAAACGCCCCGAAAGACCAAATCGGGCCTTCACCGTGGGGGGGAGCGAAGACTACCCGAAGCCAGCCGAGGGAACCTTCGCCGGGCTGCCCTTCTGGCGATCGTCGTTCTCACCAGCATCATGGCGCTGACCGCGCTCTTCCCGCAACTCGATCTCGCGGTTGCGGGCCTCTTCTATGATGGCGCTGGCAAGGGATTCGCCATGCGCTCGCAAGCAAATCTCATCCTTTTGCGGGAACTCGGCTATTACCTTCCGATGATTGTGCTCGTGCTCGCCATCCCCGGCTTTCTTTTTGGAATGCGAAAACCTCACCGCGGCGCGTTTCTTACCGTTTGGCGCATTCTCTTTCTCGCGTTGAGCTTCGCGCTCGGGCCTGGGCTTCTGGTCAACGGAGTGCTCAAGGAGGTGTCCCATCGGCCTCGCCCCTCGCAAATCATCGAATTCGGCGGCGCCAGCGAGTTCAGGCCCTGGTACGCGGCCGATGGAGCTTGCGAGCACAACTGTTCCTTCGCTTCTGGCGAGGTTGCGGGCGCGACTTGGCTCCTCGCGCCGGCTTCACTCTTGCCCGCCCCGTGGCGCGCCGTGGCGCTCACTTGCGCAAGCGTCATGACGGTCGCCGTCGCAGCGCTGCGGATGGCATTTGGCGGTCATTTTGCCTCGGACGCCGCCGCGGCTGCATTGGTGACCCTGGTGACGATGCTTGCCGTGGGCTGGGCTCTGCTGCGACGAGAGGGGGACGAGGCGCGCTTTGACGCTTCCGGGCCTCGCTCGTAACCTTACGAATCAAAGGAGGCTCGCCTTGCCTCAGTCACCAGGCAGACGCCGGCCGCGCCAGATCGGCCGGCCCCTTGCTGATCTTGTGGCGCCCGCGCTCGGCAAGACACTCGCGGCGCGGGGTTTCGCCGCAGCGGACGTGGTGCTCGCCTGGCCGGAAATCGTCGGCGAAAGGCTGGCGAAGGTGTGCGAGCCGATCGCGCTCGAATGGCCGCGCGGCCCGAGGGTGGGCGAGGATGAAGGCAAATCCGCCACTTTGGTGATTCGCGTCGAGGGCGCTTTCGGGCTCGAGGTCCAGCACCTCGCACCCGCGATTCTCGAGCGGATCAACAGCCATTTCGGTTGGCGGTGCGCCGGCAAGCTCGCCATTCGTCAAGGCCGCGTTGCCGCGAAAGCCGGACCGAAGCCGGCGGCACCGCCACCGGATGCCCAGGCGATGGCGAATAGCCGGAGAATGGCAGCCGAGATTGCTGATGACGGGCTGCGTCGGGCCGTCATCGAGCTCGGCGCGCTGGTGCTCGCGAAACGATGAGGGCCGGCTGGCCGCACGCGATCGTGACTCCATTTTGGCCTCAAAGCCGCATTAATCGAGACTCAACCGATGAGGTCACTGCAGGCTCTGGGCTCGTCTGTGATATTGACGCGTGCTAACCAGGTCGAAAGCCGCATCATTTTCGAGGCTCAAAGGAGTGCTTGCCCATGCTCACCCGCCGCCAAGCCACATCGATTTTCGGCGCGACCGCGCTCGCGAGCATCGGAGGCCTCGATGTCGTTCCCTCGCGAGCCCGCGCCGCCGACCCGACACCTGCGGATCTCGCCATGCCCGGGCCCTTGGGGGATGTCTGGCTCGGTTCGCAGGATGCCAAGTGCACCATCATCGAATACGCCTCGATGACGTGCAGCCATTGCGCCGCCTTTCACCGGGACACCTGGCCCAAGCTGAAGGCGACCTATATCGACACCGGCAAAGTGCATTTCACCTTGCGCGAATTCCCGCTCGATCCCTTGGCTGCCGCCGGATTCATGCTGGCGCGCTGCGCCGGCGATGACAAATATTATGCGATGATCGACCTTTTGTTCGACAAGCAAAACGACTGGGCCTTCGTCAAGAAACCGGTCGACGCTTTGGCGGCGCTCACGAAACAGGCGGGTTTCACACAGAAAAGCTTCGAGGAATGTTTGAAGAATCAGGAAATTCGTGCTGGCGTCGAAGCTGTTCGTTCACGTGCCGGAACGATTCTTGGAGTCGATGCGACTCCGACCTTCTTCATCAACGGCAAGAGATATGACGGAGAGATGAGCTTTGAAGCCATGGACAAGATCATCGCTCCCATCGTCAACTCCTGACGCAGGGACGGTGTCACGCTTGGCATGGCGAGGCACGGGGGCGTCTGAGCCATGAAGCTCGCCCGCCTGCGCGTCGCGGGCTTCAAGACTTTCGTCGAGCCCACAGAAATCCTGTTCGAAGATGGGCTTTCGGGCGTCGTCGGGCCGAATGGCTGCGGCAAGTCCAATCTTGTCGAGGCGTTGCGCTGGGTGATGGGCGAGAATGCCCAGAGAAATCTGCGCGCCGCCGCCATGGATGATGTCATCTTCTCGGGTTCGAACGCGCGCCCGGCGCGCTCCACGGCCGAGGTGCAGCTCACTCTCGACAATGAGGGCCGCACGGCGCCCGCCGCGTTCAACGAGCACGACACACTGGAAATCTCACGCAAGATCGAGCGCGAGAAGGGGTCGATCTATCGGATCAATGCGCGCGAGGTGCGCGCGCGAGACGTGCAGATCCTCTTTGCCGACGCGGCGACCGGCGCGCGCTCGCACGCCCTCGTTAGGCAGGGGCAGATCGGCGAAATCATTGCAGCGAAGCCACAGGCGCGCCGCCGCATTCTCGAGGATGCCGCTGGTATCGCCGGGCTTCACACGCGTCGTCACGAGGCGGAGCTCAGGCTGAACGCATCGGAGACCAATCTCAAGCGCGTCGAGGATGTTCTGGCCCAGCTCGATCAACAGATTGACGCGCTGAAGCGCCAGGCGCGCCAGGCCGAGAAATACCGCACACTCGCGGCGAGCATTCGTAAGGCGCAGGCCTTACTAGCCCTGATCTCGATGGCTGAAGCACAAAAAACCGTGCTCGAGGCCGAGCACGCGCTCACAGTCACCGCGACGGGCCTCGCCGAGGCGGCGCAGCTTCAGGCGCAAGCTGCGACCGCGCAGGCGAACGCGGCGGCTGCGCTGCCCCCGTTACGGGAAGGCGAAGCCGAAGCTGCTTCGGTATTGCAGCGCCTCTTCATCGCGCGCGAGGCGCTCGATGGCGAGGAGCGCCGGGTGAAGGAGCGCCGGGCGGAGCTCGAGCGGCGCCTCGCGGAGACCTGCGCCGATGTCGATCGTGCCGAGGCCTTGCTCAACGATGCGCAAGCCAATCTCGCACGGCTTTTGGCCGAAGCCGCGAAGCTCGATGAGACGCAGGCCGGAAACGAAAAACTCGAAGCTCCGCTTCGCGATCGCCTTTCGGCCGCGGAAGGCGAGCTTGCGGCGAGCGATGCCGCGTTGGCGGAGGCCCAAAAGCGCTTGGCCGAAGCCTCGGCGGCACGTGCGGCTGCCGAGCGCGCATCTCAAGACGAGGCAAGCCGCGCGGCGCGCCTCGAAAACGAGCTGACGCACGTGCTCGGCGAGCTTGAAGGGCTCGCGAGCGAGCGGTCGCGGCTTGTCGATCTCGACGCTGCTCGCGCCGAGGTGAGCGCGGCCGAGGAGGTTTTCGCGACATGCGAGGCGAAGCTCGGCGACACGCGCGACGCCCATGCGATGGCGCGCGAGGCCGAGGAAAGTGGCCGGGCACCGCTCGCCGCGGCCGAGCGCGAGGCGCAGCGCCTCGAGACCGAGGCCCGCACACTGCGCAAGCTTCTCGAGCCGTCGGACACACAATACCCGCCGATCCTCGATCAGGTGATCGCCGAGAAGGGTTATGAGACGGCGCTCGGCGCGGCGTTGGGCGAGGATCTCGACGCCTCGACCGATACGGCCGCCCCGACCCATTGGGCACTTGTCGAACCGGAGAGCGATGCGCCCCTCCCGGCCGGAATCGCGCCGCTCTCCACCTTCGTGCAGGCCCCCGCCGCCCTGCGGCGCCGGCTCGAGCAGATCGGCCTTGTCGAGAAGGAGCAGGGCCATTCGTTGCGGCTCGCTCTGCGGCCGGGCCAGGTGCTCGTCTCGCGTGAGGGAGACATCTGGCGCTGGGATGGATTCACCACAGCCGCCGACGCACCCTCGGCCGCAGCAAGGCGATTGGCCGAACGCAATCGCCTCGGCGAGGTCGAGGCGGAGGGCGCCGCGGCTCGCGAGAGCCTTTCACGGCTTCGCGTCGAAGCCGAGCGCCTGATAGCGGAAGTCAAAGGGGCCGCTCAGGAAGAGACGAGCGCCATCGTGACCATGGGGGGAGCCCGTCGCGATGTCGATACCGCTCGCGCGAGGCTGAGCGACGCCGAGCGTCGTTCGGCCGCGCTTGCGGCTGCGATCGCGACCGCGAGCGAAGCCAGGCGCCGCCTCGAGGACGACGTCGCCGATGCGCGCAGGCGCATGGAAGAGACCCAAGCCGCCCTCTCCGCGATGCCAGCCTCCGCGGGCTTCGAAGAGGCCCTCGCGAGCGCACGCCGAAAGGCTCAGTCGAACCGCGACATCGTGGCGCAGGCAAGAGCCGAGCTCGATGCGGCGCGGCGCGAAAGCGCGCTTCGGGCCGAGCGTTTGCGCGCCATCGCCACCGAAAGCGCCGGCTGGGAGGAGCGCAAGGCGCGCGCCACGGCTCAGATGGGCGAGCTCGCCGAGCGTCGCCGCGAAACCGAAGCTGGAATCGCCGAGCTCGACGAGGCTCCAGCCGCCTTCATGGAGAAACGCCGCGCCCTGCTGTTCGATCTCGAACAAGCCGAAGCCGCGCGGCGCACCGCCGCCGACCGGCTTGCGCTTGCCGAGACCGAGCAGGGCGAAGCCGACCGGGCCGCGAGGCTCGCAAGCGATGCGCTGGCGACGGCGCGTGAGGCCAAGGCGCGCGCCGAGGAGCGGCTCTCGAGCGCAACCGAACGGCGCCAAACGCTCATCGCCAATGTCCGCGAAGAGCTCGAAACTGATCTCTCCGGGCTGCCGGAGCTCGCTGGGGTCTCGCTCGATGACGCCCTGCCCGAAGGTCGCGGCGTGGAGGAGCGCCTCGCCGGTCTGAAGCAGGAGCGCGAGCGGCTCGGCGGGGTGAACCTGCTTGCCGATGAGGAGCTTGGCACGATCGAGGCGGAGCGCGCCAAGCTGGGGGGCGAACGCGATGACCTCACCGAGGCGATCAAGCGGCTGCGCCAGGCGATCTCGAGCCTCAATCGTGAGGGCGCGGAGCGGCTGATCGGCGCCTTCGCCACGGTGAACGCGCATTTCCAGAACCTTTTCAAGATATTGTTCGGTGGCGGGTCGGCCGAGCTGCAGCTGGTGGAATCGGAAGATCCGCTCGAGGCCGGGCTCGAGATTGTCGCGAACCCGCCGGGAAAGCGCCCGCAAACGCTGTCGCTTCTTTCGGGTGGGGAACAGGCCCTCTCGGCGACCGCATTGATCTTCGCGGTTTTCCTGACGAACCCTTCGCCCATCTGCGTGCTGGACGAGGTCGATGCACCGCTCGATGACGCCAATGTCGAGCGCTTCTGCGACCTTGTCCGCGAGATCGCCGACAAGACCGGCACACGCTTCCTGGTGATCACGCATAATCCGATCACCATGGCCCGCATGGATCGCCTCTACGGGGTCACCATGCCGGAACGCGGCGTTTCCCAGATCGTGTCGGTCGATCTCGAAACGGCGGAGCGCGTCGCCGCGGAGTGAATGCAACACGCTCCTCCAGGGTGAAACCAGCACGCCATTGACAGGGGCTCTGCTTCGCCGTGAACAATGGCGCATGGCCGAGCCATCCAAGGACGAACTCGATCGACGTCGCTCCGCGCTCGACGCCAAGCTCAAGAAGCTTCGGCCGACCGGACCAGCTGCACCGCCGCCATCTCGCAACGGCTCAAGCGGCAAGGCTTTCGGTCAAGCCATTCGTATCTCGACCGAGCTGATCGCAGGGCTTGCGGTCGGGGCCGCTCTTGGATATGGGGCAGACTGGCTTCTCGGCACGTCGCCATGGGGCTTCATTCTTTTCTTCCTGCTCGGTTTCGCGGCGAGCGTTGTGAACGCGATTCGTGCCGCCGGGATGGGAAAGCCGCAATCCCGCCGCGAAAGCTAGGCGCGCCGGCCCCGTCTCGGGCGCGCCAAGGACGGTGCCTTGCGGCCCGAGCCGCGCGAGGAGCGAACGGACAGGTCCATGAACCCGATTGAGCAGTTCGAGATTTCGCCGCTGAAGGAATTGGGCAGTATCGGCGCTTACCACTTCATCTTCACCAACTCCGCCGCTTACATGTTCCTTTGCGTCGCGATCCTCGTGGGCGTCACTCTCTTCGCCATGCGCGGCAACTCGCTTGTGCCGGGGCGGCTGCAATCGGCGCTCGAAGCAGTATACGAGTTCATCGCTGACACGGTGCGTCAATCGGCTGGGGAAGAGGGAATGAGGTTCTTCCCCTTCGTCTTTTCGCTCTTCGCCTTCATTCTCCTCTGCAATTTCATCGGCCTTGTCCCGTATTCATTCACGGTCACGAGCCAGATCATCGTGACGGCTTCGCTGGCGCTTCTCGTCTTCGCCATCGTCATCATCTACGGTTTCTGGAGGCACGGCCTCGGTTTCCTGCATCTCTTCGCCCCCTCCGGCGCACCCGGCTGGCTGATGCCGCTCATCGTCGTGATCGAGGTGATGTCGTTCCTCTTGCGCCCGTTGAGCCTCTCGGTTCGTCTCTTCGCCAATATGCTTGCTGGGCATATCGCGCTCGCGGTCTTCGCGGGCTTTGTCGCGACACTCGCCGGTGCGGGTGTTTGGCTGGTGCTGGCGCCCTTGCCGTTCGCGATGACGATCGCGCTACTCGCGCTCGAGGCGCTGGTAGCATTCCTGCAGGCTTATGTGTTCGCGATCCTCACCTGCATCTATCTCAACGACGCCCTCCATCCCCACCATTGACAAAGCCGTAGCGTGCGGCTTTCTCGCTGCCAAATAAAATAAAAGGAGCAACTCATGGATCCGACCGCTGCGCGATATCTTGCCGCTGGCCTTGCCTGTATTGGGATGGGGGCCACCGCGATTGGTGTTGGAAGCATTTTCGGGCAATTCCTGTCGGGAGCGTTGCGCAACCCGTCTGCAGCCGATGGTCAGCGCACGCTGCTGTTCATTGGGTTTGCGCTCGCGGAAGTCTTCGGCATCGTTTCGATGCTGGCAATGTTTCTGCTTCTGTTCTTCTTCAAATAGCCAGGCCCTGGCGGCCAATCTCGCCTGAGCCTTGAAGGCTCGGGCGCGTTCAACCCGTATCTGGAAGTTCAATGGCTGTCGCAACCGAAACGGCGACCGAGGCGCAAACCGAGCAAAAGGGAGGCTTCCCGCCTTTCGAGCCGGAGCATTTCCCCTCGCAGCTTCTATGGCTCGCGATCACCTTCGGAGCGATCTACCTCTTCGTCTCCAAGGTGTTCGTCAGGCGCGTCGGCGGCACGATCGCCGAACGCGCCGAGCGCATATCGCGTGATCTCGACGAAGCTTCCGCCGCCAAGGCCCGCGCCGACGAGGCGACGGAGGCGCATGCGAAGGCGCTTGCGGAGGCCCGCGACAAGGCCCAGGGCATCGCCCGCGAGACGCGCGAGGCCATGAATGCCGTGAGCGAATCCAGACGCAAGGCGGTCGAGGCCGACCTTGCCGCCAAGCTCGCCGCCGCCGATAAGGAGATCGCGACGCGCAAGGCGCAGGCCATGACCAATGTGAACGCCATCGCGCAAGAAACGGCCGCCGCGATCGTGGCAAGGCTCACCGGTCACCCGGCGAGCAGCGCCGAGCTTGCCGCGGTCGTGTCTCCTGTCGGCAAAAGCTGAGGAAAGCGTCATGCCGCACCTCTTCGCCGATCCCGAATTCTGGGTCGCCGTCGCTTTCGTGGTCTTTCTCGGGTTCGCCGCTTGGCTCGGCGCCTTCAAGGCTCTGGTCAATGCGCTCGACGAGCGCGGCTCTCGCATCGCGGGCGAGCTTGCGGAAGCGAAAAGGTTGCGCGAAGAGGCACAGGCGCTGCTCGCTTCGTACGAGAAGCGCCGCCAGGAGGCCGAGAGCGAGGCCGAGGCGATCATCGCGCAAGCCAAGGTCGATGCCGAGCGCCTCGCCAAGGAAGCTGAGGAGAAGCTCGGCGATTTCGTTTCGCGCCGGCAGAAGACCGCCGAGCAGAAGATCGCTCAAGCGGAGGCGGAGGCCATGACCGAAGTGCGCGACGCAGCTGCCGAGGCCGCGATTCGCGCCAGCGAGACGATCCTGCGCAAGCGTTCGAAGGGCGAAAAAGGGCTCGGCCTTTTGACGAAAAGCCTCGACGAGGTGATGTCGAAGCTGAACTGAGATTGCGCCGTGATGGCTTGGGTGCGATGCGCCCTCATGCTTGATCCAAGCGGGTTTCGACAATCCTTTAGAACGCGTTGCGTTTAGATGAGATCAGTAGCAGGTTATCTTCTTGTTTTTCCGCATGATCTTATCGCAAAGGTGGGACCACTTTTGCAGATCATGCTCTAGCCTTTCGGCATCGCCATTTTCCGTCGACATGAAGCGGCCCGGCTAGCATGGCTCTCCTGATTTTCGATTGCGACGGCGTTTTGGTCGATTCGGAATATCTGTTCGCGCGCGTCGCTGCCACCTGCTTGAACGAGATCGGCATCAAGATCGACACGGCTGAGGCGACGCGACGCTTCGCCGGCATCAGCATCAAGGACATGCTCGCGAGCCTCGCATGCGAGCGCGGCGCGCCCTTCCCCGACACCTTTGAAGATCTCGTCATCCGGCGCGAGGACGAAGCCTATGCGCAAATGCTTGAGCCGATTCGCGGGGTTCGGCAGGCGATTTTATCGATTCCCTTGGCGCGCTGCGTCGCCTCGTCCTCCTTGCCGGAGCGGATTACGGCCTCGCTCCTCGTGACGAAGCTCGATGACCTCTTCGCGGAAACCGCGCGCTTCTCCACTGCCCGCGTCAGCAAGGGCAAGCCCGCCCCCGATATCTTCCTCCACGCCGCC
>JAFAQA010000188.1 GCA_019246665.1 Hyphomicrobiales bacterium
CCAGATGATCGGGCCGGTCCCGTAGGAGACGCGTCCACCCTTCAGGTCGACGCTCTTGCCGTTGCTCTCCATTTGCAACTGCTGCAGATAGGCGGGGAAACGAGCCAGATGGGCCGAGTACGGCATGATGCCGATCGTCTGAGCTCCAAAGAAATTGTTGTACCAGACGGTGAGCAGCCCGAGCAGCATCGGCAAGTTGCGTTCGGCGGGCGCGGTCCGGAAGTGCTCGTCCATCGCATGAAAGCCGGCGAGCAGCTCACCGAAAGCATCGGGCCCGATTGCGATCATCGTCGAGAGACCGATCGCGCTATCCATCGAATAGCGGCCGCCGACCCAATCCCAGAAGCCGAACATGTTGTTCGTGTCGATGCCGAATTTGCTCACCGCCTCGCGGTTGGTCGAGACGGCGACAAAGTGCTTCGCAACGGCCGCGTCCGAGCTCAGCTTGTCGAGGGCCCAGCGCCGGGCCGTCGCGGCGTTAGTCATGGTCTCGAGCGTGGTGAAGGTCTTCGACGAGATGATGAACAGCGTTTCGTCCGCCGCCAGTCCTTCGACGGCCTCCGTGAAGGCGGCACCGTCGACATTGGCGACGAAGCGAAAGGTTATCGACCGGTCGCTGTGAGGCTGCAGGGCCCGATATGCCATTTCAGGCCCGAGATAAGAGCCGCCGATGCCGATATTGATGACGTTGCGAATGCGCTTGCCGGTATGGCCTGTCCAGGCGCCTGAGCGAACCGCCTGCGCAAACGCGCCCATCCGATCGAGGACCTCGTGAACCTCCGGCACCACGTCCTTGCCATCGACCTCGATCCGGGTGCCGCGGGGTGATCGAAGGGCAACGTGAAGCACCGCACGCTTCTCGGTGGCATTGATCTTGTCGCCGCGAAACATCGCGTCGCGCCGCACCGCCACGCCTCGCGCTTTCGCGAGCCGAAACAATAGACGCAGCGTCTCGTCGGTGATGCGATTCTTGGAGTAGTCGAGATAAAGTCCGACGCCTTCCGCCGAGAACCGCCGTGCCCGGTCCGGGTCGTCGGCGAAGAGACGCCGCAGATGCAAGGACGTTATCTCTCGGTGATGGACCTCGAGCGCCTGCCAGGCGGCGGCCACGGCCGAGTCGTCGATTGCAGACATTTCGCCTCCTTCGCGCTGAACGCGCTTCAGCTGAGAGCCTTGCTCTTGGCGGCGATCGCTTGAAGGAGATCGCGCCAGGACTGCACGAATGCATCAGCACCCTCGCCTTGGAGTTTCTCCGCAAGCGCGGTGATATTGACGCCGGCCTTCTCGAAGAGGGCAAGCGTCGTACCCGCATCGCCGCCATCGCGCGGCAGCACATTTGCCGCGGCGCTGTGATCGGCGGTCGCCTTCAAGGTCGCTTGCGGCATGGTGTTGACGGTATTGGGCCCCGCCAGCGCGTCGACATAGAGGACGTCCGAAGCCTTCGGATCTTTGGTGCCAGTGCTGGCGAATAAGAGGCGCTGCGCGCGTGCCCCGCGATTGGCCAGGCGCTGCCAGCGATCGCTATCGACGAGGTCGCGATAAGCCGCATAGGCGTGCTTGCCGACCGCGATGCCGAGACGGTTGAGGAGTTCGGCAGGGACCGTTTCCGCGACCGCGCGGTCCCATCGCGAGATGAAGAGCGAGGCAACGGAGCGCACATCAGGGGTGAGCCCGGCCTCGACCCGCCGCTCGAGGCCATTCATATAGGCGTGGGCCGCCGCGATATATTGCTGGGCTGAGAATAGCAGCGTCACATTTACCGGAACGCCGTCGAAGATGGCTTGCTCGATCGCCGGCAATCCTTCCGGTGTTCCCGGGATCTTGATGAACAGGTTGGGCTTCCCGGCGCGGCCGTAGAGCGCCTTTGCCGACGCAACGGTTCCTTCGGTATCATGCGCGAGCAGTGGAGAGACTTCGAGTGATACCCAGCCATCGACTGTCCCGGTCCGCTGATGGATCGGCAAGAACAGATCCGCCGCGCGCGACAGATCCTCAAGAGCAAGCTCAAAGAACAGCGCCTCTCCGCTCACGCCTTTGGCGAGGAGCCGCGCGATCTCGCGGTCATATGAAGCGCTGTGGGTTATCGCATGATCGAAGATCGTCGGATTCGAGGTCAGGCCTGTCACCGACCATTGCGCGATATAGGTCGCTAGCGTTCCGCTATCGAGCAGATCGCGGGTGATGTCGTCCAGCCACAGGCTCTGGCCGAGTAGGCTCAGACGTTTAGTGGGAAGCATGGTCGTCACTCCGCTTTCTTCTCGATATGGCCGCCGAACTCGAAGCGGAGCGCCGAAAGGAGCTTGTCCTCATATTCGGCCTCGCCACGCGAGGTGAATCGGTTGAATAAGGCCGTTGCAATAACAGGCGCGGGCGCGCCCTCATCGATGGCTGCCTTCAAGGTCCAGCGCCCCTCCCCCGAATCCGAGACGCGTCCCGAGAATCCGGCGAGACCCGGACCCTTGCGCAACGCGCTCGCGAGCAGATCGAGGAGCCAAGAGCTCACGACGCTGCCGCGTCGCCACACCTCCGCGATCGCGGCGAGGTCGAAGTCATAAGTATAGAATTGCGGATCGCGCAGCGGCGTCGTCTCGGCATCGACCGCGCCGCGCGCGCGCCCGACATTGGCCTTGCGGATGATGGCGAGGCCCTCGGCGTATGCCGCCATCAGCCCGTATTCAATGCCGTTATGCACCATCTTGACGAAGTGCCCGGCGCCGTTGGGCCCACAATGGAGATACCCATATTCGGCCTGGCTCGCCTCGCCCGTGGCGCCCTCGGTCCGCGGCGCAGCTTCGATCCCAGGCGCAAGCGAGCGGAAAATCGGATCGAGATGCGCGACGATCTCGGTTTCACCGCCGATCATGTGGCAGTATCCGCGCTCCAGCCCCCACACGCCGCCGCTGACACCGACATCGACGTAGTGGAGCCCCTTGGCCTTCAGTGTGGCGGCACGGCGAATGTCGTCCTGGTAGTAGGAATTGCCGCCGTCGATGACGATGTCGCCGCGCTCCAGCAATGGCACAAGCGAATCGAGGACAGGATCGACGGCCGCTGCCGGCAGCATCATCCAAACCGCGCGCGGCGCGGTGAGCCCGTGAAGCAGATCTTCGAGAGAGCTAGAACCTTTGGCGCCTTTGGCCACGAGCTCCTTAACCGCAGCCGCATGAGTGTCATAAACACGTACCTCATGCCCTGCTCGGATGAGGCGTGTCGACATGTTAGCGCCCATGCGCCCAAGGCCGATCAATCCCAATTGCATATCAGATCCTTCCTCGGTGTCGCTCTCAAGACTAATCGCCCGCTTCCCTCAGCTTGGGGCGATCCGCTCCATCGGGAGAGCCAACGACGCCGTTTCCAGTGCCGACCATTGCCCTTTCCCAGCGCCCAGCCAACCACCGCGTTCAGCATTAGGTTGAGGAACCAAATTTGAGCGCATGCGCCACCGGGCGCCAGTAAAGCCCGGCAAATCGCGCCTAATTGTTGCTAAGGGGGCGACGGATCCGTGTAGGTGGGATCAGGCAGGACCAACGGATAGCTGCCATTTCTCGGCCGATGCGGTAGAATTTCCGCAAGGCGGAGAGAAGCCCGGGGCGCAGGTAAAGCTCGGTCAGCCAAGCTCGATCGGAAGCCCGAGCCGGAGCTCACAGGTGGTGCCACATTCGTTAGACGGCGCGTACTTGGATAGCGGCTCTCAGATCTTGTGGGAGGACGGCGAACGCGTCTTCCGCCGCGGCTGGCAACTGGAGGATAATGGCAAGCGCGCCGTCTTGCTCGTTATGCCTGCCGCCGACCAGCCGTCGCGCTCGAGCCTCGATCGCCTCACCCACGAATACCAACTAAAGGATGAGCTCGACGGGGCGTGGGCGGCGCGGCCGCTCGACCTGGTGCGCGACGCCGGTCGGACCATGCTGGTACTCGAGGATGCGGGCGGCGAGCCGCTCGGCCGGTTGCTTGGCGCGCCCATGGAGGTGGGAAGCTTCTTGCGCCTCGCCATCGCTACTGCCGGGGCTCTCGGCAAACTTCACCGGCGCGGTCTCGTCCACAAGGACATCAAGCCGGTCAATATCCTGGTCGACGCTGCGACCGGCGAGGTACGGCTGACCGGTTTCGGCATCGCCTCACGCCTGCCACGCGAGCGCCAGTCGCCTCACCCTCCCGAGACGATCGCCGGCACGCTGGCCTACATGGCGCCCGAGCAGACCGGACGAATGAACCGGTCAATCGATTCCCGCAGCGACCTCTACGCCCTCGGCGTCACGTTCTACCAAATGCTCACCGGTGCTTTGCCGTTTACCGCGACTGATCCCATGGGATGGGTGCACTGCCACCTGGCGAGGCGGCCGGTGGGGCCTGCCGAGCGGCGCAATGAGATCCCCGGCGCCGTCTCGGCGATCGTCATGAAGCTGCTCGCGAAGACGGCCGAGGAGCGCTATCAGACCGCAGCCGGCCTCCAGAGCGACCTTCGGAGCTGTCTGACCAAGTGGGAGGCGCAGCGCCGCATCGACGACTTCCCGCTCGGCGAGGACGACACGCCGGATCGGCTGTTTATTCCCGAGAAACTATACGGGCGCGAGCGGGAGATCGCGACCCTGCTCGCTGCGTTCGAGCGTGTCGTGGAAGACGGGGTGCCGGAACTGGTGCTGGTCTCCGGC
>JAFAQA010000190.1 GCA_019246665.1 Hyphomicrobiales bacterium
CCGGTAAGCGCATTGATGAGGCTTGATTTGCCGGCATTGGAGCGTCCGGCGAAGGCGATTTCCGGCAATCCGGAAGGCGGGAGACGCTCGATGGAGCCCGCAGCGTAGCGGAAGTGGCATTCGCGCGCGAAGAGCAGCCTCCCGGCCTCGAGCGCATCGGCGTCGACTGTGGAGCCGAAACCCTCGGTCACACGATCACGCGGTCGAGGGCGAGCTCTTGCCCATGAACAGCTTGCGCAGATTGTCCCAGAGCTCGATCTTCACGCCATGGCGCTTCATGATGAAGCCCTGCTGCAGCACCGAGAGCGTGTTGTTCCAGCTCCAATAGATCACAAGGCCGGCCGGGAAAGACGAGAGCATGAAGGTGAAGATCAGCGGCATCCAGGTGAACATCATCTTCTGGGCCGGATCCGGCGGCTCCGGATTCATTTTCATCTGAACGAACATGGTCACGCCCATGATGAGCGGCCAAGCGCCGAGCATCAGGACGTGCGGCGGCGTGAACGGGAGAAGCCCGAACAGATTGAAGACGGAAGTCGGATCGGGCGCCGAAAGATCGCGGATCCAGCCGTAGAAGGGCGCCTGGCGCATCTCGATCGTCGTGAAGATCACCTTGTAGAGCGCGAAGAATACCGGAACCTGAATCAGCATGGGCCAGCATCCGGCAACCG
Organism: Hyphomicrobiales bacterium; assembly: GCA_019246665.1. Taxonomy (GTDB): domain Bacteria; phylum Pseudomonadota; class Alphaproteobacteria; order Rhizobiales; family Beijerinckiaceae; genus GAS188. The sequence goes on from JAFAQA010000190.1 coordinate 672, forward strand.
GGTTGATCCGCTCGCGCTTGTAGAGCGCCATCATTTCCTGCTGCAGCTTCGCCTTGTCGTCCTTGTAGCGCTCCTGCAGCTCCTTGAGCTGCGGTTGCACCGCCTTCATCTTCGCCATCGAGGCATAAGATTTGTTGGCGAGCGGGAAAAAGAGGCCCTTCAGCAGCACGGTGACGAGGAGGATCGCAAGGCCGAAATTGCCGAGTAGCCGGTAGAAGTAATCGATCACTTTGAACAAGGGCTTGGTGATGAAATAGAACCAGCCCCAATCGATGATCCGGTCGAAGCCCTTGATCCCGTATTCGTTCTCGTAGTTGTCGACGAGCTGCACCACCTTGGCGCCGGCGAAAAGCCTCCGCGAGGTCGAGACGCTCGCGCCGGGCGCGATGCCGAGCTCGCCCTCGCGCAGATCCGCCTGATAGGCCTTGGGGCCGCCCTGTGTTGCGATAAAACGCGCATCATAAGGTTTGGTCTGGTCGGGAATGACGGCCGCGGCCCAATATTTGTCAGTGGTGATGCCGACGAACCCACCCGTGCCTGAATAGCTCTTCACCCCCTCCTTATCGAGCTTGGCATAGGTCCATTCCTGCAAGGCGTTATCGCCGATATAGCCAAGCAAGCCCTCGAAGAGCACGTAATAGCCGGCGACCTTCGGCGTGCCTTGCTGCACCACGGCGGCATAAGGGTAGACCGAAAGAGGCTGCGCGGCGTGGTTCGTGATCGTGTCCGTGACCGAGAACATGTAATCGTCGTCGACGGCGATCTCGCGCTTGAACTCGACGCCCTGGGCGTTCGTCCAGGTGAGGGTGACTGGTGTCGTGGGCGTGAGCTCGTTGCCGCTCGCCTGCCACAACGTGTCGGCATTCGGCGTCTCCCCCGCCGCAGAGGCGCCCGGGAGAATGCCGAAATCCGCATAGAAAGCGCCCGCCGTGTGCGAGGGCGAAAAGAGCACGATGTTCGGGCTGTGGGGATCGGTGGTCTCGCGATAGCTCGTCAAGGTCAGATCGTCGAGGCGCGCACCCTTGAGGGCGATCGAGCCCGAAAGATGGTCGTTGCGGATGGCGAGGCGCGGCGATGACTTCAGCGCGTCTTCGCGCGAGATCTCCTGGGTGACGCTGGTCGGTGTCGCGGCCGTGGTTCCGGGCGGGGGCGCTTGCGGAGCCGCCTCCGGCGTCGTTGTCGATGCGGGCTTGGCTTCCTGCTGCGCCTCGATCTGGGCGGGCTTCGGCGTGATGAAGCGCGGGGCGACGAGGTATTGCCAGCCGACGAGCACGAGCAGGGACAGGCCGATTGCCGTGAAGAGATTGCGTTTATCGTCCATTCGAAACTCTCGAAAGCACTCGGTGGGTCATCGGCCCTGGCCGTATATGGGGCGTCGATCGAGCTTGCGCATCACTGCATTGACGCCGGCCTCGAGCTCCATTGCCAGCGTGTCGAAATCCATGGTGAGCACCGCAGGCGCGGCAAAAATGCCGATATCGGCGCCCATCGATCCTTCCTTCTCGCTGAAGTCTCCCAGTCCGAAGCCGCCCGAAGCTTGTGCGCGGCGCATGCCTTCGCGAAGCCGCCGCTTGATCCGGTGGCGTTGCGGGGAATTGCCGAGCTTACCCGGCACGATGAGCCCGATCCGCAGGACAAAAGGCGACGCCGCCGTGCGCACCCTCGCGACAGCGCGCATGCGGCCGAATTTCCCCTCGAATTTCTGTCCTCGCCTCAGCCCCTGGAAATCAGCCGAACGGGTCAAGCGGCCAAGCAGCTCCCCGCCTTGCGGATTCGCTGCCATTGGCATGTTGGACGCAATTTTGCCGCTGAGTGTCAGGCGGAGAGCTTCTTGCGGCCGCGCGCGCGACGCGCCGCAACAACCTTGCGGCCGCCCACAGTGGCCATGCGAGCCCGAAAACCATGCCGGCGCTTGCGAACGAGCTTGCTCGGCTGATAGGTGCGCTTCACGGGACAAACTCCATGCGTGCCGGCCGCGAATTAAATCGGGCCCCAGGGACCGGCTCAGCCCTTGTGGCGCCTGTCCGACTGGAAAATCTCTGCGCTGACGGAACGGGCGGGCTTATGCAAGAGGCATAAAGGAAAGTCAACGCTTTGGCCGGGCTTGTTCGTAAGCACACGAGTAGTGCGGATCTAGGCCACATGAACTATCCGGTTTGTTCCGCTCAGGGTCACGGAAATCGAGCCAAATGCATTGACGTGACGCGCCCGGAGCGCTTAAATAACCTTCCCCGAATGGGGAACGATTGTTTGGCGGGCGTGTTGGTTTTCAATGTTACGGTCCCAAGAAGCGACCCGCATTCGAGCCAATCTCTCATTGCGAGAGACAATTGTTCTTGCCTCAGTGGCCGAAAAGCGAGTGCGCAAGGATATTGAGGCTGGAAGGCTTCCGCGTCGCTACAGCGCTGATAGCGCGCATCTCTGGTTCAGATGGCTCGACGTGTTCTGCTTTGCCGCTGTGTATAGCCACACCTTGATCTCAGCGGAGGGCCGCAAGCTGGTCCTCGAGAAATTTGAAGAAATCGCATCGAGGCGAGCTTACGGTGACGGTTGGATGGCGTTCGACGTGGTGTCGGGTTTCGAAGACCTTATGACCCTTTTTAACGATCGCCTTTACTTGGGTTCGAGCAGGTACCTTCAACTCGATCTTTCCCGGGTTTTCCACGACGTCAAGCCGCGCGTCGAACTCTATGCGGCAGGACTGTTGCGAATTGAAGAACGTGGCGACGTTTTCGCCGGTGAGCCAGTATTTTGTGGCAGCCGCCTTCCCGTAAGACACGTTGGCGAAATGGCGGATCGCGGCGAAACCATCGAGAATATCATCGAGGACTATCCAGGACTCGAGTCAAAAGACATCGAATTCGCCCGGCTTTATTTCCGAGCGCATCCGGCCATGGGTCGGCCGCGCAAAGCCGCGGAGAGTAGCGTTGCTGCCCAAACTGCTTCTCGATGAATGCGTTTCTCCTTCACTCGTGCCTCATCTTTGGACCATCGGCGTGGACACTGTTTGTCTCAGAGATCGAGGCATGCTTCGACGCCCGGATCACGAGGTGTGGCATTTGGCACAACAGGAGGAACGCGCTTTAGCGACAATCAACAAGGGGGACTTCGAAGCCTTCGCAGAGATTGAACCGTATCATCACGGACTCATTCTCATCCCAAGCGGTGGCACCCGAGCTCAACAGTTAAGTTACGTGATATCGGCCATCGATTTCGTCAAATCCGCAAGTGACTCCAACGCATCGTTCCGCGGCCGATATCTGCGCGTCGATGAACATAGGCGAACAACAATGACGCGCGGTGATCTGTTCATTTTGCCGTCAGATGAAGGTGACCACGTGGGCTAAGCGGCACCCTCGTGCCTCTCATCGCAAAGAAGCTCGAGCGCTCCATTCCCATCGGCCGCTTCACCCATTATCTATTTCCCGTTTGCAATTCGAGGCAGAGCCCAGCACCTCCATGTCCGACAAAATCCCCGTCACCGTCCTCACCGGCTATCTCGGCGCCGGCAAGACCACTTTGCTCAATCGCATCCTGACCGAGGAACACGGCCGAAAATTCGCTGTCATCGTCAACGAGTTCGGCGAGATCGGCATCGACAATGAGCTCGTGGTCGGCGCCGATGAGGAAATCTTCGAGATGAACAACGGCTGCATCTGCTGCACCGTGCGCGGCGACCTCATCCGCATCGTCGAAGGCTTGATGAAACGCAAAGGCAAGTTCGACGCCATCATCGTCGAGACGACCGGGCTTGCCGATCCGGCGCCCGTGGCCCAGACCTTCTTCGTCGATGCCGACGTGGGTGCGGCCGCGAAGCTCGACGCGGTGGTAACGGTCGCGGATGCCCGCTGGCTGCTCGATCGGCTCAAGGACGCGCCGGAGGCCAAGAACCAGATCGCTTTCGCTGATGTGATCTTGCTCAACAAGACCGACCTCGTGACGAAAGAGCAGCTCCAGGAGGTCGAGGCGCGCATTCGCGGCATCAATCCTTATGCCAAGCTTCACCGCACGCAAAAATGCGCGGTTCCGCTTGATGCCGTGCTCGGTCGCGAGGCCTTCGACCTCGAGCGCATTCTCGAGATCGAGCCGGCCTTTCTCGACGATGAGGAAGGTCACCATCATGATCATGGTCATGACCGCGACCATGACCATGAGCACCAAGGTGGGCATCATCACCACGACCACCATCATGGGAATGAAGGAAACGGTGCCGGGGACGGCGCCAAGGACCATTCGCATAAGGCCCATTCGCATGGCGGCCTCAAGCATTATCACGACGAGGAGATGCAATCGGTCTCAGCGCGCATCGAGGGCGAAGTTGATCCTGAGAAATTCATGCCTTGGATCAACGAGCTGACGCAGGTGAAGGGTATCGACATCCTGCGTTCAAAAGGCATTCTGGCGTTCAAGGACGAGCCGAAGCGCTTCGTCTTCCAAGGGGTGCATATGATCCTCGACGGCGACCTGCAGCGCCCCTGGCACGAAGGCGAGAAGCGCGAGAGCAAGATCGTGTTTATCGGGCGCCATCTCGACGAGGCGGCGATCCGCGCGGGCTTCCTCGCCTGCGCTGCGTGAGAGAATTTTTGCCGTGAGCGCCGAGACAACCGTTCCGGAAGCGCTCTCCCTCACCGAGCATGTCACGAGCTTCGCCTTTGGCGAGCATGTGAGCGGCGCCTGTTTCCTCGGCGAGATTGTGGGTTTCGCGCTGGGAGATGGGCGCGTCGTGCTTCGCCAGGGCGAGGAGGCGCGCGAGATCGCCGCGCATTCGGGCGCGGTCCAAGTCTTCGCGCATGACAGCCACGCCCTCTACACGGGCGGCGATGATGGGCGCCTTTTGCGCATCGAGGCTTCGGGCACTGTCGAGACGGTCGCAGACGAGAGTGGCAAATGGATCGATGCCGTCGCCGCATCACCTGCCGGCGCGATCGCCTGGTCGGCCGGGCGCAGCGTCAAGGCGCGAGACAAAGCGGGCGCGGTGAAGGAAATCACCGCTCCCTCGAGCGTGCGTGGGCTTGCCTTCGCGCCCAAGGGATACCGGCTCGCCTATGCCCATAATGGTGGGGCGAGCTTGTGGTTTCCGAATGCATCCACCCCTCCCGAATTCTTCGACTGGAAAGGCTCCCATCTCGACGTCACCTTCTCGCCTGACGGGCGATTTCTCGTCACTTCGATGCAGGAGAACGCGCTGCACGGCTGGAAATTGATCGACAAAAAGCACATGCGAATGACGGGTTATCCGGCGAAGAGCCGCTCGCTCTCCTGGACCCATGACGGGAAGTGGCTGGCGACGAGCGGGGCGGAAGCCTGTATTCTCTGGCCTTTCGCCGACAAGGACGGGCCGATGGGCAAGGCGCCGCGGGAATGTGGTGTTCGGCGCGCCCGCGTCACCGCCGTCGCGTCCCACCCGAAGGCGCTCGTCACCGCGATCGGTTATGACGATGGTTGCGTGCTGATGTGCCGGCTGACCGACGGGGCCGAGCTCCTGGTCCGCAGGGCGTCGGCCTTCACCGGCGCGATCTCGGCGCTCGCCTGGAACAGGGTGGGCGCGCGGCTTGCCTTCGGCACCGCGGGAGGCGCCGCAGGATGGCTCGATCTGCCGCCGCTGCGCTGACAGCCGCCGTCATCAAGCCGTCGATCACTCAGGCGCGGGTGCACGGGTTCGAATTCTAGAACGCGTTGCGTTTAGATGAGATCAGTAGCGTCGGGTTACCTCTTGTTTTTCCGCATGATCTTCTCGCAAAAGTGGGGCCACTCTTGCGAATCATGCTCTTGTGACGATCTCGTCGATTGCGGCCAGGATCGTGTCGGGCCTCGCGTGATGCGGCATGTGACCGACGCCCTCGAGCACGACGAGCTTTGCGCCTTCGATGTCGCGCGCAAGCGCTCGTGAATGGAGCGCGGGCGAAACCGTGCTGTCGGCATCTCCGGTCACGATCACGCAAGGGAGCTTGATCTCCCGGTATCGCGGTGAGAGCGCCAGAAGATGATGCTTGAGCTTCGTGACATCCTGCCCATTGGCGCGAAGGCGAGAGGGCGTGAGCGCTCGCGCGGCACCCGCCCGGCGCGCGTAATCGCGCGGCGGGGGTTGCGGCCGAAACACCCCTTCGATGCCGGGCCGAAGCAGCAGGGGACCGAGAACCGGCGCCAAGAGCCCGGTGAAGATCCGGCCGAGCGCCGGCAAGGCCGGAATCCGGTAATGCCAGGCGATGCCTCCGGGCCAGGGATGCGTCGCGGGGGCGACGAAGACGATCCCTCGAACGAAGCTTGGATGCTCGAGAGCAAGTGCGGCCGCGACCGCGGCGCCGAAGGAATGGCCGATCACGACGGCGCGTTCCACGCCCTGCGCCCGAAGCGCCTCGTGGATGAGCGATGCCTGCCGCGCCGGAGAGGCGTCGCGCGCCTCGCCGGGGCGATCGCTCCAGCCCTGGCCCGGGCGGTCGACAGCGAGGACGCGATAGCGCTCGCAAAGCACATCCGCGAGCGCGAGAAGCTGATCGCCCATCGAAGCGAAGGCTCCGTGGATCAAAACGACATCGCAGATTGCGGGCTTTGCGCGCGCGTCGCGTTCCACGAAGTGGATCCGGTTCCGGCGCCTTTTCGTCACTGCGAGTGCCTGGAAGCGCCCCTCAGGCGGGTAGCGTCGATTGATGCTGAAAGTGCTGGCGAAGGAGATCGCCAAAAGTCCAACAAGAATGATCAGCGCGAGAGAAAGCGCCACGGGTAAATGCATGGACGCTCACGTATTGCAGGCACAACGGTCAGATCGGCACTTCCTTGAAATGCGTCTTCAGGCGCTCCACTGCCTTTTCGGCGGTGGGCAGGAGCGGATAGACCTCGAGCACCCGTTCATAGGCCTGCAAGGCTTTGTGGTCATCCCCGATCCGCTCGAGAATCCCGCCAAGCCCCATCAGCGCTCCGAAATGCCGCGGCTCTCGCGCCAACACCTCCTGAATGTCGGCTGCCGAGCGGGAGAGATCATCCTCGAGGAAGAACACGGTGGCACGACGGTTCCATGCTTCGGCCCAATCGGGATCGATGGCGATGAGGCGGTCGAGAATTTCGATGGCGAGCGGCCTGTCACCCCCCGAGAGTGCGGCATCCGCATGCTGCATCAGAAGATCGGCCGTGTCGCTGCCGGAATGCGACCAGCGCTGCTGAATGGCACGGCTCGTGACGGCGGCGGCTTCGGCGTCCGGCGCCTGCTTGAGCTTGGCGAAAAGGCCATCGAGATCGAGCGGCGCCCTGGGCACCGCAACCATCGAGGAATCAGCATCGGCAGCCTGCGCCGTCACCGCGCACGTGAGGAAGGCGAAGCAAGCGGCAAAAATCGCCACAAGGAGCGCAAGGCCAAGAAGGGCTCGACGGCGCAGCGCGCCGGCCCCATGAGGGTTGGTAATGAGCCCGAAGTTGGGCAAAACTCCCTTGACGCGCGCCGTCGAGACGATGCGCAAGGGGAGCATGGCGTTCAGCCCTGGCGAGCCTTGAAGCGGCGCTGGGTCTTGTTGATGACGTAGACGCGCCCGCGGCGCCGCACGAGCCGGTTATCGCGATGACGTCCACGCAAGGACTTCAAGGAAGTGCGAATTTTCATCGGAGCACCTGTCTCGAATTGCGGTCGGCGGCGAATGTCGACGCGCCGTTCATCGGCGCGTCGGGGCACAACTTCGCGAGAAATACGCGCGAGAAATGCGCCCGCAACGTCAAATCCGTCGGGCTCGATATAGCAAGTCGGGGCTCTTGATCAAGCTTGGTCCTCCCGATTGCCTCTCCAATATGTCGGCCTCTGGGACTGACAACCCCTCTTAGCTGCACGCATGGTTTCAAGAATCGGCCGTGGTCTCGACAAGCGCGAGCGCTTGCGCGCCGGTGAGCTCCTCGGCGCTTTTCCAGACATCCTCTGATGGAGTTCGGCCGGTCGCTCGCTTGAGCCGCATCAAATAGGCGGGACGGGAAAGCTCGACGGCACCGAAGGTCGCAAGATGCGGTGTCACGAATTGCGTGTCGAGAAGAAGATAGTCGCCGCGTCTCAGCCTCGCGACGAGATGTACCAAAGCCACTTTGGAAGCGTCGCGGGCGCGCGAGAACATGCTCTCGCCGAAAAAGGCTGCGCCGAGCGAAACGCCATAGAGCCCGCCGACCAGGGTTTCATCCTGATAAGCCTCGACCGTATGGCAATGCCCATCGTCGAATAGGTCGCGGTAAAGCGCCCGGATTCGCGCATTGATCCAGGTGCGCTGCCGTCGAGCGCCAAAAGCGCCGGCACAGCCCTCGATGACGGCATCGAAATCCTTGTCGATCTCGATACGGAAGCGCTGCGAGCGAACCGTGCGGGCGAGCCGCGCCGGCACATGGAAGGCCTCGAGCGGGATGACGCCTCGCCTTTCGGGCTCGATCCAATAGATCGACGGATCGCGGGCATCCTCCGCCATCGGAAAAAGCCCGATCTCATAGGCCCTCAGCAGCAGTTCGGGCGTGATGAGGGGAAGCGGAGCCGACACCTTCGAAGCGGCGGGTTCAAAAAAGCTTGAGTCCCGGCGGAAGGGCCAGCCCGCCGGTTGCGTCCTTCATCTTGTCGGCGAGCACCGCTTCCGCCTTCTTGCGCGCCTCGGCATGGGCGGCGACAAGCAAATCCTCGAGAATTTCACCTTCCTCAGGCTTCAAGAGGCTCGCATCGATCGAGACGCTTTTCATCGTGCCCTTGGCGTTGAGGCGAATCCGCACGAGACCGCCGCCGGCTTCGCCTTCCACTTCCACCATCTCCATCTCGGCCTGCATCTCCTGAAGCTTCGCTTGGGCGGATTGCACCTGCTTCATGAGGCCCATGATGTCGCGCATGTTTGCCTCTCCTTGGGGCGAAAATCACTCATCCGACATGTCGTCGAGAAACTCGAACGGATCTCCATCCTCGACGCTTTGAGGATTGAAGCTCTCGTCGTCGAAGCTCTCCGGATATTCCTGAGGCTCTTCCAGCTCCTCCTCGCGGGCGGCGAGGCTGTCGCGCACCGTCACGATTTCGGCACCTGGAAAGCGCTCGAGAATGGCTTGCACCAGAGGCTCACCTTTGGCCGCTTCGAGCGTGCTTTTTCGTTCGCTGTCGCGCATTTCGCCGACGCTGCGCGCGCCCGGGGAAGGCGAGACCGCGACGAGCCAGCGCTCGCCAGTCCACTCGAAGAGGCGCCGCGCCACGGACTTTGCGAGATCATCCTTCGCGGCGGATGATGGCTCGAACTCGATCCGACCGCGCTCGAAGGTGACGAGACGCACATCGCGCTCGAGCGCATAGGCAAGAGTGAGGTCGCGCTTCTCGTGGGCGAGCGCGATCACATCCTCGAAGCGATGAAGCACCGGCGTCGCGCGAGCCTCCGGCGCGCGCTCTTCGCGGCGAAGCGCATTCGCACCGACGCTTCCTGGACTGGAGGAGGCGACGCGAAGGCTCGCCGGTGGTCGCGCCGAGGGCGAGCTGATGCTCCCCGCCGAGGTCGCCGAATTTGGCGAACCGGCGGCGGTGAAGGCGCCCGAAATCGCGGTGCCACCGGACGCCGGCGAAGATGCCGTGGCTGAGGCCCCTGGCGCGCCGGGCGAGAGCACCTTCAGCGCCTCGTCGGGCGTCGGCAAATTGGCCGCATAGGCGAGGCGGATGAGCAGCATCTCGGCGGCTGCGATCGGCTTTGCGGCCGCCTGCACTTCGAGGAGGCCGCGCGAGAGAATTTGCCAGGCGCGCGACAGCACCGGCATCGATAGGCGCTCGGCGAAGGAGAGGCCGCGGACGCGCTCGGCTTCGGAGAGCGCGGCGTCCCTTGCGGCCTCGGGCAGAATTTTGAGCCGCGTCGCGAGATGAGCGACATCGGCGAGATCGGCGATCACGAGCGCAGGATCTGAGCCGACATCATAGAGCGCGCGCAATCCTGCAAGCGCCTCATTCGCCTTGCCGCCCATCAGCGCTTCGAACAGGTCGAGGAGGCGCGCGCGATCGGCGAGGCCGAGCATGGCGCGCACATCCTCGGCGACGACGTTGCCCGCACCATGCGCGATCGCCTGGTCGAGAAGCGACATGGCATCGCGCACCGAGCCTTCTGCGGCGCGCGCGATCAGCGACAGCGCCTCGTCCTCGACCGGCACTTCTTCGAGCTTGCAGATGCGGGCGAGATGGGTGACGAGGGTCGAGGTGTCGACACGTCGAAGATCGAAGCGCTGACAGCGCGACAGCACCGTCACGGGCACTTTGCGAATCTCCGTCGTCGCGAAGATGAACTTCACATGTGGAGGCGGTTCCTCGAGCGTCTTGAGGAACGCGTTGAAGGCGCCGGCCGAGAGCATGTGCACTTCGTCGATGATGTAGACCTTGTAGCGCGCCGAGGTCGGCGCGTAGCGCACGCTGTCGGTGATCTGGCGCACATTCTCGACGCCGTTGTTCGATGCGGCGTCGATCTCCATCACATCGATATGGTTGCCTTCGACGATCGCCTCGCAATGCAGGCCGAAGCGCTCGAGATCGACGGTCGGTGTGCCGCTGCCGTCCGGCAATTGATAGTTCAGCCCGCGCGCCAGGATGCGCGCCGTCGTCGTCTTCCCGACGCCGCGCACGCCCGTGAGCATCCAGGCTTGCGGGATGCGATTATTGGCGAACGCATTGCGCAAGGTGCGCACCATCGCGTCTTGTCCGATGAGGTCGGCGAAGCTCGAGGGACGGTATTTGCGCGCCAGCACGCGATAGCCCGAGGGGCGCGCAGGTGCCGGGGCGAAGCCCGGCAGCGACGGCTCCTCGTTCCCCTGCGCCTCCGCCGGGAGCGCTTCGCTCGCCGGGGCGGAAGGAGGCGTTTCCTGCATCGCTCATGTCCCGATGAGAATTGGGAGGCTGGACGAAGACCCGCTCGGTCCCGTTAGGGCTGCTTCCTTCCGGACCTGACCCGGTTGGCGAGTGAAACGTCCCTCGCCAACCTCCCGCGATCTATATCGCGCAGCCCAAGGCCAGGTGCAAGGGGAGCGTGAGGAAAGCCGCCGCGCCGCTGAAACCGCTTTTGCCAGGCGACAAATTTACGATCTGCGCGCCAAAGCGAGGCCTGCTCCCGCTCCGATGAGAAGCCCGCCTGTCAGGCGGTTGCGCAGCTTGCCGTTGACCGCGAGAAAAGCGCGAAATCGCCCGGCAAGGAGCGCCCAGGTGCCGTCAAGCACGACCGCGATGGCGAAGAAAGTCACGGCGAGCAAGACGAGCTGCGTCGTGAGATCGGCACCGACGGTCACGAATTGCGGAAAGAAGGCGCCGTAGAACAGAAGCGTTTTCGGGTTGCTCAGCGACACGAGGAAACCGCGCAGATAAATGGCGCGCGCCGAGCGCGGCTCCGGTTTCGCCTTCGTCAAATCGACCGGCGGCGCGCGCCAAGCGCGTATGCCGAGATAAACGAGATAGGCGACACCGATCCAACGCAGCCATTCGAACCAATTCGCCATGATCGAAAGGAAGGTGGTCATGCCGGCGACGGTGAGCAGGAGCTGGATGATGACCGCCGAGCTCGTGCCGGCAACGGTGAGGAGCCCGAAACGGGAGCCGTGCGCGACACTGTTCGCGACGATCAGCGCGACATTCGGTCCTGGAATAAGAATCAGGATGGCGGTCGCGGCGACGAAGGCGAGATAGAGCTCGAGCGACATGACGAATATTCCGATTGTGCTCGCCATCATGCCGGAAAATGGTGGCATTGGCTATTGCGGTAAGCTTGCC
>JAFAQA010000196.1 GCA_019246665.1 Hyphomicrobiales bacterium
TACTTTCCAAGGAAAGGTGGGGACTGCACTGCCGCTCACCAACCAGTTCGTGGTCCTCCCTGCTCTCACGACGACCCTGGGCGATCACAACTACATGCAGAGCTGGTACGGCGTCTCTGAGTTTCAGAGCCTTGCCACCGGCAAGCCATTTTTTACCACCCATGCGGGAATTGAATCGGTCGGTTCGATGGTCGATGCGCTTTATCGTTTCGCGCCTAATCTCGCCCTGGTGGGCCGGGGCGCGGTCAATTATCTCGTCGCGAATGTGGCGCGCAGCCCTGTCATCGAGCGTCGCGTGCAGACCACGGTCGGCCTTGGCCTTTCCTATCTGTTCAAATAGCCGAGCGGAATGGGGACAACTCTCCGAGAGGCGATGCTCACCAGCAATTTGGACTAGAATAGCGCTGACGCCTTTCATCTAAACCGAGCACGTTCTAGTTGTCAGGGTTTGCAGGATAGCCGTAGCCGCCAAATGGGGCGTTGCGCGGCACACCGGGGTAAGGGGCGTAGCGACCAGCGGATTGGCCGTAGGGATCGATGCTCAGTGGGCGCCCATAAGGATCGGCGCCTTGCAGACGCATGGGGCCATTGGCCGGATTGCCTTGCCGATACGGATCGTAAGCGCCCGCGTCGTCATACGGGTCGGTCGAGAGAGAGGAATCATATGCCGGGCTGCCGCGCTCGATCGCGCGATGTTGCCTTGCGGCGATCTCACCTTCCGCGCTGCCGAGAACGACCACCTGCGTACCCAAAGGAACTCGGTCGTAAAGGTCGATGGCGTCCTGGTTGATCATTCGAATACATCCCGAGGAGACCCGTTTGCCGATGGTCCAGGGCTCGACCGTGCCGTGGACGCGAAAGAGCGTGTCTTTGTTGCCCTGCCACAGATACATGGCGCGCGCTCCGAGCGGATTGCCAGGGCCACCGGGCATGCCGAGGCCGCTTTGCAAAGCTGTCATCTTGGCCTGGAGCTCCGGTTGCCGAGCGATCATCTCCGCAGGCGGGTACCAATCCGGCCATTCCTGCTTGCTTTTGATGGTCGCCGTTCCCGACCAGCCGAAACCTTCCCGTCCGACGCCCACCCCGTAGCGAATAGCCCTCCCGCCCTCCTGGACGAGGTAAAGGTAGCGGGTGCTCGGATTGATGACGACGGTGCCGGGTGGTTCCGAACCCGCGTAGGGAACCGCCTTGATGAGAAAGGCCGGATCGATCTGGCTGAGATTGACCGCGGGTACCGGGAATGGCTCGCCGACCACCGGCCCATAATGGCCGGTGCCTGCCGTGTAGGCCGCGGACGCCAGCGGCGATGTCCCGGTTCGAGCCGCGATTTCTCCATCCGTGATGCCCGTCATGGCGCGGGCGCCGTGAGCCGCAAGCGGGCAAAGGGCCACCGAAAAAAGTCCTCCGACGAAGCTGCGGCGGGTACGGGAGGGCGGAGAAAGGGCATCGGCACGCATCGCAAGCGACATGGCAGCACCTGGCGAAAAATTTCCGCGCGAACGATCCTCGCGCTCCCCGTATACGCGCGCACCGGGGGTGAGGTTCATAAAAAATCTGGCGGGGAAAATAGGCAAAACCACGTCTTTTGTTTTTGGACGTGTCGTTTCGATTTGAAGAAACTTGCGGGAGAGCGACCGAGCCGGAGCTCTAAGCTCAAGAATTTCTATCCTCTCCTCCTCAATCCGGCTTACCCGTTCACGGCTCGATGAACGGCACGTGAGGAGCCGCATGCCGGGGCAGATGACCAGTCAGACGAAAGTCTTCGAGCACCTCAACGCCGAGCGCGTAAGGCCGAAAACTTGAGCGTCGATAGAAATTGACAGCGCCCGGATGATCGAATGTGCAGGTGTGCACGAAGAAACGCCGGATCGGCTTTGCCCAGGCGAGCCTGATAGCGTCATTCATCAGACGGCGCCCGAGGCCACGTCCGATCGCTTCCTTGACGAGACCGAAAAAGGCGAGCTCGCATTCGCCGCGCACGCGAAAATCAAGCTCGAGAAGGCCCGCGGGCTCGCCCTCGTGATGCGGCACATAGACCTCGACTTGCGGATTTCCGATGATCGCACGCAATTGATCATCGCTCATCGTGAGGCGCGAGCCCCAGAGCCAATCCTCTCCGACGCGGCGAAAGATCGCCCGATATGCGGCAAGGTCCGCCGCAAGCGGCCCGCACAGCTCGTAAGACGCATCGGCCGAACGGTGTGCCGTCCCGCCACTGACGTGTGCAGCGGGCGGTCGCAACATCTCGAGATAGGTGACGAGCGTCGCGATTTGTCCGCGTGGCAGCATCGAATAGCCGAGCGGCAGAGCACACTTCCCAGAACCTGGGGATGGCGTTTCCTCGCTCATGTGGCGGGCTCTCCGCCGCTCGCGCGCTTGGTGATGGCAATGTGGAGCTTCTTCACGCGGTGCCAAAGACTGCGTTCATTGATGCCGAGGAGCCTCGCGGCCTTGCTTTGCACTCCGTTCGTCTCGCGCAGAGCCTCGAGGATGAAGGACTTCTCGATGCGCGCGAGCTCCTTGTCGAGATCGTCCGTTCGGCGCTTCGTCACTCTCTCGCTTCGCGCACCCGGCTCGAAGAGATCGCGCGGAAGATCGCTCACGTCGACTGTCGAGCCACGCGCGACGATGACGGCGCGCTCGATGCAATTTTGCAACTCCCTCAAGTTCCCAGGCCAATCATAATGGCTCATCGCCGCGAGTGCCGCCGGTGTCACGCCGACGACACGCTTGCCGATCGTCTCGGTCGCAAGTTTCAGGAAATGCTGAGCAAGCGCTGGGATGTCCTCCTTGCGATCGCGCAGCGCGGGAAGTGCGATGGGGAATACATTGAGGCGATAGAAAAGATCCTCCCGGAAGCCGTTCTGAGCAACTGCCTGGCGAAGATCGCGGTTGGTTGCGGCGATGACGCGGGTATCGACTTTCTCGGTGCGGCCGGAGCCGACCGGCTCGAAGCTGCGTTCCTGCAGCACGCGCAAGATTTTCGCTTGCACCGCAACCGGCATTTCCCCGATCTCGTCCAGGAAGATTGTTCCCTGGTCTGCATCGGCGAAACGCCCGCGCCGGTGAGCGACGGCCCCGGTGAACGCTCCCTTCACATGACCGAAGAGCTCGCTCTCGATCAGGCCTTCGGGGATGGCCGCGCAATTTACCGCGACGAAGGGCTTGGATTTGCGCGGGCTGTTGAAGTGAATGGCGCGCGCCACGACCTCCTTGCCCGTGCCGCTCTCGCCGGTGAGGAGCACCGTGGCGCGGCTCGTGCAAACCTCGCCGATCTGCTCGATGACACGGCGAAATGCCGGGCTTGTGCCGACCAACTGCTCGAAGCCGTGCCGACCTTCGATCTCGGAGCGCAGCCGGGCATTTTCGCGCATGGCATCGCCGAGCTTGAGGGCACGCTCCAGCGTCGCCAGAATTTCATCCATCTCGAAGGGCTTCGAGATGTAGTCGAAGGCGCCTTCCTTCACCATCTCGACGGCGTCGCGCATCGAAGTATAGGCGGTGATGAGCACGACAGGCATGTCAGGCGCTTGCGCCCGGATCTCATTGAGCAAAGTGCGGCCGTCGAGGCCAGGCATACGCAAATCCGAGATGACGAGATCGACTGTCACGGGATCGAAGGCTTCGAGAGCCTCTTCCGCCGAGCCGCAAACGATTGTTCGATAACCGCGATCCACGATGCTCGCCGACAAGAGCTCGGCGAGCCTCCGCTCATCATCGACGATGAGGATAGTGTGCGCCACGCCTGGACCTGCCTCAGCCTTGCGACACGTTCTGGCCCTGCCCAGCAGGGGCGGACGCGTCAGGCGCGGCGCGAGGAAGCGTCACGCGGAAGCAGGCGCCGCCCCCCGGCTCTTCGAGGCATTCGAGGTGGCCTTGATGAGCCTCGACGACGGTCATGACCTTGGCAAGCCCAAGCCCCGTCCCCTTGGCTTTCGTCGTGAAGAAGGGATTGAAGATGCGGCCTCGCAGCTCCGGTTTCACGCCCGGACCGTTGTCGGCGACTTCGATCGAGACCGCGTCCGTCGTCGCCGCAAGGCGCACCTTGACGCGTCCCCCGCGCGCAAGTGCGTCCATCGCATTGATGACGAGGTTGAGTATGGCCTCATAGATCTGGTCCCGGTCGGCGCTCACGGTCGCACCCGCTCCCTTGTCCTCGATGGTCAAGGTCAATCCTTTGCGGGTCATTTCCGGGGCGACGAAGCCCTGGATGCGATCGAGGATGTCTCGCAAGAGAAAAATCGAGCGGCGCGGCTCTTTCGGATGTGCGAAATCGAGCACCTCTGTGAGGAGATTGTCGATGCGGTGCACCTCCTCGGTCACATAGTCGAGAAGCTCTTCTTCCTTGGGCCCGAGCTTCGTGCGGGAACGAACGAGATCGCTCGATGTCTTGATGATGCCGAGCGGATTGCGCACTTCATGCGCGATCACCATTGCCGCCTCGCCAAGCGTGGAGAGGCGTTCCTTGCGCCGCAGTTCCGCCTCGCGCGCGCGCGCCCCCTCGAGCTCGGCCGCCATGGTGTTGAATCGCGCTGCGAGCTCGACGGTCTCCTTGTCGCCCGTTTCCGGCACGCGCTGGGAAAAATCACCCGAGGCCACCGAGCGCACCCCTTGCGACAAGGCGCGAAGCGGCTTCACGAAGCGGGCCGACACGAAGGTTCCGGCAAGCACGAAGATCAGCGCGCCGAACAGGAAGACGGCCCAGAGGAGACGCAATTGCTGGTCGGGGCCATCCAGCCCTTCCTGGTTCCCAACGCCGCAGAAGACGAAGCCGGACAAGGCGCCGTCCTGGTCCTTCAGCCCGCTCACGGCGGCGAGAAAGAGGTCACCCGGAGGATCGTCGAGAAGGATCGGATCCTCCTCGGTCGCGAGCCGCTGCAGGACGGGCTTCGGCGGCACCGTCAACAAGTTCTTGGTCTCGTAGAGCTTGATGGCTTCCTCGCCGCGCATGGCGAAGAAATCGAGCTGCAACGAAGGCACTGCCTTGAGGCTCGAGAAGCTCGAGGTGTCGAGCGCGTCGCCGAGGAACAGGTAAAGATTCCCCTCGCTCGCCGAGAGCGTTACCGTCGCTCCGGCGACGAGCACGGGGTTGCCGTCGAGGGTTCCCGCGAAGATCGCCCGCGTCGTCATCGTCGGCAAGGTCTTGGCCGGATTAAAAGGCAGGCTCGTGTAACGGATCGTGCCGGTCGCATCATAAATCATCAAGACATCAAAGCCATCGGCGGCAAGCACCGGCTCATAAGTTTTGAGCGCGGCCTTCAAGGCGTCGACCGTTTCGTTTCCAGTCTGGCTCACCGCACCTGTCAGGGTCGCGGCGATTTGCGCCGCGTCATCCTCGCGGTCGGTGATCTCGACAATGACGAAGCGCGCGGCCTCGATGAGCCATTGGCCGACATTCTTTTCGAAGGAGCTCGAGATCAACGCCGAAGCGAGGTATGCCGCTCCGAGCATCGGCGGAACGCCGACGAGCAGGAAGGCGAGGATGAGCCGCAACCTGACGGGCCAGGGACCTCGCAGCTTCACTCTTCCCATCCGATCATGATAACGCCCGCAATGATGACCGCGATGCCGAGGACACGGATGGCCGGCAGCTGCTCGCCGAAAAACATAAGGGCAAGCGCTGGAACGGTCACATAGGTAAGTGCCGTGAGCGGGAAGGCTCGGCTCAGGTCCATGCGGGTCAACACGGCCATCCAGACGATGAAGGTGGCAATGTAGCACAAGATTGCGAGCCAGAAGGCAGGCGTCATGAGCGCCGTTTGCAAGAACCCCCATCCGAAGCTCATGCCTTCGACATGCTCGCTCGCCGTCTTGAAGGCGAGCTGGGTCGCGGTATCGAGCGTGAGGAACACGCTCCAGAACAGGACCGTCCGGAGCGAGATCGCGAAGGAGGGGCGCTTCACGAGGTGAATGCCCGGGCAGCCCTCAGGTCCGGATCGAGCCGATCGGCCTTGATGAAGCGATTGAAGGTTCTGAGAATGGCGTAAGGAAGGGCGGAACGGTGTTTGAAATAGACGTAGGAGGGTTCGAGCCGGCTTCCGAAGCGCAACTTCGGCCCGTAAGCGGTTTGGCCGGTCTGCAGGATGCCGATGCCGCGAGCGAGGCATTCCTTGACGTTCTCCATCCAGCTCACCGCGTAAATGTTGTGCTCACGCCCAAGCGGATAGCGTACCCCCAGGAACTTATCGATCATCCGGTTCTTCTCGAGAAGAACGAGATTGAAGGCACAAAGGTCATCGCCGGCGAAATAAAGGGCGATGCGCGCTCGCCCGTCTAGCGCCCGCATCACGGATGGAAAATAATTATCGGGAAGCGCTTCGAACTCGCCGTAGTCAAGCCGGCTGCGCTCACGAGTCGAGTTATAAAGACGCGCGACGTCGTCTTCGAAGCCTGTAAGATCATCGCGCCATTCCAGGCGAATATCCCCGGCGTTCTTGAGCTTGCGCCGAATATCCTTGCGTGTCGCCGCCGAAAGACTTGCGAGATAATCTTTGACATCGGCGAATGGCAGGTCGAGACGGGCGATGGGAAGGCTCATTCCGCGCGTCCAGCCGAGGGCCGACACGGCCGAGCCGAAGGCTGCCTCATCGGGGGCGGAAAAATCCTTGATCGCGACGAGGCCGGTCCCATTGCCGCTCGCATCCGCCTCGAGGCAGGACAGGAGCGATGCGAGAGCCGCCCACTTCTGGGCAGCGCTGAGATCAGGCACGAAGCCGAGATGGCAGCGTTCCGAATAAGGTGAGCCGAGACCCATGACGGGCAGGTTCATGATGCCTTTGGCGAAGGGGTAAAGCCGCTCGCTGAAGCGCTTGAGCTGGCCTTGGAACGGCGTGTCGAGACGAAAATTGATCTTGAAGGTCGGGGCCACCGCGACGAGCTTTGCGCCATCGTGGACGCCAATTGCTCCCTCCTTGAGGACGCGGTTAAAGCCATGCGCGCAGGCAGTGTAATAAGCGTGGCTTTCCGCTTCGCCTGGAAAGCAAGCGTCCCACGCGGGCGCGTCGATCTCGGCGATGCTGGTGAAAATCTTGGCTTCAAGTGCCATGTCGGCAACATCATTCGGCGGCGATGGCGTTGGTCTTGTTCTCTGCAAGCTCGCCTCGCGGGCGATGCTGCTCGATCCCTTGAGCGAATTTGATGGTGCGATCGACGACCGTCTTCCACTGCCGATCGATGGTGACGATGTGATAGCTGTCGTCGAGCACCAGCATCTCCACGAGGCCGCCGAGGTGCTCCTGCAGATAAAAAGCGTTCTTGAGGCTCGCGAGATCGTCCTCGCGAGGATGGGCGATGAAAACGGGCCGCTTGATGGTTTTGAGCTTCGGCTTGATGTCGTCGGCGAGCTTCCAGAACTGGTAAAGCGAAAGCGCGTGAGTGCTCGGATGGCCGGCGACGCCCGTGTCGCTGCTGGACATCGACTTGACGACGAAGGCTCGCATGCGTTCGTCCTTGACCCCATAGGGCTCGCGCTCCGGGAAACGGTAGCGCTTGGCCGGCGGCAGGAACCACAGCCAGCGCAGCAGGAACTGGTTCTTGGGGATTGTCCAGCCATCATACCAGAGCGTCGGCGCGAAGCAGGCAACCCCGTGCACGCGCTCGGGCTGCAACGCGGCGAGGCGCAAAGCCAGGATCGCGCCGATCGAAAGCCCCCCGACGATGATCGTGTCGCATACGGCCTCGAGCTTGGCGAGCGCAGATTCGACGCTCGCATACCATTGCTGCCAAGTGGTTGCGAGGAGCTCTTCCTCGGTGCCGCAATGGCCGGCAAGCTGGCAACAATGCACGGTGAAGCCGCCTGAGGCTATGCCCTTGGCCGCCATGCGCAACTCGAGCGGCGTGCCCCCGAGGCCATGCACGAGAAGGAAGCCCGTCCGGCTGCCGGCAATGGAGAAGCTTCGATCCTTTGTCGCCATAGTATCTTGCTGGTCCTTCATAGCATGGGGCGGCGAAACGCTTTCGCGGTTTGCGCCAATTCCGTTGACCTCATCACACCGAGCCCGCAACGATCGCGACCCCGAAGGTCACGAGCCACGCGCCCAGCCATTGCGGACGGCCGACCCGTTCGCGCAGGATGGTCGCGCTCGCGAGCGTCACGCCGAGAAAATTCAAGCTGGCGATCGGGAAAGCGATGCTCAATGGGACCTCGGCGAGGATCTTGGTCCAGACGATGGTCTCGACCGCATAGACGCAAAGTCCGGTGACCAACCAGGGGCTCGAGAGCACGGCTCTCGCAATGCCGATCGGGGAGCGACCGGAGGGGAGGCGATCCGCCCCCAGCTTGAAGCAGAGCTGGCCGCACACATCGCACATGACCGAGAGCGCGAACCACAAGACCAGGAAGAAGCTCACGCGAACACCTCCTCGAAACAGGCGAGGAGGCGTGCGTTGGTCGCGGCATTGCGGCGCAGGACCTCGGGCGTGGGCTCGGGCTTGGCCGGATGGTCAAAATGGGCAAGCGCGGCGCGGAACGGATCGCGGAAGCGCGGTGGAGAATAATCCCCACATACATCGACACCGAGGAGGCAGGTGCGCAAGGCCAGAAGCCGGATGGCCTCGATCAGGTGAGCGACGCTCATGGCGCCCTGATCCCAATTCGTCGTTGCCTCCTCTTCGACGAGCACATCCTTGTCGATGGTGAGCCACACCGCTCGCGTCCGCACTCCGGCAATGACATCCTCGAGCGCCTCCCCCCAATCGCCGTCGGCGAGGTTCGCCCATTCGATAAAGCCGCCCTGCGAGCGGTGCGCGGGCCCGCGATCGTAATCGCGCAAAACACGCGAAGGTGGATGCCGCCACGGACGGATCTCCAACATTCCCTCGCGAACCGCAGTGAGATTGCCGGTCTTGAGCTCGGGCCAGGCGAGATCGTGACTGCAAGGGCCGAGCGTCACGACCTTGCGCACGTGCGGAAGCTGCAAGGCGCGGTTGACCCAGGCGCCGCAATTGAAGGTCGGCGGGAAGCTCACCCAATCGGGGTGGTTGTCGAAATGGATGACGGTGACCGGTTCCTTGACGAGACGCAATAATCCCGCCGCGAGATGATGAAAGTCACCCGAGCCGTAAAAGGTGACCTCCGGCACGCCGCGCGCGTAATCTTCCTGCACCAGCCTCCCGCAGAAAGCGTCCATGGCGCGCCGGCGCGCCATGATCCTGAGCGAGGCTGCCGATGGCGCAAGATCGATGCGCTCGGCGCGCCCGCTAACAAGCCGCTCGGCAAAGGGCGCTTGAGAGGGAAGGCTCGCATCGAGATCGAGAACACGAAGGCGCACGCCGCTCACCGCCTGGTGACGCGATGGAGAAGACGGTCGAGAAGCTTCAAAGCGAGCCCGATCTCGTCATAGGAGATGGTCAGGGCGGGCGCGAGGGTGATCACGTTATTGTAGTGGCCGCCGACGTCGAGCAGGAGGCCATGGTGTTTGCCTTCCGCCTCGAGATCGCCTTTCAACCCCTCTTGGACCATGCGATCGACCATATCGTTGTCGGGAGTGAAGCCATCCTCGGCGCAGATCTCCATTCGCAGTGCAAGGCCGAGCCCATCGACATCGCCGATGATCGCGTAGCGGCGCTTCAGCTCCTCGAGTCCCTTCAGGAAATACGCGCCCTTGAGCATGACGCTCTCGCCCAAATCCTCTTCATCGAGCATCTGCACCGTCTCGAGCGCAACCGCGGTGCC
This sequence comes from Hyphomicrobiales bacterium, assembly GCA_019246665.1. Classification (GTDB taxonomy): domain Bacteria; phylum Pseudomonadota; class Alphaproteobacteria; order Rhizobiales; family Beijerinckiaceae; genus GAS188. The sequence continues at coordinate 9,674 of JAFAQA010000196.1, forward strand.
AAGGGGATTCGGGGCGAAGGTCGAGTGTGTCGAGCCGGGCGGGAAGACTTCCGGTTTGATCAGCTCCTCGCGCGCCCAGACACCGGAAAGTGGGTTGAGCCCGTTGGTGATAGCCTTGCCGAAAATGAGGACATCGGGCGTCACGCCGAAATGCTCGATCGACCAGAGCTTGCCGGTCCGATAAATGCCCATTTGAATTTCGTCGACGACGAGCAGGACGCCGTGCCGGTCGAGGATTTTCTTCAACTCGTGGAAGAAGTTCCTCGGCGGGATGAGATAGCCGCCGGTGCCTTGAATCGGCTCGACGAAGAAAGCCGCAAATTCGGCCTCGCCAGCCTTGGCGTCCCGGACGTCACGATATTCGGTTTCGAAGAGGCGTTCGAATTGTTGCAAGCAATGGCCACCATGCTCTTCCTTGCTCATCCCCCGCGGCCCACGGAAATGATAGGGAAACGGCACGAAATGCGCCCGATCGAAATGGCCGTAGCGGCGCCCCAAGGCGAAGATCAGTCCCTTGCCGCGCTTGGCATTGCGCACAAGCTTCAAGGCGTCCTCGACCGCCTGTGAGCCACCCACATTGAAATGCACGCGGCCCTTCTCGCCCCAGCTCGCTTCGGCGCGCTGCGCGAGCCAGGCGGCGAGCTCGATCTTCTCGCGGTGCAGATACTGGCTTGCGATCTGCGGCAGCCGATTGAGCTGGCGCAGCAGCGCGTCGTTGAGCCGTTTGTTGGCGTAGCCGAAATTGACCGCCGAATACCACATCTGCAGGTCGAGGAATTGTCGGCCTTCGATGTCGTAGAGATATGAGCCTTCGCAATGGTCGAAGATCATCGGCGGCTCGGCGCAGTGCACAGTGTCGCCATGCGAGCAGTAACGAGCCTCAAGCTCGAGCAGCGAGGCTTCGTTCTCGATTGGGGTCCGCGGCCTTCTCGCGATGATGGCAGCCGCGCCCATCGGCGGTTCAGCCGGGTTCGGCTTCTGCATGCTCATGCGCAACCTCCGACAAGGGTGCGACATGCCGGAACCAGTCATCGAACAGGAGCGTCGCCTCCGTCAGGTTGGCGATCGGCGCATGCGCGATGCCGTTCTCGACGCAATGGGTGCGCAGGCGACCCTTCGCGAAAACATAATCGGAGCTACCCGCCGCGCAGAAATCGGACCGCCCATCCCCGACGACAATGCGAGGGCCGAGCAAAGCCGAAGAAGCATGAGCGCATTTGCAGTTACCGGACGCGCTCGAACAATTCGTGCTTGCATGCGGGAAAGCGAGCTTCCATCGATCACCTGCCAACTGCTCGAGCCGATTGGCTGCGATCGGCAGGTTAAGACCAGTGCGCTTGACCACGCCCCGCACGATTCGATCAAGGCCGTCCGACACGACCATGATCTGGAAGCGCGCCGCCGAGCAGGCCTCCACGAAGGGCACGAAGCCCGGGTCGATATGCACGTCGGCGATGAAGCGCTCGAGATCCTCTTCACTCGCGCGGACGAGCTCGATCTGCCGCGCGAGGCATTCGCGCGAGCCGATCAGCCCGGCTTCCCAGGCATCTTCGACATCGCGCCAAGAGGGCGGGGCGAACCGTTCAAGAAGACAATCAGTCGTATCCTCGATCGCGATGGTCCCATCGAAATCGAGCAGAATCTGTCCAAGCATCACGCAAACCCTTAGCATTGTTACGGAAATGTAAGCAAGATGCGGGCCAATGTTTTTCCGTATGGTTTCCCGTGACTTAGATTGTGTTAACCACGCGAAATAGCTACAATATTTGGAGGTTTTTTCAAAGTTTGAGGAAGAGCCTGGTGAGTAACGTGCGGCAGGGCGCGCTCGGCGAAGCCCCAGCGCCGAGGCTGGTAGACCCAGGGTTAGCCGCGCTTTCGCATATAGGCCAGAATTTCGCCCGCGACGCCGCGCCGGAACAAAAGGACGCAGACCACGAAGATCAAGCCGATCAGCACAGTCACAGGAAAATCCAGTGCCGCGAGATATGTCTGCAAGCCGACGGTGATCGCGGCTCCGATTGGCGGCCCTGTCAGCGTGCCGATGCCGCCAAGCAGTGTCATCAGAATCACCTCGCCCGAGCTTTGCCACTGCACGCCCGTCAAGGTCGCGAGCTGGAAGACGATGGCGTTCGTGCCGCCCGCGAGGCCGGCGAGCCCCGCCGATAGGACGAAGGCGCGAAGCTTGTAACTGTCGGCATTATAGCCGAGCGAGATGGCACGCGGTTCATTGTCCCGGATCGCCTTCAAGATGTTCCCGAAAGGCGAACGCACGATCCGCCAAATGGCGAAATGGCCCGCGGCAACGATGGCGAGGACCACGAAATAAAGGGCAAGGTTGTTATCGAGATTGATAAGGCCGAGAAGCGTGCCGCGCGGCACTCCCTGGATTCCGTCCTCGCCATGCGTGAAGGGTACCTCGAGGCAGATGAAGTAGAACATTTGCGCCAAAGCGAGCGTGATCATCGAAAAATAGATGCCCTGTCGGCGGATCGCGAGGAACCCGACCACAAGGCCAAGCGCCGCGGCTGCGAGCGCACCGACAAGGATGGCCAGCTCCGTCGGCAATCCCCAGACCTTGGCAGCATGGGCGGTCACATAGGCGGCGGCGCCGAAGAATGCGGCGTGGCCGAATGACAAAAGGCCGACGAAACCGATGAGAAGATTGAAGGCGCTGGCGAACAAGGCAAAGCACAGCACATTCATCAGGAAGACGGGATAGATGACGAAAGGCGCGACCAGCGCAGCAATAGCGCTTGCGACTATGACCAAAAGGTTGAAACCCGTGCGGATCCCCACCCTGCCTTCGCCTTGGCGTGCCGCGATGCTCACGCCGCCCTCCCAAACAGGCCGGCGGGCCGCAGCAGCAGCACGATGGCCATGACGACGAAGATCACGATGTTCGAAGCTTCCGGATAGAACACCTTGGTCAAACCTTCGAGGAGTCCCAGAATATACCCCGTGACGATGGCGCCGAGAATCGAGCCCATGCCACCCGCCACCACGACGGCGAAGACAATGATGATGAGGTTCGTGCCCATCAGCGGGCTCACTTGATAGATTGGCGCCGCCAACACTCCCGCGAACCCCGCGAGCGCCGCACCGAACGCATAGGTCAAGGTCATCATCAGCGGCACGTTGATGCCGAAAGTTTGGACGAGCACAGGGTTTTCTGTCGCGGCGCGCAGATAAGCGCCGATACGCGTGCGCTCGATGAGGAGCCAGGTCCCCAGGCAAGCAAGGATCGAGATCACCACCACCCAGCCCCGGTAGATGGGAAGGATCATGAAGCCCAGGTTCAAAGGGCCGGAAAGTGCGGGGGGCGGAGGATAAGGCTGCCCCGAGGCGCCGTAGAAATAGCGGAAGGTGCCCTCGATCACTTGAGTGATCCCGAAGGTGAGCAGCAATCCGTAAAGAGGATCAAGACGATACATCTGGTGAAGCATCGTCTTCTCGATGACGACTGCGACCAGGCCGACGGCGAGGGGCGCCACGATCAAGGCTCCCCAATAGGGAATGCCAAGCGCGACCGAGAGCCACCAGCTCACGAAGGCGCCGAGCATGTAGAGCGCGCCATGCGCGAAGTTGATGACGCGCAGCATGCCGAAGATCACGGCAAGCCCGAGGCTGAGCAAGGCGTAGAAGGAGCCATTGATCAAGCCGAGCAGCAGCTGGCCATAGAGAGCAACGAAGGGCAGGCATTTTACGTAAGGAATGCAGAACACGGCTTTCTCCGCCGACCTACACGCCGAGCTGCTCGGCGAGGCCCGCCATCTTCGCATCGAGCTCGGAGGCGCCGAAATAATCGATCGCGCTCCCATGCTCGACGACGACGTAGCGATCCGCGAGCTTGCGCGCGAAATGAAAGTTCTGCTCGACGAGGATGATGGTCATGCCGCGTGCCTTGAGGAGCTGCAGGACCTCTCCGATACGCTCCACGATGACGGGAGCGAGGCCCTCGGTCGGCTCGTCCAGCAAGATGACATTCGCGCCCGTGCGCAGGATACGCGCTATGGCGAGCATCTGCTGCTCGCCGCCGGAGAGCTTCGTCCCCTGGCTCGAGCGGCGTTCGGCGAGGTTCGGGAATAGCTCATAGATTTCTTCTTCGCTCATGCCGCCATCCTTGACGACCGGCGGGAGGACGAGGTTCTCGGCGACTGTGAGGCTCGCGAAAATGCCGCGTTCCTCGGGCACGTAGCCGAGGCCGCGCCGCGCGATCGCGTGCAGCGGAATGACCGTAAGATCCTCGCCGCGAAAGCGGATCACGCCTGTGCGGTTGCGCACGATGCCGAGGATGGCGCGCAGCGTCGTCGTCTTGCCGGCACCGTTGCGGCCGATCAGCGAAAGGGTCTCGCCTTCCCGCACGTCAAAGGAGATGCCATGCAGCACATGGCTCTCGCCGTACCAGGCGTTGAGGTCCTCGATCTCGAGAAGGGCGCGATCAATGGGCATGCTCGGATCCCATATAGGCGCTCCGCACCCGGTGATCGGCCGAGACCTCGGCATAGCTTCCCTCGGCGAGGATCTCGCCGCGTTGGAGCACGGTGACGCGGTCGCAGAGATTGGCCACGACGGAGAGATTATGCTCGACCATGACCACGGTGCGCCCCTTCGCGACTTGGCGCACGAGGCCGATGATGCGCGGCAGTTCCTCGCGGCCAATGCCGGCCATCGGCTCGTCGAGGAGCAGCACTTCGGGATCGAGCGCAAGCGTGGTCGCGATCTCGAGCGCGCGCTTTCGTCCATAGGCGAGCTCGCCCGCGAGCGTGTCCTGGAATTCGGTGAGGTTGACGTCGGCGATCAGCTGCGAGGCTCTCTCATCGAGCACGCCGAGGCTTCTGTCCGACAACCAGAACTGATGCGCAAGGCCGTTCTGGCGCTGCAAGGCGGCGCGCAGATTGTCACGCACCGTGAGATGCGGAAACACCGCCGATATCTGGAAGGAGCGCACCACGCCGCGCCGCGCGATCGCGGCCGGCCTCAGCCCGGTGATGTCCTCGCCGCGATGGAAGATGCGCCCGGCACTCGGCTCGAGGAATTTGGTCAAGAGATTGAAGCATGTCGTCTTACCCGCGCCATTGGGGCCGATGAGCCCATGGATCGAGCCCTCCGCGATCCGCAGATCGACATTCGAGACGGCGACGAATCCCTTGAACTGCTTGGTCAGCGCCTGGGTTTCGATCACATTCGCCATGCGCCGATCGTGCCGCTCGATTTCTTTTTGTTCTCGACGATCCGACCCAAGAGCTGCGCGGCGTCCAAGGATGCCGCGCGCGCCATCGGCCCTAATTGGTGAGCTTGCAGCCGCTGTCCTGGAAAGAGAAATAGGCTTGCGGTCCGGGAACCGTGGCGAGGACCTTGTAGAGATCCCATTCACCCTTGCTCTCTTCCGGCGTCTTCACCTGGAAAAGATACATGTCGTGGACCATGCGGCCGTTGGGCAGCACCTTGCCGCCCTTGGCGAAGAAATCATCAACCGGCATCTCATGCAGCTTCTTTGCGACTTTCTCGGCGTCGTCCGAGCCGACCGCCTTGACCGCTTTCAAATATTGCATCACGGCCGAGTAGGTGCCGGCGTGGACCATGTTGGGCATGCGCCCGGTCCGCTTCATGAAGCGGTTGCCGAACTCGCGGCTCTTGTCGTCGAGATCCCAATAATAGCCCTCGGTGGTGATCGAGCCTTGCGCCGCCTTGAGCCCAAGACCATGCACCTCGGCGGTCGTGTAGAGAAGACCGGCGATCTTCTGGCCGCCGGCGACGATGCCGAATTCGGCCGCTTGCTTGATCGCGTTCGTGGTGTCGAGACCGGCATTGGCGAGCCCGACCACCTTGGCCTTCGAGGCTTGCGCCTGCAGCAGGAAGGATGAGAAGTCCGGATTGTTCACGGGATGGCGGACGGCGCCCAGCACTTTTCCACCGGCTGCTTCAACGGCCGCGGTCGTGTCGGCTTGTAGGCTCGTGCCGAAAGCGTAGTCGGCGGTGAGGAAGAACCAGCTATCTCCCCCCTGTTTCGTCATATAGCCGCCGGTTCCCGCCGCGAGCGCATGCGTGTCATAGGCCCAGTGAAACCCGTAGGGCTCGCAAGCCTTGCCGGTGAGATCCGAGGTCGCGGCGCCTGTGTTGATCGTGATCTTGTGCTTTTCCGCTGAGAGCGCCTGGACCGCGAGGCCGACGGCCGAATTCGTCAATTCGGTGATCATGTCCACCTTGTCGACATCGTACCATTGTCGCGCGATGGTGGAGGCGAGGTCGGGCTTGTTCTGGTGATCCGCGGATAAGATCTGGATGGGTGCGCCGAGCACGCTTCCGCCGAAATCCTCCACCGCCATCTTGGCCGCCTCGACGGACCATTTGCCTCCGATATCGGCGTAAACTCCCGATTGATCGTTGAGCACCCCGATCTTCAGCACGCCGTTGGCGACCTGAGCTTCGGCCGAAGTGGATACCAAGGCCGCGAGTGCCGCAGCCGCAAGTCCCGCTTTGATCACATCGCTTCTCCCATTTATACGCGGCGAGAGCTGGGGCTCATGAAAGTCATGCACTCAGCACGCCTCTGATTTGCGTTCAGCGCACCGATAACCGATCCCCAGAGCTTCGTCGAGTGCGGTCGGAATGCGACTTTGGTCACGCCGGCGTGACCGCAAATCCAAGGAGCTACGCCAGGAGCAGTCGAAGCGTTCACGCATTCGGCTGTGCGATGCCGATGCTCATTTGGCAAGGCTGAAGCGCGCTCTCACGAGGCAGGCCCTCGAGTTCTTATGAGAGTTGCTTCTGCCTCTTCGCCTCGAATCAACTCGCCAGCCGGACCGTTTCCTTGGCGCCCAGGCGGAGCAGAAGCTCGAGAGCCGAGGTGACCGGGTCCGAGAAGCTTCGGCTTTGCGCAAGGTCATCGCCAAATATTTCCCGCACGCTCAGCAGCGACGCTGCGATGCGCTTCGCATCACGCCCTGCCGCCTCAGAAAGCGCCCGCAAGCGCTCGGCGAATGGATCGCGCACGTCAATTGGCGCTCCGTTTTCGTCGATACCGCCGACATACCGCATCCATGCCGCGACGCTAAGGGCGATTCGCCTTATGGGTGCGCCTACGGCGATGCGCTCTCGCGCTCCGGCGAGGAGGCGTTGCGGCAGCTTTTGCGAGCCGTCCATGGCGATTTGCCAAGTGCGGTGTCGCAAGGCCGGGTTGCGGAAGCGCTCGAGCAAGGCGCGCTTGTAAACTTCGACGTCGGCGGCCGCCGGAAGCGAGAGCGTCGGCCCCATCTCCTCGTCCATGAGACCCATGACGAGGCGGGCGAAGCTCCCGTCTGCGACGGCCTCGGCGATGGTCTCATAACCTGCGAGGTAGCCGAGGTAAGCGAGCGTGGAGTGACTGGCGTTGAGAAGGCGAAGCTTCATTGTTTCATAAGGCGCGACATCGGCCACGAGCTCGGCTCCATAGTCCTCGAAGCGAGGACGCCCTTGCGGGAAATTATCCTCGATGACCCATTGGGTGAACGGCTCGGTGACCACCGGCCAGGCATCCGAGAGCCCAACTCGCTGCGAGATGGCGGCGCGATCGGCGTCCGTCGTGGCGGGAACGATACGGTCGACCATGGTGGACGGAAAAGCGACTTCACCTGCGATGAAGGCGCCAAGTTCGGGATCGAGGAGGCTCGCATGGCGGGTCACGACACGCCGGAGCGTCTGGCCATTGGCGGGAAGATTGTCGCAAGAGACTAGAGTGAACGGGGGAACGCCCGCCTCGCGGCGAAGCCTGAGCGCCTCGACGAGAAAACCTGTCGTCGAGCGCGGTCGGCTTGGCGTCGAAAGATCCGCGCGAATATCGGGGTGTTCCTCATTGAGCTCACCGGTCGCCGGATCATGGCAGTAACCCTTCTCGGTGACCGTGAGAGTGACGACCCGGATCTTCGGATGGGCCATCGCGGCGGTGAGTGCCGCGGGCTCCTCGGGCGCGACGAGAAAGCGACGAAGCGCGCCAACGACGCGAAGCCTCTCGCCTTCGGCTGATTTCGAAGCAAGGGTGTAGAGACCATCCTGGGGCTCGAGTGCATCGCGCGTGCTTGGCTGCCTGAGCGATGCCGCAACGATACCCCAACCGCGCTCGCCCGCCGCCAAGGCATCCTCGACATAGATGGCCTGATGCGCACGGTGAAAGGCGCCGACCCCGAGATGCAAGATGCCCGGGGTCACCGCGCCGATATCGTATGTCGGCCGCCGGATATCGGGCTTCAATTGCCCGAGCGTGCGACGTGAAAGGCGGGGGAGGGACGCGCTCATCTTACGTGCTGCGCAGAGCCCCACCGCGCTTTGTCGCAATCTCCTCGCGCTACTTCGTCTTCGAGCCGCCGATCTCCTGGTCCCAGTGCTTGAAGGCGAGCACCATCTTGTCATTATCGAGCGGCGTCTCGATTGGCGCGCCGGCGATCCACTCCTCATATTGAGGGCGGCCGAACTCCTTGATCGCTGCCTGGCTTGCCGCCGGCGCCATCGAGAGCGGCACGTCTTTTACGGCCGGTCCTGGATAGAAATAGCCTTCGTCATAGGTGAAGGCCTGCTGGTCGGGGCGCAGTACCCATTTGATGAGCTCGATGAGCACCGGCAGCTTCTCTTCGGCAACTCCCTTCGGGATCGCCATGTACTGAGCGTCCGATACCCAGTGGAAGCCTTTGAGGCGCCCCACCTCCGCCGATTTCGGCACGATGCCGAGCACCCGAGGGTTGATGTCCCAACCGGTCGTCGACGCGATGATGTCGCGTGTGCCGTCGCCCAGCTCCTTCATCGTGAGGCCGGTGCCGGTCGGGTAATATTCGATGTATTGACCGAGCTCCTTTAGATAGGCCCAGGTCTTTTCCCACCCCTTTTCGGGATCCTTCGGTGCCGTGTCGCCGAGGATATAGGGAAGTCCCATGAGCAAGGTCCGGCCCGGTCCGGAATTGGCAGGGCGCGCATACAGAAATTTGTTCGGATTGGCCTTCGCCCAGGCGAGGAGCTCCTCGGCGGAGCCGGGAGGCGTCTTCACCCTCTCCGGCGCATATTCGATGAGGGGGCCGGACGGGTAATAGACCATGCACATCGCGCCGCCCTTGCCGAGCGCCTGCATATCGAGCGCGCCCTTGGAATAAATCGCCTCCGGCTTTGGAAGAACATCGGCATATTTCGGCAGAAGCTCGGACCATAGCTTCTGCTCATTGCCGGCGGAGATGATATCGAGGCCGCCGAGCACGAAGTCGATATCGACGCGTCCCGCATCCTGCTGCGCCTTGAGCTTGCCCGGCAGCTCGGGCGCGGGTGCCTTCGTGAATGTGATGCGCGAAACGAGCTCGGGCTTGGCGGTACGGAAATTCTCGATCGGCTTTTGCACCAAGGCGAGCGCCCCACCGACATCCACAAGATTGATCGCGACAGGAGATTTAGGCATCGCCATCTGGGCATGCGCTTGGCGCGACAATGTCCCGGCGGCAAGCGCCCCGGCGGAGCCCGCCAGCAGAGCGCGGCGGGATACGCGATCGATCGTCATGGAGCCTCCGTTTGGTGACGGCCTTCAAAGCTTGTAGGCGGACTTCGCTAGACGGTAAGCCAGATCAAGCGCTACGTCTTGCGCCTCATGCTCATCGAGCCGATGCGTCGCGACGAGCTCTGCGAGATAGGCACAATCGACGCGTCGTGCCACATCATGCCGGGCGGGGATCGAGCAGAAGGCGCGGGTGTCGTCATTGAAGCCCACGGTGTTGTAGAAGCCCGCCGTCTCGGTCACGATCTCGCGGAAGCGTTTCATTCCCTCGTAGCTGTCGAAGAACCACCAGGGCGGCCCGAGCCGCAAGCACGGGTAATGGCCGGCGAGCGGCGCGAGCTCGCGACCATAGGTGGTCTCGTCGAGCGTGAACAGGACGAGGGTGAAGCCGCGCGCATTGCCGAACCGATCAAGGAGCGGCTTCAGTGCGCGCGCATACTCGGTTGCCGTCGGAATATCGGCACCGATGTCACGGCCAAAGCTCGCATGCAGCGACGGATTGTGGTTTCGCAAAGAGCCCGGATGGAGCTGCATGACGAGCCCATCCTCAAGGCTCATCGCCGCCATCTCGGTGAGCATCTGTGCACGAAACATCTCCGCATCCTCAGCGCTCGCCCTGCCGTTGCGCACCTTGGTGTAGAGCGCCTGCGCTTCGCTGCGCGGAAGATCGGCCGTGCGCGCGCTCGGATGTCCGTGATCGGTCGAAGTCGCTCCCATATCGGCAAAGAAGGCGCGCCGCTTGCGATGGGCGTTGAGGTACCCTTCGAAGCTTCCGACGTTCTCGCCGGCGATTTCGCCGAAACGCTCGAGGTTCTCGGCAAAGCCCTCGAATTGCGGATCGACGACCGGGTCGGGACGATAGGCCGTGATGACACGCCCGTTCCAGCCGCTTTCGCGGATCATCCTGTGAAAGCGCAAATCATCGAGCGGGCTCTCCGTCGTGGCGAGCGCCTCGATCCTGAAACGTTCGAAAAGGGCGCGCGGCCTGAACGACGCCGTCGCGAGAAGCTGCGAGATTTGGTCGAAATGAGCGTCGGCATTTAGTGCAGAGAGACGCTCGTCGAGCTCGAAAAGCGTCACGAAGGCGTGGTCGAGCCAAGCACGTGTCGGCGTGCCGCGAAAGAGATGATAGTGCTCGGCGAAGCGTCGCCATACTTTGCGCGCATCAGCTTCGACGGGCTTGCCGTCCTGTCGGGCGATGCCGAGCTCTTCGAGCGTCACGCCCTGGCTGTAGAGCATGCGCGTGACGTAGTGATCGGGCTTGACGAAGAGTGTTGCGGGATCGGGAAAAGGCTCGTTTAGCGCATACCAACGCGGATCCGTATGGCCGTGCGGCGAAACGATCGGGAGATCCTTGACCTTTCCATAAAGGCGCCGTGCAACGCGGCGCGCCTCGGGCTCGATGGGGAAGAGGCGATCGGGATGCAGAAGCGCAGGGCCATCCGGCAATATTCTTCGCGGCTGGGCCGGTGAAAATGGCGAAGACATTTATGTCCTTGCGGAATGTGCTCTTTGCCGCCCCATCATGCAATTGCGAAGTTACCAGCCCTCATGAAGGTTTGGAAGCGAACGTGCAGGCGTCTGTTGATCTTCTCTTATCGGCGCAGCGAGAATCCGGTCGCTCTGGCGCCGGCCACGAGCACACCCGAATAGACGATGGCCCCGACGAGGATGAGAGCGGCGAGCCTCGTCTCACGTTGCAAATGAGGCAGCTTCGCTGTGAACGCGTCGAGGAAGGGATTGCAAATGAAGATCGCGGCGGCAAGCGCCGCGGAGGCGGCAAGCACCACGGCGAGCGTTTTCGTGAAGACGTGATCGGCGCGCGAGACGCCTTGCCGATGGGCGAGAAGGTAAAGCGTGAGAAAATTCGTCCAGGCGCCGGCCGAGGTCGCGAGCGCGAGCCCCGAGGCGCCGAAATATGGAGTCAAAAGAAATTTCAGGGGCACGTTCACCGCGACCGCCGCTAGGGAAACGAGCATGGGTGTCTTCGTGTCGCCACGGCCCTGGAAAGAGGAGACGGCGGAGCGGATCAATACCACCGCCGGCAGCCCGATCGCATAGGCGGCGAGCACCGCTCCTGCCGCTTGCGCCGCCTCGAAATGAAACCGTCCATGCGCCAGCAAGGCCGCGAGGATGAGGTCGGGAATCAGCACGAAGGCGACGACGAACGGTGCGGCGAGCATCAAGGTCCAGCCCATGGCACGGTTCTGGGCATGAATGGCGCCTTCGATGTCCCCTTGCGCGACGCGCCGACTCACCTCCGAGAGGAGCACCGTGCCGGCAGCAATGCCAATCACGCCGATCGGCAATTGGTAAAGGCGGTCGGCGTTGTAGATCGACGCCATCGCGCCTTGCCCGAGGAACGACGACAAGCCCGTGTCGGCGAGGATCGCGATCTGCGGCCCGGCAGTGCCGATGGTCGCCGGGCCGAGCCTGCGGAAGAAGCCCTTCAGGCGGTCGTCGAAAATCGGCCGCCGCGGCATGGCGAGCGCGTTCGCCCGCTTCGTCGCCACCATCAAGGCGATAAGCTGCAGCACCCCCGAGAAGGTGACGCCGAATGCGGCGGCATGTGCGGCGCTCGGAAACAGGAAAGAAAGGGCGACACAGGCGACGAGCGAAACATTGAGGAGGATTGGCGCCGCCGCCCCGACGCCAAAACGGTGCAAGGCATTGAGCGTCGCCGTGTGCTGGGTGACGAGGGTGATCAGGAGGAGGTAGGGAAAGGTGATGCGCGTGAGCGTCACCACGAGCGCGAACTCTTCGGGGTGCTCGGAGAGGCCGGGCGCGATGAGGCTGACGAGCGTCGGCATGTAGATCGATGCCAGCACGAGGATGATCACTTGCGTGCCAAGGAGCAACGTGAACACGCCGTCCGCAAGCTGATGCGTTGCCGCCTTTCCGCCCTCCGCCTCGGCCTTGGCGAAGCTCGGCACATAGGCGGCATTGAACGCGCCTTCCCCGAAGATCGCGCGAAAATGATTCGGCAGGCGAAACGCATAGGCGAAGGCCTCGTACATCACGCCCGAGCCCAGCACCGCCGCGATCACGATGTCCCGGATGAGGCCGGTGACGCGCGACACGACCGTCCAGCCGCCGACACCGAGGATTTGCTTCAGCATCGTTCCGCGCGTCGAGGGTCGATCGCCGACGAGGACCGTGCGCTTCGCGTCGACTGCGAGGGACAGACGCGCATCCGCAGTTTCGTTTCTATCAGATCCCCGCAACGCATTCCTCTTCTCGGCTCGTCTCGTCGCGCGATTCGCGCCTTTCCATCCTACTGCAACGGTTTAAAAAAAGGCGCGTCACGTTTTGCGCGGGAAAGAATCTGTGGCGATTCATCGCGACGCGGTCGCATGTCAACTTTTCGGCCTTTTCATGACGCGGCCGCGCAATTTGCGCAGCTGTTGAAGAAATTCCGAGGGATCTTGGCGGCTCGTTAATCCTGATGCGGCGCTAACCCTTGCGCGTTATTGAAATCGACGCATTCACAGGGCAAGAGAGCGGGCACTTCATTGCTACCAAGTGTTAACGTCTGAATCCGGTAGCCGGAGGGAGCCGCATGCGTGTCGCGATGATCGGAGCGGGCTATGTCGGCCTCGTATCCGGGGCCTGTTTTGCCGATTTCGGCCATGTGGTCACCTGTGTCGACAAGGACGCGAGTAAAGTCGCGGCTCTGCAGCGGGGCGAGATGCCGATCTTCGAGCCGGGGCTTGCGGAGCTCGTTGCCGACAATGTCGAGGCTCGGCGGCTCGCCTTCACGAAGGATCTGCCTAAGGCAGTAGGCGAAGCGGACGCGGTGTTCATCGCAGTCGGAACACCGTCGCGCCGCGGCGACGGCCATGCCGATCTGACCTATGTATATGAAGCCGCGCGCGAGATCGCGCACGCGCTCGACGGATATACGGTCATGGTCACGAAATCGACCGTGCCGGTCGGCACGGGGGACGAGGTGGAGCGCATCGTGCGCGAGGTGCGGCCAGATGCGGATTTTGCGCTCGTCTCCAATCCCGAATTCCTGCGTGAGGGCGCGGCAATCGGGGATTTCAAGCGCCCGGATCGCATCGTCATCGGCACCGAGGATCAGCGAGCGCGGGCGGTGATGACCGAGCTTTACCGGCCGCTCTTCCTCAACGAGCCGCCGATGGTGGTGACCTCGCGCCGCACCGCCGAGCTCATCAAATATGCAGGCAACGCCTTTCTCGCAACGAAGATCACCTTCATCAACGAGATCGCGGATTTGTGCGAGAAGGTCGGCGCCAACGTCCAGGAGGTGGCGCGCGGCATCGGGCTCGACAACCGCATCGGTTCGAAGTTTCTGCATGCCGGCCCCGGTTATGGTGGCTCTTGCTTTCCCAAGGACACGCTGGCGCTGATCAAGACCGCGAGGGAGAACGACGCCGCA
>JAFAQA010000065.1 GCA_019246665.1 Hyphomicrobiales bacterium
GCGGCTCGCATATCCCTTGCGCACGCGATCGATGATCGAGCGGCTCACGATGTCGCGCGTGGCGCGCTCGCCCTTTGGATCATAGCCAAGCATGAAGCGCTCGCCGGTGTTGTCGGTGAGCCAGCCGCCGGCGCCCCGCAAGCCCTCTTCGAGCACCGTGCCGGTCATGCGGGTGTCCTCGCCCGCTAAAAGCCCCGTGGGATGGAATTGCACCATCTCCATATCGCGTAGCGGCAGGCCAGCGCGCAGCGCCATGGCGAGGCCGTCGCAAGTCTTGTCGCCCGAAGGCGTGTGGTAGCGGTACATGGTCGGTCCGCCGCCGGTCGCGAGCAGCACGGCCCGCGCCCGGATGAAGCGCGCCTCGCCGCTTCGCATGTCGAGCATGAGCACGCCGCAAAGGCCCGAGCCGTCGGCGGCGGGGATGAGGTCGAGCGCGCGATGGTCCTCGGGGCGCCGCACGTCGCGCCGCCACACCTGTTCCATCAAGCGGTTGATGATCTCGATGCCGGTGAGGTCGCCCTTGTGCACGGTGCGGTCGAAACTTTGTCCGGCGAATGCCTTCTGATGGACGCTGCCATCAGGGTTGCGATCGAAGAAGCAGCCGAGCTCGGTCTCGAGCTCGCGAATGCGTCGCTGCGCTCCGGTCACGAGCAGCCACGCGAGGTCCTGGTCATTCAGCCATTTGCCGCCCTCGATCGTGTCCATGAAATGGCGCTCGACCGAATCGCCCGGCGCGAGCGCGACGTTGTAGCCGCCTTGCACCATGCGCGTGCAGCCGCATTTGCCGAGCAAGCCCTTGACCGCGATCGTCACCTCGAGCTCGGGCGCGGCTTTCTTCGCATGCAGCGCCGCGAAGAGCCCGGCGCCTCCGGCACCGAGGATGAGGATGTCCGTGTCGATGCGCTGCAGCCGATCGGCGCCGTGGGCCGTCACGCTCACTCGCCAGCTCCGATCTTCTCGAGAACCGCGGCGCGGCGCGCCGCCACGTCCTTGGCGACCGTCGCGAAGAGCGAGCCTCCATGCGAATCCATGCCGACCAGCAACGGCCCGAACCCCTTGATGCGAAAACGCCATAGGCTCTCGGGGTTGAGGTCATCGAGGTCCACATCCTCGATCGCCTCGATCCAGGTGGTCTCGAGCGCGGCTGCCCCACCCACGATCGCGAGATAGGCGCCGCCCATTTCGCGGAAGGCCTCGAGCGTGCGCTCGCCCATGCCGCCCTTGCCGATGATGAGGCGCACGCCTTCGCGCTGCATCAGCCCCTGTGTGAAACGCTCCATGCGCATCGAGGTCGTGGTGCCGATGCAGATCGGCTCATAGCCGGATGGGCATTCCGGTGAGACATCGACCTTGCGCACGTTCGGCGCGGTATGGATCACGGCGTGTCCCTTGAGATCGAGGCGAGTGCGCCGCCCCCGATCGAACATGTGGATGAGCGTCGCGTCGCGAATGCCGAAGAGCGTGCGCTCCAAGGTGACCGTGTCGCCCGCCTTGAGCGCACGGGCTTCCTTTTCGCCGATCGGGAGGTGGAGGGTGTGATGGGTCATGGAGCGCTCGCTCGTCGTTCGTCGCCCGGGGGCCTAAGAAAATCGCGCGCCTTTGCGTCAAAAGATCTGTCTTCAGCCGAAGGCAATGCCGCCCGGCGTGATCCTCGCCGTGGCGCGGCGCGCCGAATGGCATTGGATATTCACAGCGACCGGATTCATGGTGATGTGCGTCGCCGCCACCTCGACATGCACGGCGAAGGACGTCGACCTTCCGCCAAGTCCTTGCGGGCCGATGCCGAGCTCGTTCACAGCCTCCGAAAGCTCCGCCTCGATCTTCGCGCCTTCCGGATCGGGGCACACCGTGCGCAGCGGTCGTGTTGCCGCCCTTTTGGCAAGGTGCACGCAAAGATCGGAGGTGCCCCCGATACCGACACCGACGATCGTCGGCGGGCAAACGCGTCCGCCGAGCTCGATCACCTTGTCGATGACGAAGCGCTTCACCGCCTTCACGCCGTCGGCCGGAATGAGCATTTGCAGGAAGGAGCCGTTCTCCGAGCCCGAGCCTTTCGGGATCATCTCGATCTCGACCGTCTCCTCGCGCTCGTCGAAATCGACGTGAATGATCGGCACGCCCGGACCGCAAGAGGTCTGCTCGTTTTGCCGCGTGATCGGATGCACGACCGAGGAACGCAGCGGATGCTCACGCGTGGCGCGCTCGCAACCACGCCGGATCGCCGCCTTCAGCGCCACTCCGTCGAACACGACATTCTTGCCGATGGTAATATTATAGATCGGGATTCCGGTGTCCTGGCACAAAAGGTTGCGGGTCCGCTCGGCGACCGCGATATTCTCGACCATGGTGCCGAGAATGGCGCGGCCGGTCGCGTCGGTTTCGCGGCGCTGCAGCTCGGTAAAGCCCTCCTTCACGTCGCGCGGCAGAAGCTTCACGGCGCGGATGTAGAGCGTCTTGCAGACCTCCCCGATTTCATGCGGGTCGAGTTCCATCGCGATATCCTCACCTCTCATGGGTGCCGTTAACTCGAAAGGTTCGGCACCCCGTAAGCGCCGTGGCCTTGCTTGGCATCAGCCTGACTAAAAGCAACCGGCCTGCTTGTCACGCCCTTGAAGCCCAATATGGCTTTCAAAATAGAACGAGGAAGAGGCCTGAAAGAGCGATGAGGGCCGCGAGCGCCTTGCGAAAGCGTCGTTCGTCGAGCCTGCCGTAAATCCGCCAACCGAGCCATGCCCCGGCCGCGAGCGCCGGAAGGCTCGCGAAGAGTAAGGCGAGTGTGGAGCGATCGATGCCGGCCGTGCCAAGGCTCACAAGCGTAAGCGCATGGGCAAAAAGGATGAAAGGCTGATAGACGGCGCGCGCGACCTCCTTCGGCCAACCCCGCAGCTGCGTCCAAAGCGTCGGCAGCACGCCGGAGTAGCCGGCAATCCCGCCGAGCACTCCGCCCATGAACCCGATCGCCGCATCGGCGGGCGTGCCGCCGAAATCCAGGCGCGGGAGCCGCGGTGCGAGAAAGGCGTAAGTCCCATAGGCGAGGAGGAAGATGCCGAGTACCGCCTTGATGGCTCCGGTCGGTGCGCTCGTCACTAGCGTTGCGCCGAGCGGCACGCCGGCGAGCGCCCCGATGGGAAAGGGCCAAAGCCGCGCCATCTGAACCTGGCGCCAAACGGGCACGAAGAGCACGATCTGGATGAGCGTGCTGCACGCGACGATGAGCCCTGTCATATGCGGCGGGTCGAAGGCATGCAGCCAGATGGCGGAGGCGACGAGCGCGAAGGCGAAGCCGGAGCCACCCGCCGCGAGCGCGCCGAGGAAGCCGCCGAGCCAGACGACGGCAAGGCTCGCCAAGGTGAGGCTCAAACTCTATCCGGCGTTGAGCACGAAGAGGAGGCCAATCGCGATCGCGGCCGCAAAGGCCGCCGGAATGATCGCTGCGCTGCGTTCCCGCCAGCCGAGAAGCTCGATCGCGAGAAGGCGAAAACCCAGCCCAAGATGCAGGGCAAGCGCGGTGACGAGCCCCCATTCGGCCGCCTTGATGACGGGATTTCGCGTCAAGGCGAGAAAGCTTTCGAGCGCGTCCGCGCCCTTGAGCGAGGTCGCGAGCGCCAGAAAGTGCAGCGGCAGGAAGATCGCGAGCCCGACGCCGGAGAGCCGATGCA
>JAFAQA010000047.1 GCA_019246665.1 Hyphomicrobiales bacterium
TCCTCGTGTAGACAGATCGCGTTCGGAATGGTTTGCGCGGTGCCGTCGATCCGGTTCACCACGGCATCGAAATAGTGCACGGCGCCCAGGCAATCGCAGCCGAGCGCCAGGCTGTTCGCCAGCACGCCAATCCCGTACTCGCCGCAATCGAAGGCGTTCTTGCGCGGATGCACACCGCTCGGGTGGCCGTACGGCACCACCATCTCGGCAAGCGATGCGCGCCTCAGCACGCTGCGCCACGCGCCGGCATCGCGGATGCTCAGGTCGTGCAGCACCAGCCCTTCGCGCGGCGTGAAGCCGACGCGGAACCGCCAGCCACACCACTCGACGCGCCAGCGATCGACCGTGAAGCTGGGGCCTTGCGGCTGGATGACTTCGATGGGCTTGAGATCCGTTCGCCAGCTCTGCTGGAAACCCGCGGCGAAATTGCCCTCCTCGCGCGGCACCGGAACGACGCCGAAATCGTCGATCCGCAGCACCTCGCCGCGATCAATGTCGACGAGCGCGCTCAATCCCTCGACCGGGTGAGCATATTGGTTGTCGTGAGGGTGGTTGCGTACCCAGGTGATCGTTTGAATGAGCCGGCGACCGATCTCATCCGGATGCCCGAACACGCCACAAGACCAAGGGTCGCTGCACACCAGCGACATGTCGGTGATGCCCCGCTTGGCGAGCGCCGCGCGAAAATCGGGGTGCGACTTGGCGATCTGCTCGGCCAGCAGGAATTCCTCCGGCGCGATTCGTGGTCGCGCGCCTGGTCGCGTCACGCAGCTATCGACGGTAGCGCCAGTGAGCGAGACCACCGCCTCGAAAAGCTTGCCTGTCGTGATGTCGTAGAAGGACACGAAGGCGCGTCGCGTCGCAGGCTCGACCGCTTCAAAATCCTCGTGCAAGACGACGGTCTCGAACCGCATTCCCGCGTTCAGGTCGTGCGAAGCCCGCACGATCGCGGTCGCAAGAGCGATCTCGGTGGTCGACAATGGATCGAGCGGATGAGGCGATGTCCGCAAGGCAGCGTGAGCTGTGTCCATGGTTTCCCACACGGTAATCGCAACTGCCTTAAAAGCAAAATTTAAGACTCGGATGCCGAGCGGGTCAAGTGACACGAGGTATTTCCTGCATCTCTTCAGGCGCATCGGCCGGCCATATGCGCCTGCTGGAGGCACCGTCGTTTCCCTAGTATAAGACGGGTTTCTCGGGCGAGTGCGTCAAAGGCTGCAAGGGGAGGAAAGTCATGGCCAGGAAGACGAACAAAAGGCCGAACGAAGAAGCGAAGAAGAACGGTGCACTGCGCGTGCTAGTGGTCGGCGTCGGCAATATGGGCGCCTCGCACGCCCGCGCCTACGACAAGATCGACGGGTTCGAGCTCGCCGGCCTCTGCGCTCGACGGATCGCCAAGCGCACCGACCTGCCGGTGCGCTGGTCGAATGTGCCGCGCTTTGCCGATTACGGCGAGGCGCTCGAGACGCTGAAGCCCGATGTCGTCTCGATCAACACCTGGCCCGATACGCATGCAGATTACGCCATCCGCGCCTTCAAGACGGGCGCGCACGTCTTCATGGAAAAGCCGATCGCCGAGACGGTGAAAGACGCAAAGCGCGTCGTCGCCGCGGCGCGCAGCGCCGACAAGAAGCTCGTCATCGGCTACATCCTGCGCGTTCATCCCTCCTGGGTGAAGTTTACCGAGCTCGCCAAGGGGCTGGGCAAGCCGCTCGTCATGCGCATGAACCTGAACCAACAATCGATCGGCGACGCCTGGACCTGGCACAAGAACCTGATGAAATCGCTGCCGCCGATCGTGGATTGCGGCGTGCACTATGTCGACGTGATGTGCCAAATGACCGGCGCCAAGCCGGTGCGCGTCCACGGCATCGGCGCGCATCTGACGAAGGACGTCAAGACCTACAATTACGGCCACCTGCACGTCGAATTCGACGACGGATCGGTCGGTTGGTACGAGGCGGGCTGGGGCCCGATGATGAGCGAGGTTGCCTACTTCGTGAAGGACGTGGTCGGCCCCAAAGGTTGCGCCAGCATCGTCATGGCCGAGCAGGGCAAGGGTGCCGGCGAGGGGGCGAGCGACACGACGTCGGCCGACATCGACACGCACACGAAGACGAACGCGATCCGTCTCCACCATTCGAAGCTTAACAAGGACAACTCACTCGCCAAGGCCGACGAGCTCTTCCGCATGCACGATGAGCCGAGCCATGATGAACTCTGCGAACGCGAGCAGCTCGTGCTCATGAACGCGATCCGCAAGAACATCGACCTTTCCGACCACATGGAGGATGCAGTGAACAGCCTTCGCATCGTGCTTGCCGCCGACGAAAGCGTGCGCAAGAAGAAGGTCGTGACCCTGCGCTGAGCGCCGGGGACCGAAGGCCACACTCGTCCGAGGCGCCTATCTCCGATCTTCGGGAGATTGTGGATCGACTGCTGTATCGGTGCTGGAACGTCGCCAATCCGCCCCGGCGACCGGAAGTCGCCAGCCTTGTTTGATGGCCATGGCTGTTGGAGCACCCGATCACCAATATCGCCCTGGCGATCCCCGCGGAATCAACGTATTCCTTTCTCGACGCTATCGAGGCACGCGGCGAGGCGAAGGACGAGGTCAGGCGATGAAGATGTTCAACATGCTCGATCTCACCGACGTCGGATAGCGATGCGCGGCCGCGGTCGCCTGCGGACGTATTCCGGATATGAGGCTGGCGATCATCAATGTGCACGAATAACGCGGAGAAAAGGAAGGAGCTGCCATGAGCCTTGATTTCTTTCGAACATCATTCTTCGCCGGAAGCGCGGTCGCATTCTTTACGATGATCGGAGTTCCATCCGTCCAGGCCGATGCCGTGTCCGATGCCAAGGCGGCGGTTACCAAATATGCCGGTCCGCAGACCAGTTGGGAGGGGCCAACCAAGGCGCCCAAGCCGGAGACCGGCAAGAAGGTCGTCTTTCTATCGGGTGATGAGCAAAACGATATCTCCCACCTCTACGGGGTGTACATCAAGCAGGCAGGCGAGAAACTGGGCTGGAGCGTGACTATAATCGACGGCAAAGGCAGCCCGACCTCTTGGCTCGCGGGCATGAACCAGGCCATCGCCTTGAAGCCGGACGGCATCGCGCTTTTTGCGGACGCTGCAAGCCTTCAGGATCCGATCAAAGCGGGCATGGCACAGGGCGTCAAATTTGTCGGCCTGCATGCGGCAGGCTATCCGGGGCCGCAACCTGACATCAATCTTTTCGTCAACATTCAGGAAGATCCGCGGGAGATCGGCAAGGCCGAAGCCGACTGGGCAATCGCCGATTCAAACGGAACTGCTCGCGTCGTCATCCTTAGCCACAATGAGTACGCGATTGCTCAGGTCAAGTCGATGGCGACCAAGACCGAGTTCGAGAAATGTAGCGGGTGTAAGGTTCTAGATTACGTCAACTCTCCTGCTTCCGAAGCGGCGCAACGCCAACCCCAACTCACCACGAGCTGGGTACAGCGTTTTGGCCTGCCGCTGTATGCCACCTCGGTCGGCGACAACGATTGGGATTTCGCGGTTCCGGTCTTACGCTCCGGCGGCGTCGACCCCGCCGCGGTGAAGCTGATTGCGGCTGACGGCAACCGCTCGGCCTATGACCGCATCCGAAAGGGCGGTCAGTATCAACTGGTCACCGTGTCGGAGCCCATTGAGCTGCAGGCCTGGCAGACGATCGACGAGCTCAACCGCGCGTTTCACAACGAGCCGCCGAGCGGCTTCGTGCAGCCCCCCTTCCTCGTAACAAAGGAAAACATCCACTCCGAAGGAGGAGACCAGAATACGTTCATCCCCAGCAACGATTATAAGAAGCACTATCTTGAGATCTGGGGTGTGCATTAGTTGCGGCTTGGCGGCTTGATCCGGCCGGGGCACTTCGAAGCTGGTGGTCCGGCCCCGACAAACGGTTCCCATTCAGGAAAGGCCTCACCACAAAGCCGTAACATCGTGGATACATCGGATGGGGACCATCCGTTGGAACCGATCCACTACGTGCTCAAGGGAGCAACCTCACCGGGCTCTAATGGGACGATAACGCTCAAACGCGCGGCGGCTGGGATTCTTTGATGACCTTAAGCGATCCATGTTCCGATGACGCAGGAGGAGCGACGGCGCCCCTT
>JAFAQA010000093.1 GCA_019246665.1 Hyphomicrobiales bacterium
TCGGCAAATCCACCACACCGAGGGCGCGCACCTTCTCGGTCTCGCTCGGATCCTCGATGCCGGCGTCCTTCATCGCCTCGCAAGTGCGCTGAATGGTGCGCCCGACGCCGGTCTCACCGACGAACATGTGATGCGCTTCCTCGGTCAGCATGAAGCGGCAGGTGCGCGAGAGCGGATCGAACCCCGATTGCGCGAGCGATTCGAGCTGCATCTTGCCGTCGCGATCCGTGAAAAAGGTGAACATGAAGAAGGAGAGCCAATCGGGCGTCGACTCATTAAACGCGCCGAGCATGCGCGGCGCGTCCTCGGAACCCGAACGGCGGCGCAACAGCTCGTCTGCCTCGTCACGCCCGTCGCGCCCGAAATATTTATGAAGGAGATAGACCATCGCCCAGAGATGGCGTCCTTCCTCAACATTCACCTGGAAAAGGTTGCGCATGTCATAGAGGGAGGGCGCGGTCTTGCCCAAATGTCGCTGCTGCTCGACGGAGGCCGGCTCCGTGTCCCCTTGCACCACGATCAGGCGTCGCAGCATGGCGCGATATTCGCCAGGCACTTCCTGCCAGGCGGGCTCACCGAGATGCGCCCCAAAATTGACCTTGCGCTCCTCTTCCTTTGGCGCAAGCAGCACGCCCCAGCGATATTCGGGCATGCGGACATAGTCGAATTTCGCCCAGCCTTTCGCATCGACGGAGACGGCGGTGCGAAGATAGACGAGCGCCTCCTGGAAACCCTCAGGCCCCATGTCCTGCCACCAGTCGAGATAGCCGGGATGCCAGCGCTCGAGGGCTCGCAACACCTGACGGTCCTCGGTGAGGCCGACATTGTTTGGAATTTGCGTCGAATAGTCGACCTTCTGAATATCGATCATTCTTTTCGGCTCCTACAGGCAGCGAAAGTGAATAGGAATAGTGAATAGTGAGAAGAAAATCTCAGCTTCACTCTTCACGCTTCACCCTTCACTCTTCATGATTTTTACACCCGTCGAGGATCGAACGCGGGCTTCTGGCCCGTGCCGTAGCGGCGCAGCGCACCTTCCTCGCCGACCGCATTCGGGCGCTGGAAGATCCAATTCTGCCAAGCGCTCAGTCTCGCGAAAATCTTGCTTTCCATCGTCTCGGGCCCACCGAAGCGCAAATTGGCCTCGAGCCCGGTGAGGCTGTCCGGCGAGAAGCTCCGGCGCTCCTCGAGGAAGACCCTGATCTCGTCATTCCAATCGATATCGTCGAGCGCGAAGGTGACGAGGCCGAGCTCTTGCGACTCTTCGGCGTCGATGGTCTCGCCGAGCTTCTTTCTCGCACGCTCGACATCCTCGGGATCGGCGAGGAAACGCGTTTGCAGCCGCGTGAGTCCGTTCGCCATCGGATAGAGGCCGAAATTGCATTCGGCGACCGCAAGTTGCGCCGGCTCACGGTTATCACCCTCTCGCTCATCGATGAACATGTAGGAGCGGTCGGCAGCGAACACGATTTCGGCGAGCGTTCCGGCAAAGCAGGAACCCGGCTCGACGAGCGCGACGAGTGTCCGCGAAGTCATGTCGAGGCGTTTCAGCACGCGCCTCCACAGAAGCCTGATTTCGCGTCCGAGCCAATGCTCGCGATGCTGCTCGAGGAAGGCGTCATAGGCCAGCACATTTTTAATCGCTCCGCTCGATTTGAAGAGGATCGCGGCGACTTCGAATTCATTGTTGCGGATGTCGAGGATGGCGTCATCGAGCTCGCGCGCAAGCTTCAACGGCCAGAAGCTCGCACCGAGCGCGACCATCTCCTCGGTCGTCGCGGGCGCAGGGCTCTCCGCGCCTCGAAGGATGATTGAAGCGAGACGCTCGGCCCTGTCGAAGGCAACCGACACATGATCGTACTCGATTGCGTCGGCCACCCTTCGCCTTTCGAGAGGCCTGAGGATGATCCCCGCTCCATTGGCGATACGCGGCGACCTTTCAGCGAATTCGCGCGCGCGCTCGGCGATCACTGATTCAAGTCGCGTGCTCGCCGCCGTCTCGTCGACGAGGCGCCACTCGACGGCGCGCTTGCCCTTCACGCCCTCCTCCGTGGTGCAGAATACGTCGGCGCGATCACGGCGAACCTTGCGTTTGTCGGTAAGGCGCGTGAGCCCGCCCGTGCCCGGAAGCACCGCGAGCAAGGGCACCTCGGGGAGGGCGACCGAGGCTGAGCCGTCATCGACCAGAATGATGTGATCGGCCGCGAGCGCGAGCTCGTAGCCCCCGCCCGCGGCCGTGCCATTGATCACGCAAATCGTCGGGAGCCCGGAGAACTGGCTCGCATCCTCGAAGGCGTTCCGGGTCTCGTTGGTGAATTTGCAGAAATTCACTTTATGGGCATGCGAGGAGCCGGCAAGCATGCGGATATTGGCGCCAGCGCAAAACACCCGGTTCTTAGCAGAACGCAAGACCAGCACCTTCACGCCAGGATGCTCGAAACGCAGGCGCTGCAAGGCGTCGGCGAGTTCAATGTCAACGCCAAGATCATAGGAATTCAGCTTGAGTTGATAGCCTTCGAACAAGCCTCCATTCTCATCCACATCCATGAGAAGCGTGGCGATGTCGCCGTCGACCGACAATTTCCAATGCCGGTAGCGCGCGGGCTCGGTGGAGAATTCGATGCGCTCGCGGCCATTGGCCAATTTGCGCTCGCCCTCGGCCATTGCTCTCTCCCAACCTCAACTTCATGCACTATATTTCATGTTTCGTCACTCGTCTAGTGCGGTGGAGCATGCCAATGAGGCGAAAAGTTGGGTCAACCATTCTCCTGATCCATCGACGAAGTTGGAAATATAATGCATAATGATCTCATGAAGGCAAAGCTCGCCGGCGCTTCCACGTCGCCCGAAGAACGAAGGCTTGATGGGCCAAGCGAGGCCGGGAACTCGGACACTCCGCGCCGTGGCGCCGCTGCAAATGAGAGCGGGACGAGCCGACAACGCAGCCGCGACGACGCCTTTTTGGCTGAGCTCGGGCAGAGGGTGCGGCGCATGCGGGCGCTTCGCGGCATGTCGCGCAAGACGCTCAGCCGGGTTTCAGGCGTCTCCGAGCGCTATATCGCGCAGCTCGAGAGCGGGCTCGGCAATCCCTCGATCACCTTGTTGCGCCGGGTCGCGGCGGCGACCGGAAAGCCGCTCGAGGACCTCATCGGCGAGCCCTCCTCGCAAGTGCAGGAATGGGCTTTGATACGGGAACTCCTGCGACGTGCGTCGCCCGAGGCGATTCGCGCAGCTAAGGCGCTCCTCGCCGGCGAGCGGATGAAAATGCCGAACCCGCCGGGCGAGCCTTCGGACTCCATCGCGCGCGTGGCACTCATCGGCCTCAGGGGCGCTGGAAAATCCACCCTGGGACGTCTCGCTGCCGAGCGCCTCGGCCGGAACTTCATCGAGCTCAACAAGGAGATCGAGAGCGAGACCGGCCTGTCGATCGCCGAGGTCTTCTCACTCTATGGCCAGGAGGGATATCGCCGGCTCGAGCTTGCGGCTCTCGAACAAGTTCTCGAGCGCAAGGGCTCGATGATTCTTGCAACCGCGGGCGGCATCGTCGCCGAGCCTGTCACCTTCGAGCTTCTGCGATCTTCCTGTTTCACGGTTTGGATCAAGGCAAAGCCCGTCGAGCATATGAGCCGCGTGCGCGAGCAAGGAGATCTGCGCCCCATGGCCGATGACAAGGCCGCGATGGCAGAGCTCATGACCATTCTCTCGAGTCGCGAGCCGCTCTATGCGCGTGCCGACGCCGTGGTGGATACTTCCGAGAGCGATGTGGAGAGAAGCGTCGAGAAACTGATCGAGGCAATCACGCAACCAGGCGAAACCTCAGGGCGCATGGCCGAGCCTACTTGAACCGCGATCAGTCGAGGCGATCCCCTTTGAGCGTGATCGACC
This sequence comes from Hyphomicrobiales bacterium, assembly GCA_019246665.1. Lineage (GTDB taxonomy): Bacteria > Pseudomonadota > Alphaproteobacteria > Rhizobiales > Beijerinckiaceae > GAS188. Next base: position 3,886 of record JAFAQA010000093.1, read on the forward strand.
CGAAATCTCGCCGGCTCGCCGACATTTCACCGGCCTTCGAAGAAGTCCTTCACCTTGGCGAAGAAGCCGCTCGATTCGGGCTGCGTCGCGCTCGAGCTCTCCTTGTCGAATTCCATCAGCAATTCGCGCTGACGCCGGGTGAGGTTCTGCGGCGTTTCAACGACCGCCTGGATGTGCAGGTCGCCGAAATCGCGGCTGCGCAGCACCGGCATGCCTTTGCCTCGCAAGCGAAACTGCTTGCCGGTTTGCGCCCCTTCCGGAATATGCAGCTTGGCCTGTCCGCCATCGAGCGTCGGCACGGTGACGTCTCCGCCGAGGGCGGCGGTCGTCATGGAAATCGGCACGCGGCAAAAAAGATCGGCGCCGTCGCGCTGGTAGAAGGGGTGAGGCTTCACCGAAAGGAAGAGATAGAGATCTCCGGACGCTGCCCCGAGCGTGCCGGCGTCGCCCTCTCCAGCGAGGCGTATTCTCGTTCCATCTTCGACACCGGCTGGGATATTCACCGAAAGCGAGCGTTCCCGGGTCACGCGCCCCATGCCGGCGCAAGCGCCGCAAGGATTGTCGATCGTCTGCCCGCGTCCATGACAGGTCGGGCAGGCGCGCTCGATCGAGAAGAAGCCTTGTGTCGAACGCACGCGGCCATGGCCATGGCAGGTGGCGCAACTGCGCGGCTTTGAACCGGGCTTTGCGCCCGAGCCCGAGCACTTCTCGCAAAGCATCGTGGTCGGAATATCGAGCTTTGCCGTCTTGCCCTTGAATGATTCTTCAAGGGTGATCTCGAGATCGGCCCTGCGGTCGGCGCCCCGCTCGCGTCCTTGACCGCGGCCGCGCTGCCGCGTGTCGCCGAAGAAGGTGTCGAAAATATCCGACATGAAATCGGAGAAATCCGGCCCGAAGCCCGGACCGCCCGCGCCATTGCCCTGGGCAAAGGCTTGGTGACCGAAGCGATCATAAGCCGCGCGCTTTTGCGAATCGGCCAGGACTTGGTAGGCTTCGTTGATCTCCTTGAAGCGCAACTCCGCCTCATGGTCGCCAGGATTGCGATCCGGATGGTGCTGCATCGCAAGCTTGCGAAAGCTCGCTTTCAATTCCACCTCGTTCGCCGTGCGCGCAACGCCGAGGACCTCATAGTAGTCGCGTTTGGACATCGTCTGCGTGGCCACGATTATTGCCTCTCAGCCCCTAGTCGCTTCTGCGGGTGTGCCGAGGCCCTTCCGGCAACTCCGACTCATCTTCTCGACGCCGAACGACACCGCAAAAGCGGTCGATGAGATAACCTCATTCGGCGCGGCGGTCGAGGCCCGATCGCAAGAACGATGCCGAAGGATTGTCCCCCTCGGTCGGCAAAATCGATGCGCAAACATTATTGAGTTGTGGTCAGGCCTCGTCCGCCGAATAGGGACCATTTTTCGGGCCCGGACCACCGGCGCCGCGCCTTTTTTTAAAGCATCCGGGCTTGCGAAAGCCTTAAGGCGGCGAAGAGTGCGAGGCGGCCGTGGCGCCTCATCATCCACGGCCGTCATCTTCTCGAATCCGCCCGACCTGACGAACTTATCCATGCGGAGCGCGGGATGCGATCTTGCATCTTGACCTCGCGCCGGACCGTCAGGCGCTCTTTTTCTTGTCGTCCTCGCCGACTTCCTTGAATTCGGCGTCGATGACATCGTCCTTCTTCGCGCCCTGCTCGCCCGCTCCGGCCTCCGCGCCACCTTGCGCTTCGGCCTGGCTCGCCTTGTACATCGCCTCGCCGAGCTTCATCGAGGCCTGCAAGAGCTCGTTGGTGCGCGACTTGATCGCCTCGACATCGTCCCCGCCCAGCGCGGTCTTGAGCGCCTCGATCGCGCTCTCGATTGCCGACTTGTCCTCGGCAGAGACCTTGTCGCCGAACTCCTTCACCGACTTCTCGGTCGAATGGACGAGGGATTCACCCTGGTTCTTCGCCTCGACGAGCTCGCGACGCTTCTTGTCCTCGGCAGCATTGGCCTCGGCATCCTTGACCATCTTCTGGATGTCGGCGTCGGAAAGGCCGCCTGAGGCCTGTATGCGGATCTGCTGCTCCTTATTCGTCGCTTTGTCCTTGGCCGAGACATTGACGATGCCGTTCGCGTCGATGTCGAACGTCACCTCGACCTGAGGCACGCCGCGCGGCGCCGGCGGGATGCCGACGAGATCGAACTGGCCGAGCAGCTTGTTGTCGGCCGCCATCTCGCGCTCACCCTGGAAGACGCGAATGGTGACCGCCGTCTGATTGTCCTCCGCGGTCGAGAACACCTGGCTTTTCTTGGTCGGGATGGTGGTGTTGCGATCGATGAGGCGCGTGAACACGCCGCCCAAAGTCTCGATGCCGAGCGAAAGGGGCGTCACGTCGAGAAGCAGCACATCCTTCACATCGCCCTGAAGCACGCCGGCTTGGACGGCCGCGCCGATGGCGACGACCTCATCGGGGTTCACCCCCTTGTGAGGCTCCTTGCCGAAGAACTGCTTCACCACGTCCTGAACCTTCGGCATTCGAGTCATGCCACCGACAAGCACGACCTCGTCGATCTGGCCGGCCGAGAGGCCGGCGTCCTTCAGCGCCTTGCGGCAAGGTTCCACCGTCTTTTGGATGAGGTCATCCACCAGCGATTCGAACTTGGCGCGCGAGAGCTTCAAGGTGAGATGCTTCGGACCCGTCGCGTCGGCAGTGATGTAGGGAAGGTTGATCTCGGTCTGGGTGGCGGAGGACAGTTCGATCTTCGCCTTCTCCGCAGCCTCCTTGAGACGCTGCAGCGCCAGCTTGTCCTTCGTCAGATCAATCCCCTGCTCCTTCTTGAATTCGCCAGCGAGATATTCGACGAGACGCATGTCGAAATCCTCGCCGCCGAGGAAGGTGTCGCCATTCGTCGACTTCACCTCGAAGACACCGTCGCCGATCTCCAGGATGGAGACGTCGAAAGTGCCGCCGCCGAGGTCGTAGACCGCGATCGTGCCGGACTTACGCTTGTCGAGACCATAGGCGAGAGCGGCCGCTGTGGGCTCGTTGATGATGCGCAAGACCTCAAGCCCGGCGATCTTGCCGGCGTCCTTCGTCGCCTGACGTTGCGCGTCGTTGAAATAGGCCGGCACAGTGATCACGGCCTGAGTGACAGGCGTGCCGAGATGGGCTTCCGCCGTCTCCTTCATCTTGGTCAGGACGAATGCTGAAATCTGTGAGGGTGAATAGGCTTTGCCGTCCGCCTCGACCCAGGCATCGCCATTGGCGGCCTTGATGATCTTATAGGGGACGAGCGACTTGTCCTTCTGCGTCATCGGATCGTTGTAGGTGCGTCCAATGAGGCGCTTGATGGCGAAGAAAGTGCGTTCCGGATTGGTGACCGCCTGGCGCTTGGCCGGCTGGCCCACGAGCCGCTCCCCATCGTCCGTGAAGGCCACGATGGAAGGCGTGGTCCGCGACCCTTCTGAATTCTCAATGACCTTCGGCGTCGTGCCGTCCATCACCGCCACGCAGGAATTCGTGGTGCCGAGGTCAATGCCGATGACTTTACCCATGATAAGATCCCTTGAATCTAGAAAGCAGATCGCCCGGCCCCGTAGCAGCCGGGCATGGGCTCCGCCGAGACAGTACGCTTTGCGCCCCGGACCGGAGTGCCGGTCTTACCGGCGTCCTTCGCGATATAAGAAGAGGCTTATGTGCTCGCAAGGCGCGCTGCGGAGAGATCGCGGCAAAAAGCCGGGAAACTGCGCACGCCTCAAGCCCCATCTCAACCCTGGCGCTCGGGTGTGTGCACCACTAGTCCATCCAGCGCTTCGGTGACCTTGATCTGGCAGGAAAGGCGAGAGGTTGGCCGCACGTCGAAAGCGAAATCGAGCATGTCCTCTTCCATGCTTTCGGGTGCTCCCACGGTCTCTTGCCATTCCGGGGCGACATGCACATGGCAGGTGGCACAAGCGCAGGCTCCTCCACATTCCGCCACGATGCCCGGCACCCCATGCTCGATGGCGGTCTCCATCACGGTCGCCCCGAGCTTGGCCTCCACGACTCGCTGTGTCCCGTCGTTATCCACGTAGGTAATCTTCGGCATCAAACTTTCTCTCGGATCGGCAAGAAGGCGCTGGCGCCCGCCATTCGCGCAACCAGGAAGGTGGGAGCCGAATTGGCATAGCCGTCACGCAAGCGCAAGCAAGGAGCCGATGCCCGACGCAGAGCTTTCGGAAAAAGCGGGAAGAAGCATGCGGAAATAATCCGGACTATTCGTCCGGGCGTGGCGGCCGCGAGCCGGCTCGAGCTCTGAAACGATCAAGCACGGCCGGGCTCCAGGAGCTCCGTGATGCGCCTTTGCGTTGCCTCGAGCGCGAGGGCGACTTCGCCGCGCAGCGGCTCCGGGCACGCGATCTCGATGACCGATGGCAGGGACGCCGCAGCGGCGGCGACCTCTTTCTCGAGGTGCTCGCAGAGACGCGCGAGCGCAAACGCCCCAACGGCCAGAGAGGCTCCTTTCAGCTTATGCGCCGCCTCGCAGCGGGCTCGTCCGGGCTCGCCTCGAACAACGGGTGCAAGCTCGATGAGGCTTTCCGCGTAAAGCCGCAACAGCTCCTGAGCGAGTTGCGGGTCCCCACAGACCTGGGCTTCAAGGTATGAAGTGTCGAGCAACGGCCTTGGAGTTGCCTCGGGCGCCGAAGACCCCAACCCTTCCGATCGACCCCGGTCTTGGCTAATTTCCTCGGCTTTCATGGGTTTTGCCCTCAAAAGAGCCGCTCGCGCGCTCAATCCCGCCTATTGTGGCGTTCGAACCGTGACTTTCCAGGCCCCCCCGGCGTCATGGTTGCTCGTCCGTTAACGACGTTTTGCGAAGCAGATCCGAGGCGGGTTTCAAATTTTGCCTGCGCGCTTTACACTGACTTGGTTAACGGGGCTGTGCACAGTTGCGCTCCCGCCCGGAAAAAAGGGGCGCCGCGGCAAATATATGCGTCCACCAGCGGCGATGTTCCTCGCGGCCGGACTGGGCGCTACGAGGTGTAGCGTATGAGCACGAAACCGAAGCTCGATGACCAGACGCAGGCGGCCCTGAGCGCGATCGAAGAAGCGCTTAAGGGTACTGCGCCCTCGGCCGAGCCGCGCCTGCCCGAAGCGACATCCGACATCATCTCGGTCCGCCGACCTGCCCCTGAAGCCCGAGGCCATCCGGCGCCGAATCCCTTGCCGAGGCCGGCCCCGCCTGAAGCCCCTTTGTCCTACGCGGCGCCCAGCCCCTCGCCCGCCTCCGAACAATCGATCGAGAACGGGCGCAACGCCGACGTTCGGCCGCGCGCAGGCGAGCTCGCTCCGACGGCCGCTGCCAATGATGATCGCGAGGTGATCGGCAACCTCTTGCGGACGATGCAGGCCAAGCCGTCCTCGCGTCCGATGCTGCTCGCGATGATCGCTTCCATCCTCTGGGCGATCGCGGTCGGCGCTCTCGTATGGTGGCGGCTTGGGCTCGGCAGTATTGCCGATCAGGCGGCCTTGATCGAACGGCTCGAGACGCCGACCTTCGGCTTCGCCCTCGCGCTCCTCATTGGCCCGATCATCTTTTTCCTTGTGCTTGCCGGCCTGTTCCGCCGTTCTTCGGAGCTCGGGCTCACCGCGCGTTCGCTCTCTCAAATTGCCTTCCGCCTCGCTGATCCGCAGGTCTCCGCCCAGGATGCGGTGGTGAGCGTCAGCACCGCGATCCGGCGCGAGGTCGTCGCGATGAATGACGGGATCGAGCGGGCGATGGCGCGAGCGACGGAGCTTGAATCGCTGGTGCACCGCGAGATCTCCACGCTCGAGCGCGCTTATGGCGAAAACGAGCTTCGCATCCGCTCGCTCATCGACGAGCTCATCACGCAACGTGAAGGCATCGCCACCCATTCGGAACGTGTGCGCGACGTCATCGCGGATACGCATCTCAAGCTCTCGACGGAGCTTTCCGCGGCGACGGCGAAATTGACCGGCTCGCTCGACGACACCGGGACGAGGGTCGTGGAGACGCTGCATGGCCGCAGCGAGCTCGTGACCTCCGCGCTCGGCCAAGCCGGCGAGCGCATCATGGCCGAGATCGGCGCACGCGGGACCGAGCTCACCGAGCGTCTCTTGGCCGCGACCGATTCCGTCGGTCGTCAGCTCGCCGTCTCTGGCGATGCGATCACCGCCGAGATGGAGCGCCGCTCGAAGGACGTCACCGATCGCCTGGCCTCGATCACCGGCGGCATCTCGCAGGAGATCGTGACGCGCGGGGAATCGGTGACTCGCGGCCTCGAGGACACCGGCACGCGGGTGACGCAACAGCTCGCGGAAGTCGGCGTCGCGTTGAGCGGTTCGCTCGACCGCCAAGGCAGCGACCTCACGACCCGGCTCGAGACCACCGGCACGCGCGTCGCCGAGCAGGTTGCGCAGATCGGCACCGATGTTGCTGGCTCGCTCGAACGTGTGAGCGGCAATGTCGTCACGCGCCTCGACGAGACGGGCACGAGCCTCGTCGCCCATCTCGATCGCGTGGGCGGCGACATGCATCAGAGCCTGAACAACACGGGCAATCTTCTCGCCAACGCGCTCAATGAGGGCGCGAACGCGGTCAATGACCGCCTTGCTGATACCGGAAGAGGTATCATCGAGGGACTCGTCGGTCGCTCGGTCGAGGTGAGAGAGGATTTGCGTTCGATCGGCGAGTCGATCGTCACCGAACTCGGCACGCGCGTCAGCGAGGTGACCGGACGCCTCGACGAAACGGGCCAGCGCATCAGCCAGACGATCGTCAGCGGCGGAGATGCGCTCAGCGAACGTCTCGCCGCGACAGGCGACAGAATCGAGGAGACGGTCACAGGTCGCGGCGGTGCCTTGGAGGAGAGGCTCGCAGCACTCGGCGACAAGCTCGCGGCCACCATGGACGAGAAGACCTCGAAGGCCGAAACCACTTTGGCCGGGCATTCGGACAAGCTTTCCCAGACGCTTACCGGGCACCTCAATGCCTTTGAGGATGCGATCGTGGTGCGCGGTGGCTCGCTCGCCGAGAAGATCGCGGCGGACGCCGCGGTGTTCACCGACATCGTCTCCACCAAGCTCGGCTCCATCGAGAATTTGTTGACGACCCATGGAGATGGGCTCGTCGGGCGCCTCACCAACCATACGCGCGAGGCCACTCAGGCAATGGAAGAGCAGATCTCGACCTTCGAGCAGCGCGCAAACGCGAGGACGGGCGAGATCGTGAGCTCGCTCGACGGCCTCATCGGCCGCATCGACGGCACCTTGGAAAAGCACGCTGGCGTCTTCACCGAGGGGCTGAAAGCCCGCACGATCGAGGTGGCCCGCGCCATCGCCGAAAGCGGCCGCAATGCTTCCGCGCAGCTCGAGGCGACCCTGACCGATGCGGGCAAGGTCATCGGCGAGAAGACGGTCTTCTTGTCCGAGCGGGCCGACGACCTCAACAAGCTCCTTGGCACCCGTTCTTCCGAGCTTGCGAACGCGTTCGACACCGGCGTCGCGCGCTTTCAGAACGAGGTCGTCGGGCGGCTCGAAAACTTGTCGACGAGCTTGCGCACGCACACGGACGACATCCATGCGCGGCTTGGCGATCGTGCCACGGAAATCGCAGGGTTGTTCAACGAGCAGACGGAGCGACTGTCGACGACAGTCGATCAGAAGGTCGGCGCCCTTGGTGGCCATGTGGCCAACCTGTCGCAATCGCTCGATCGTCAGGTGAACGGGTTGACGCAGAACATCGAAGGACAATTGCAGCTCCTCGATGGGCGCATCAGCGGCCTGACGAGCGGCTTCGATCGGCAAGTGCACGAGCTCTCAGACCGCGTGGATTCGCGCCTGGAATTGCTTGGCACACGAGCCGCAGACCTCACCCAGGCAATGGATCGGCAGATCGATCGGCTCGAGACCACGGTCGACGGCAAGCTCGAGGACATCTCGGGTGTCCTGTCGACACGCACCAGCGAGGTCAATGCGGTGCTTGGCACGCGCGTCGAGGAGCTCGGAAGCGCCTTCGAAAATCAGATTTCGCAATTCGACGCGAGGGTAGGCGACAGAATCAACGGCCTTTCCGCCGCGCTCAATGAAAGGGGCGAGCAGTTCGTGCGTCTTCTCGACGGCACTGGCTCGGCGCTCACGGAGAACCTCACACAGCGGCTCATCTCGATCAAGGTCGATATCGAGCGCGCCAGCGCCACGGCCGCGGATACGCTCGACCGCGGTGCGACCACCTTGGTCGACAGCTTCGAAGGCGGCGTTCGCGACTTCTCGGAAAGCGTGGCGCGGTCCGCGGCCGAATTGCGGGGCACAGTCGATGAATCGACGCGCCATTCGATCGATGCTCTCGCCAATGCGCATGAGACCGTGCGCGGCGAGATCGGCGGCATTCTCGACCGTCTGAGCGCCGCGAACGGCCTGTTGCAGCAGATCATGTCTGGCGCGGGCCAGAGCCTCGGCGCGCTCGAGGCGGGTCTCGCCAAGCGCCTCAAGGACCTCGAATACCTACTCGGCGGCATCGTCTCCGAAACCAATCGCGCCGCTTCGCGGGTGGCCGACCAGGTGGGTGCGCTCAATTCGGTGTCGAGCTCGACGCTGCGCAACGCCGAAACACTTCTGGAAAAGCTCGAGAGCCAGGCCCATGCGCTCGCGGATGCGACGGAGGCGCAGACGCGCGGCTGGAACGAAGCGGCAGATCTTCTCGAGCGCGTCGAGTCGCGCATAGCGCGCTCGCTCGCCTCGAAGCGCGACGCGCTGGAGAACCTCACCGTCTCGATCGGCGACCGCAGCGAGGAGCTGGAGAAGGTCACGTCCGCCTTCCGGGAGCTGATCGAGGATTCACTTGGCGCCGCCGAGGAAAAGGCTCGGCGCATCGGCGACACGCTCAGCGAGAATGCGCGCGCTTCCGTGGCGGCGATCAACGAGCAGTTCACGCATATCCGCTCGAGCGCCGGCGCGGAGCGCGAGCGCACCGCAACGGCGTTGCGCGAGGCCTATGAGTCGGTCATGAGCGACATGAACGAGACGTTCGGCCAGGCGACCTCCCGTTTCCGCGACGCCGCGGGGGAGATGCGCCAGATCACGGCGCAGATCCAGCGCGAGATGGAGAGCACCCGGGCGGAGCTTCACCGCGGCCTCGTCGAGTTGCCGCGCGAGACGCAAGCCTCGGCCGGCGAAATGCGCCGCGTCGTCGGCGAGCAGATCAAGGTGCTCAACGAATTGACCGCGATCGCAACGCGATCCGCATCGAGCCTCGATGCCGTCGAGCCCCCCTCCACGAACATCCCCCAGCCGCGCGAGGCGCGCCCGGCGCAAGCCATCGGCGGAGGCGCCGCGCCACGCGCGACGGCGAACGGCCGCTCGGGCGGAACGGAGCCGCAACGGCGCCCCACGACAGCCACTGCGCCGGTCGCGCGCGAGCGGCGCGCGGAAGCCGCAGAACCGCGGCAGGACGGGTTGCCGCGCAGCGGCTGGCTTTCGGATCTCTTGTCGCGCGCCTCGCGTGAAGAGCCGCTTCCCACGGCTACGAACCGCCAGCCGGCCGGACCGACATCGGAGACACCCTCCCCGACTCCGGCGCAACCGTCGCTGGCTTCACTCGACACGATTGCCATCGACATTGCCAGGATGATCGACCACGACGCGGCCGCGAAGATGTGGGATCGCTATCAAGCCGGCGAACAAGGCGTCTTCAACCGCTCGATGTACACCGCGCAAGGCCAACAGATGTACGATGAGATCAAGCGCAAATATCGCCGCGACGACGCTTTCCGTGACGCCGCTCACCGCTATATCGAGGAGTTCGAGCGGCTATTGGCGGAGGTGGCGCGCGATCCGGCGTCACAGCGCGGCTACCTGACCTCCGACACCGGCAAGGTCTACACGATCCTCGCCCACGCGGCCGGCCGGCTCGAGTGAGGCGCGCCTCTTCCG
>JAFAQA010000051.1 GCA_019246665.1 Hyphomicrobiales bacterium
ATGAGCGCCGGGCGCCGACGTGATGCTTTGGCCGACTGGATTGGCAACGATCTGCCGGCACGCTTTGGCAGTCGGATTTTGTCAATTGACCAAGCCATCGCAGTACGCTGGGGAGATCTGATGGCTGAGAGTCGCAGAAGCGGCAAAGCACTTTCGGTGATGGATGGCTTCTTTGCAGCGACAGCACTCGCGCACGATCTCACCCTCGTCACGCGCAACCCCAAGGATTTTGCCCCTTTCGGCATTCCCCTCTTTAATCCGTGGCAGGCCTACCGTCCTGAGCCCTCTTGACGGCGCGGTGATACTCCCAACGAGCGCACCTCCGGCGCCAGATCGGCAGGACATCTTCAGAGGTCATTTACCGGGGGTGAGAGGTTGTCTTTCCAGGCCGATGCCTTCTCGCAAACCGCGACCTTTGCAGGTTGTGAGATCGAACTCGGCTTACGAGATTCCTCGACTCGAACGCATCCCCCTCAAGGCCCCGTCCTGATCCCTTCCTTCTCGGCGCGCTCGGTCAAGAGCTTTGCGTCTTCGGGCAGGAGATAGCGCTTGGCGACAAGGCCGTCGGCCGCCTTCTTGAAGGCTGCGAGATAAACCTCCTTCGTCGGGTAGCGCTCCTCGATCGAAAGGCGCGAATCACCAACGGCGAGACGCTCGGCGCGAGTCGCGGCGAAGGGAATGAAGCTCCCTTGCAAATTGCACATGCCGTTCTCGAAGCGATCCTTGCGCCCGAGATTCCAGCCCGTATAGGTGCCGATCGGCACTTGCGAGAACACCGACTCCACACCGGCGATGTCATTGCCGTCGGCATCGACCTGCATTTCCAGGATGCCATAGCTTGCGGAGCGCACGAGCGGCGGCTCGCGCGTGATGATACCGCTTGAATCCTGCGCACGATAAAGCGGGCCGAAATCGAGCACATGCAGCGTGTCGTAAACGCGTGCCGTCGAGGCTGCCGGACGCTCGACCCCGCCATAATGATTGGCCGGGATCGGCGGAAAGCGCACCTGGTCGGGCGGGACGAGCGTTCCGTCGGCGATGCGCGGCACGGCACTGTCGGGCGGGGTCACATCGTCGAGCACCCAAGCGGTGAGTGCGCTCATCAAGGCGCGCATCGTCCACAATTGCGGGTTCGGGTTCGGCTGCTCTTGGCAATTGCCGAAAGGCGCTTGCGTCGCGAGCGGCAAGGCGGCCGGCCCATGCTGCGTGCTTCCCATGATGAAAGTGCGCACATTCGGCGGATCGGGCACGTCGCGCTCGCCGAGCGGGTCGGTCAGCCCGAGCGATTGGCGCCCCTCCCACATCTCGAGCGAGGTCGCCACATGGAAAATGCGCGGGCATGTATCCGTTGCCGAGCAGCGGTCGAGAATGCCTTGCGTGCGCTGCGTCAGAGGATCGGTCTGGCGCGCGTAAGTGAAGGGGAAATCATAGGCCGGATACACGTGATCGGTCTGCTCGCCCCAGGCCCGATCCGGCTGGCCGAAGCGAACGTTGAGCGGCATGAGCCCACCGCCGATATGCGGATAGGCGCCGTCGAAGACGCGCTTGCCCGCCTCGTCTCGGTTGAAGCCGAGCGCGAGGAAGCTGCGCACCATCCGACCCGATTGAGATGTGCCCTCGATGATGGCGAGATTGTCGGGCCTGAACACCGGGTTCGCCGTGCCCGCATCGTCCTTGGCGGCGTTTCGGAAAAACGCGCCCACATCGCGCGTCGCGGCGAAGCCGAGGCCGCCAACGGTCGGGTCCTTGGCGCGATAAATCAGCTCGTAAAGATGGCCGGCCTGAAAGCCTGCCTTGAGGCACACATGTTTCTCGTCCGGCACGGGCGCTTTTCCCTGTTCGCAAGTGGCGAAGCTCCACTCGCTATCGGGTATCGACATGCGGGGATCCTGCTCGCGGACCCGCACCGTCAAGGTCGGCCGGAAGCCGTCGGCGAATGCCTGACGATTGTCGAGACTCGCGGTCGGGTAGCTGTCGTAGCTTCCAGGCGGGAAAGCCTGGATTTGTTGGCTCAGCCCGATCGGCAAGCTCATGGCCTCGACAGGCGTGATCATCTCCGAGCGCACGACGCCCGTGATGATTGAGCCGTCATGGTTGTGTGCGATGATCGGCGGCATGCCGATCCGATTCATGCCGGGCAGCACATCCATCTCCCAGCCGAACCACACCAGGGTGTAGCCTGAGCGCAGCAGCCAGCCATCGCCCGGCGAGGTGAGTCCATTGCGATCAGCCGCCCCTCCCGTGACGCCCTCATCGAAGGCGCCAAGCGCAAGCTTATTGCCGCGATTGTTCACCTCGAAGAACAGGATGCGGTTGCCGCGTGCGATGTCGGCGGGCTTCAAGATCTCGATCGGCGTCGAGTATTCGACCATGCCGTGCGCATTGCGCGGCGCGAGGTTGATGTCCTGTATGATTCCATTGACGGGATCGGCGGGATCAAGCTCGCCAGTCACGCGTCCGGTGAGCCGCTGATACGGGCCGGTATTGCCGAAAGAGCCCCCGCCGAAAGCCCATTCGGTCTTCTCGATTTCGATGCGCGTCACGCGGGCCTCGGCGACGCTCACTGAAAGAGCGGCCGCGCCCCATCCGACAAGCGCGAGCTTGAGCAACTTCCGCATGCGATACCCTTATCCTTTTTCGACTTCTGAGATGGACGGCTGCTCGAATTTCGATCAGGCATCGTTGAGCGACGAAAGGCTCTCCTTCTGCCGCCCCTCGGCGTCGAAATTCTCCGGCGCAAGGAAGCGCTCAAAGGCTATTTTTCGCGCCGGCCACTCGCTGTCGATGATCGAGAACCAGGCAGTGTCTCGATTGCGCCCCTTCACGATGAGGTGTTGCCGGAAGACACCCTCGAAGGCGAAGCCGAAGCGCTTCGCGGCACGCCGCGAGGGCTCATTGGCGTTATCGCATTTCCATTCAAAGCGGCGATACCCCAGATCATCGAAGACGTGCTTTGCTTCGAGGAACACGGCCTCGGTCGCAAGCGGCGTTTTTTGCAAGGCCGGCGAATAGAAGATGTGGCCGGTCTCGATGCAGCCATTCGGCTGATCGATGCGCATCAATGTGACGCAACCGAGCGCGCGGTCATTCTTATTGTCGACGACCGCGTAGTAGAGCGGGTCCGCGAGCGCTTGGCGCTCCTTCAGCCAGGCGCGGAACGAGGCGTCGTCTCTCCATGGCCCGTAAGGCAGATAATGCCACATCGGGTCGGCGCCCTCGACGGCGCGCCACAGGCTCGATCCATGTTTTCCCTCGTCGAGCGGCTCGAGCCGTCCGAAACGGCCTTGCAGCACGCGACGCTCGGGCAAGCCGCGAGCGGGCTTGGGCGACTTGGCCTCCGGCTTTGCAATCACTTTCGCCGCTCCTGCGCATCCTTGCTGAAGAAGCCGTTGAGATCGACTGCCGGCACATTCGTCGCGAACCCCGAGAATGATCCTTGGTTCGCGATCGCCTCTGCTGTCCGTGCAAATCCGGACCAGGCAGCGCGTGCAAGCGCGCCCCCGACACTGATTCGACGCACGCCGAGCGCCGCGAGATCGGAGACCGTGAGCTCGCTCGGCCAGCCGATCAGCACGTTGACCGGTTTCGGCGCCACCGCCTTAACGACCGCCGCGATGTCCTCGCGCGTGCGCACACCCGGCGCATAGAGCACATCCGCACCCGCGCCAGCGTAAGCCTTGAGCCGAGAGATCGCCTCGTTCAACGGGTCCTGATGACCGGTGAGGAAGCATTCGGCCCGCCCGACGAGAAGCGCGCCTTTTCCGTGCGCATCGACGGCGCCACGAGCGGCTCGCATGCGCTCGACCGCATGGGCAAGATCGTAAAGAGGCTTTGCCTTGTCGGTCGTCGAGTCTTCGATCGAGACCGCCGCCACCCCGGTCTCGAGGCAGCGCGTCACATTGCGCGCCACGCCCTGAGCATCATGCGCGAAGCCCCCTTCGAAATCGGCATTCACCGGAAGGTCTGTCGCCTCGACGATCATGCGGATATGCGCGAGCGCCTGATCCACAGGAAGCCCGTTATCGGGAAAGCCGAGGCTCCAGGCCGCGCCCGAGCTCGTTGTCGCGAGCGCCTTGAAGCCGAGTCCGCGTAGCCAGCGCGCCGAGCCGATGTCCCAAGGGTTCGGAATGACGAAGCAGCCGCTTTCGTGGAGGCGCCGAAACTCGGCTATTTTATCCGCCATTGGAGTGCTCCCAAGTAGCGAGTGGTGAGCAGTGAGTGAGTGGTGGGCAGTGAGCAGTGAGTAGTGAACAGTGCAGCAAAGCGCGCCCGCGCTCTATTCACTGTTTCACCGCTCCCTACTCACTCCTTTAGTGGTTATCCCGCGGCAAACCCTTGGTTTCAGCGATGCGCTGGTATTTGATTGCCGGCTTCAGCACCATGCCTTGCGCCATCTGGTCGACCATGCCGCGCTGAATCTCCTGCCACGGCGTTTGATGGGCCGGATAGGAGTAGCCGCCATGGCCTTGAAGCGCCGCGCGTCTTTTGTCGATCTCCGCCTTTGAAATGAGAATGTCCGCCGTGCCTTTCTTGAGATCGATGCGCACGCGATCTCCGGTCCGCAGGATAGAGAGGCCGCCCCCCGCCGCGGCCTCCGGCGAGGCGTTGAGAATTGAGGGTGAGCCCGATGTCCCCGATTGCCGCCCATCCCCGATGCAGGGGAGCGAGTTCACGCCATCCTTGATGAGATATGCAGGGGGACGCATGTTCACGACCTCAGCCGCGCCCGGATAACCGATCGGCCCGACGCCGCGGATGAAGAGAAGGCAATGCGCGTCGATCTTTAGCTTCGGATCGTCGATGCGCGCATGGTAATCCTCGGGGCCGTCGAAGACGACGGCGCGGCCTTCAAAGGCATCGCGGTCCTTCGGGTTCGAGAGATAGCGGTCGCGGAACTCCTTCGAGATCACGCTCGTCTTCATGATCGCCGAATCGAAGAGATTGCCCTTGAGCACGATGAAGCCCGCATCCTTGACGAGCGGCTTGTTGAAGGGGCGGATCACATCCTCGTCGCTCGAGACGCGTCCGCGGCAATTCTCGCCGATGCTCTTGCCGTTCACCGTCAAGGCGTTTTCACGAATCAGCCCTTGGCGCATGAGCTCGCCGACGACGGCCGGCACGCCGCCCGCGCGGTGATATTCCTCGCCCAGATAGAAGCCGGCGGGTTGCATGTTGACGAGGAGCGGCACCTTGTGGCCGACCCGCTCCCAATCCTCGACCTCGAGCTTCACGCCGATGTGACGGGCGATGGCATTGAGGTGGATCGGCGCGTTGGTCGAGCCGCCGATCGCCGAATTGACGACGATGGCGTTCTCGAAGGCCTCGCGCGTGAGGATATCGGAGGGTTTGAGGTCCTCGCGCACCATGTCGAGGATGCGCTTACCGGTGCGATAGGCAATCTGGCCGCGCTCTCGGTAAGGGGCCGGAATGGCGGCGCAGCCGGGCAACGACATGCCGAGCGCCTCGGCGAGCGAGTTCATGGTCGAGGCCGTGCCCATGGTGTTGCAATGGCCAGCCGAAGGGGCGGAATCGGCGACAGCCTCGAGCATCTCGTTGAAGTCGATCTTGCCAGCCGCGAAATCCTGGCGCGCTTGCCACAAGATGGTACCCGAGCCGGCCCGCGTCCCGTGATGCCAGCCGTTCAGCATCGGCCCGCCGGAAAGCACGATGGCAGGAATGTTCACGGTCGCGGCCGCCATGATGCAGGCAGGCGTCGTCTTGTCGCAGCCGGTCGTCAGCACCACCCCATCGAGCGGATAGCCGTAGAGCACCTCGACGAGCCCGAGATAGGCGAGGTTTCGGTCGAGCGCCGCTGTCGGCCGCTTGCCCGTCTCCTGGATCGGATGCACGGGAAACTCGATCGCCACTCCGCCTGCCTCGCGGATGCCCTCGCGTACGCGCTTGGCGAGCTCGAGATGGTGGCGGTTGCAGGGCGAGAGATCGGAGCCCGTCTGCGCGATGCCGATGATCGGCTTGCCGCCGCGCAGCTCCTCCAGGGTGAGCCCGTAATTGAGATAGCGCTCGAGATAGATCGCCGTCATGTCCGGATGGGCGGAATTGTCGAACCACTCCTGGGAACGAAGACGCCGCCCGAGCGCCATGCCCTTCTTCGGCGCTTTCGTCGCGCCTGGGGCGCGCACCCGCGGCGACCGCCGCCTCGCGGCACGCCCTCTTCCGTTGGCCATCTTGCGTCCCGCCATGATCGCTCCCTTGCATCAAGCTTGGCTTGCCGATCGCGTGCTCTTGCCGCGATCGTTTGCGTCATATCGCGCGATTTCGCCGCGCAAATCAATTCACGTCAGGCATGCGGCGGATGCAGTTTCGGCCGCCTCACCAGGAAGCGAGTCGAGCTTGCTGTTCAAGCGCTGGTATTTTTGGCATAGGAAGGGCCAAAAGGTTGCGCCACAGGCTCGCGCCAGGCTCGTCAGCCAACCTTCTGGATTTGCGAAATCGAGGAACGCCATGCTGCACACCATCGCCGCCTTCGACCGCCTGGGCGAAGAGAATGCCTTCGCGGTGCTCGCCCGCGCCACGGCGCTCGCGAGCCAGGGGCGCGATATCGTCAATCTCGGGATCGGCCAGCCAGATTTTCCGACCCCGCCACATATCGTGGATGCCGCCGTCAAGGCTTTGCGCGATGGCCACCATGGCTATACGCCCGCGACCGGCGTCTTGCCATTGCGCGAGGCAGTGGCGCGCGATCTGCACAGGCGCTTTTCTGTCGACGTCTCGCCCGAGCGGGTGATGATCCTGCCGGGCGGAAAGGTCACCATGTTCATGGCGATCTTGATGTTCGGCGAGCCGGGCATCGAGATCCTCTATCCGGATCCGGGATTTCCGATCTATCGCTCGATGATCGAGTTCACCGGAGCGACACCGATCCCAGTGCCGATCCGAGAAGCGAACGGTTTCGCTTTCTCCGCACAGGAGACGCTCTCGCTCATCACGCCGAGAACGCGCCTCCTGATCCTCAACTCGCCGGCCAATCCGACAGGGGGCGTGACGCCGAAGGCCGAAATCGACGCGCTCGTCGCGGGTCTCGAACGCCACCCCGATGTTCCGGTCATGTCCGACGAGATTTACGCCTCGATGACCTATGACGGCGAAGCGCATGTCTCGCTCTTGTCATACCCGTCCATCCGCGAGCGTCTCATCCATCTCGACGGCGCCTCGAAGAGCTACGCCATGACCGGCTGGCGGCTTGGCTGGTCCGTGTGGCCGCAAAAGCTTTATGATTTTGCGCGCAAGCTCGCTGTGAACGCCCATTCCTGCGTCAATGCCGCGACGCAATGGGCCGGAATCGCGGCGCTCGATGGGCCGCAAGACTGCGTCACCAAGATGGTGGCCGAGTTCGACAAGCGCCGGCATGTGGTCCTCGACGGGCTGAACCGTCTCCCAGGCGTTTCCTGCATCAAGCCGAAAGGTGCCTTCTACGCTTTCCCGAACATCTCGCGCAGCGGCTGGAAGGCGAAGCCTCTCGCCTCCGCGCTCCTCGAGGAAGCGGGCGTCGCTGTCATTGGTGGGCCTGATTTCGGCGTGCATGGCGAAGGCTATTTGCGTCTGTCTTACGCCAACTCGACCGAGAACATCCTGCGGGCCATCGAGCGGATGGGCGAGTTCCTCGCACGCCGCAAGGCCGCTTGAACGGCGCCAAGAGACCTCATCCGATGTCGCAGGCTTTTTGTCGCGCCGCGCTTTTCATGTTCGTTTGTAGCTTCCTGGCCTGCAAGGTTGCCGCAGCCGAAGCGCAAGCTCCGCGTCCCTCACTTGCCAGATGCGATCCAGCGAAGCTTCCCGTCGCCACCTGGGATGATTGCTTGCGCAAGGCTGAATCGGAAACTAGCAAGGAGATCGACGATACGCTCACCAAGGTGAAAGCCGCGATCGACGCGCGCTCGGATCTCTCCGGCCAGCAGCGCAACCTCCTCAAGCGGCAGATCGGCGATTCAAACGATCTATGGCTGCGCTATCGCAATCACTTATGCCAGAATGTCGTCCCCATCCTGGCGGGGCCGAAGGCGAAGCTCTTCGAGGAGAACCTCGGCTGCATCGTCGATACGAACGTGGCAAGGCAAGCCGAGCTCGAGGCCTTGACCCTGCGCAAGTGAATGGCGCCGGCGGCGTCCGAGGCAATGGCGCCAGTCGACGGCTACGATGGACTCAGCGACTGCGAGAAGCACCCTCGCGACAATTTCGTAGAGGAAAATCGACCCTGTTCACATTTTCGTGATAAACCTCATCGGCAGCCTCGTCGCTCGGCCATGCGAGGGCACCGGCCTCGATCCAGCTTGTGCAGGGGAAGGACAATGATCATGTCCAGGAAGCCTGTTCGTTTGTCACGCCGCGATGCCGTTTTGCTCACCTCCGCCACCTTCGCGCCGCTGCCCTAGGCAAGGGCGAAGCACAGGGGGGAAACGATGTCCATCAAGCCCACCGCCGAAGACGTGTTCATCGTCGTCGATGTGCAAAACGACTTCCTCCCGGGCGGCGCGCTCGCGGTGAAGAACGGCGATCAGGTGATAACGCCGATCAACGCGCTCGCCCGGAAATTCAC
>JAFAQA010000306.1 GCA_019246665.1 Hyphomicrobiales bacterium
GGCGCCATTGCCGGCCTCCAGGGCGACAGGGAGCTCCTTTTATCTGGCAATGCGCATACTGCCGCATGGGCGGCGCGAGGCGATGTACGCGATCTATGACTTCTGCAGAGCGGTCGACGATATTGCAGACGGGGGCGGATCGGTCGCGCAACGCCTCTCCGATCTCGATGCTTGGCGCAGGAAAATCGGCGAGATTTTCGCTGGACGTTCACCGGCGAATCTCAAGGACCTCGCGCAAGCTGTGCAGCGATATGGGCTCAAGCAGGAAGATTTCGAATCTGTCATCGACGGCATGGCCATGGACGCGACAGCCGATATTCGAGCACCTGAGTGGCGGACGCTCGACCTTTATTGCGATCGGGTGGCGAGCGCGGTTGGCCGATTGTCGGTGCGTATTTTCGGAACAGGCGAGAAGGCGGGGGAAGCCTTGGCGCATCATCTCGGGCGAGCGCTGCAGCTTACCAATATTCTGCGCGACATCGACGAGGACGCTGCGATCGGCAGGCTTTACCTGCCACGCGAAGCGCTGTTGCGGGCCGAGATCATCGTGGATGAACCAGCTTTGGTTGTGGCCGATCCCCGCCTCCCGCGCGCCTGTCTCGAGGTTGCCGAGCGCGCTCGCTCGCATTTCGACGAGGCGCGACGGATCATGTCGTCGGAGCCCCGATCCGCGGTTCGGGCGCCTCGGCTCATGTCAGCTGCCTATCGCTCGCTCCTTGACATGATGGTCGTGCGCGGCTTCGCCCAGCCGCGAAAGCGCACGAGTGTCAGTCGCTTGCGCGTACTGGGCGCATTCCTGTGCTACGGGGTCCTATGAACGGCGGAACGGTTCACGTCGTCGGAGCCGGTATCGCGGGGCTGAGCGCGGCGGTGCGCCTTGCCGATGAGGGTTGCCGCGTCGAGGTGTACGAATCCGCACGCTTTGCCGGTGGGCGCTGTCGGTCGTACCACGACCGGACGCTGGATCTTCGGATCGACAATGGCAACCATTTGCTGCTCTCTGGCAACGCTGCGGCGCTCGACTATCTCGGCCGCATCGGTTCAGGCGCAAAATTGAAAGGCCCCGTCTCGGCGATCTTCGATTTCGCCGATCTTGCGAAAGGCGAGCGCTGGCGACTGCGCCCGAATGACGGTCGCGTGCCATGGTGGCTGCTGAGCGCCGGGCGTCGGGTGCCCGGCACGCGCTTGCGCGAATATCTCGCGGTCTTGGCGACGTTGCGGGTGCGGGCAAGCGCGCGCCTTCGCGATGTGATGGATTGCTCGGGGCCACTCTACCAGCGGCTTTGGCGACCGGTCCTCCTCGCTGGCCTCAATAATGATCCGCCCGACAGCTCCGCTAGGCTCGCGGGAGCGATCCTTCGAGAAACGTTAGGTGCGGGCGGCAAAGCTTGCCGCCCGCTGGTCGCGATCGAGGGGCTTTCTTCCACGTTCGTCGAGCCGGCATTGGCGCATCTGTCGAAGCGGGGCGTGTCGGTTCACCTCGGCCAGCGCCTGGGCGCAGTCGATTTCGAGGCGGGGCGCGCCGTCGCTCTCTCATTTGGCAAGCAGCAAAAGGCACTGGCGCAGGATGATGCGTTGGTCCTCGCGCTACCTCCTTGGATCGCGCAAGAGATTCTTCCGGGGCTCGAGGTGCCGGATGCATTCAGAACGATCCTCAATGCGCATTTTCGCATCGCGCCGAGCCCGGACCAACCGATGATCCTCGGGGTCGTGAATGGGCTGACGGAGTGGGTGTTCGCCTATAAGGACTATGTCTCGGTCACCATAAGCAGCGCGGACCGGCTTCTGTGCGAGCCCCGGGAGAGGCTCGCTGCGCAGATTTGGCGCGAGGTCGGCGCTCTCTGCGGTCTCGGCTCGCGTTTGCCGCCCTGGCAAATCATAAATGAGAGGCGCGCAACCTTCGCCGCCATTCCCGATCAGGACGCCAAAAGGCCGTGCGCGCGCACAAGCTGGAGGAATGTCGTGCTGGCAGGAGACTGGACGCAAACCGGTCTGCCAGCCACGATCGAAGGCGCGGTGCGCTCGGGGTATAGAGCGGCGTCGATCATCATGGAGGAGCGCGAGGCTGCCCATGGCGCCATTACGGTCCGCTGACGTGTTGCACGATCAAGCCTCCCTGCTCGACCAGATCGGGCCGAGGATTCTATCTGCGACCGAAGCTCTGCTTGCCTCCCAGCAGGTGGACGGGCATTGGTGCTTCGAGCTTGAGGCCGACGCCACGATCCCGGCGGAATATATCCTGTTTCGTCACTTTCGCGGCGAAGCGCCGGATCCGGAACTCGAGCGGAAAATTGGCGTGTATCTGCGCCGCATCCGCGGAGCGCACGGCGGATGGCCGCTCTACCATCAAGGGCGCTTCGACATGAGCGCCAGCGTGAAGGCCTATTTCGCCCTGAAGATGATCGGCGAAGATCCAGAAGCGGCGCATATGCGTGAGGCCCGGAATGCCATTCTCGCGCATGGAGGTGCGGCAAGGAGCAATGTCTTCACGCGCTTTCTCCTCGCGCTTTATGGAGCTATCCCATGGCGCGGCGTGCCGAGCATGCCTGTGGAGATTATGCTTCTGCCGAAGTGGTTTCCCTTCCACCTCAGCAAGGTTTCTTATTGGGCGCGCACCGTGCTGGTGCCGCTGCTCGTCTTGCAGGTGCTGAAACCCAAAGCGAAAAATCCGCGCGGCGTGCGAATCGACGAGCTGTTCACGATTCCCGCTGAGCAGATACGCGACTGGCCCAAGGGTGCCGCTCATCAGTCTTGGGGCTGGGCCAAATTTTTCGGTGCGGTCGACACACTGCTCAAACTTTCCGAGCCGATCTTCCCATCGGCAACCAGGACGCGAGCGATGAGTGCCGCGGTCGCGTTCGTAACAGAGCGCCTTAATGGCGTGGACGGTCTCGGCGCCATATTCCCCGCCATGGTGAATAGCGTGTTGATGTTCGACGCGCTCGGATATGCGCCCAACCATCCCGATCTCGTCGCGGCGCGCAAATCCGTCGATCGATTGCTCGTCATCAAGGAAGATGAGGCTTACTGCCAACCTTGCGTGTCGCCCGTCTGGGATACGGCGCTCGCGGCGCATGCGTTGCTCGAGGTCGGAAGCGAGGCCTGCGAAGTCGCCGCGCGCGCGGCCATCGGATGGCTCAAGCCCTTGCAAGTGCTTGACGTGAAGGGTGACTGGTCCGTGCAGCGACCGGGAACGAGACCGGGAGGCTGGGCCTTTCAATATGCGAATCCGCACTACCCCGATCTCGACGACACGGCGGTCGTGGCCATGGCGATTGCGCGGGCCGCGAAGCAGTCTTCGGGCCCTTCGCAAGACGAGGATGGGGTGGCAACTTCACGCGCGAAGGAATGGGTGGAGGGGTTGCAGAGCCGTGATGGCGGCTGGGCCGCCTTCGATGCAGACAACAGCTATCACTACCTCAACAACATTCCGTTCGCCGATCACGGAGCGCTGCTGGATCCGCCGACCGCCGATGTCACTGCGCGCTGTGTCTCCATGTTGGCCCAGCTCGGCGAGACGCCTGATGCGAGCGCCTCGCTGGCGCGCGGCCTAAAAGCGCTCATCGCGATTCAGGAGGCCGATGGCAGCTGGTTTGGCCGGTGGGGCATAAATTACATCTACGGCACTTGGTCGGCATTGTGCGCGCTGGGCGTGGCGGGGGTCGATCGGGAAGCACTGCCCGTCCGGCGGGCGGTCGAGTGGCTCATGCGGATCCAGAACGCCGATGGGGGGTGGGGGGAGGGGGGCGATAGCTATAAGCTCGATTATCGGGGCTTCGAAGCGGCGCCCAGCACCGCCTCTCAGACCGCCTGGGCCTTGTTGGGACTGATGGCGGCCGGCGAAGTCGACAGCCGCGCCGTGGAGCGCGGGATAACCTATTTGGCGGCCACGCAAGACGAGGACGGCTTGTGGCGTGAGGAATTTCATACCGCCACAGGTTTTCCGCGTGTCTTCTATCTTCGCTATCATGGATATTGCAAATTTTTCCCCCTATGGGCGCTTGCCCGCTTCCGCAACCTGAAGCGCGGCAATAGCCGCAAGATCGCCTTTGGCATGTAAACGTCGATGGGAGCGCCGGCGGCCCTGTTGATTGTCAGTGGGTTGAAGCGCGAGGCCACCATCTTCACCGGGCCGGGCGTCACGACGATTTGCGGTGATCCCCCCACGCTGCACGCGAAGCTCGCTCGGCTGGCAGTCCGTCCGCGAATGGTCATCAGCGCCGGAATATGCGGTGCGCTCGATCCGAGCTTGTGCCAGGGGAACCTCGTTCTCGGAACAGAGGTCGTTGCGGGAGGCGAAAGAATCGTGACGGATGCCACCCTCGTGCAGGCGCTCGCTCGCAATCTCAAACTGTCCGGCAAATTGGTCGTTTTGGGAGCGATTGCGGCGGCGGACACACCGGTTCATACCGCGCAAGCCAAGGCAAAATTGCGCGCCGGCACCGGAGCCATTGCAGTCGATATGGAGAGCCTGATCGCCGGCCGGTTCGCGACGAAGCATGCCGTGCCATTTGTGATCTTGCGCGCCGTCAGTGACGCCGCGAATCGAGATCTTCCGCCGCTCGTGCTCGATGCCCTCTCCCCAGATGGCCGAATTGACATCGCCGCGGTGTTGGCGGGCCTCATCCGCAGACCGGGTCAGCTGCCGCTTCTCGTTGCCGCAGCTCGTGACAGCGCGCTGGCGTTCCGCGCTCTACGCAGCTGTCGCGGTCTTCCCGGATTTTTTCGAGGCCTCGACAGCATGCATTTCTGACAGCTTTTGGGTCACATTCCGCTCGAAGACATATTCTGCGGGGCGCTGCCCGTCGAGGGGAATTTCCGGCGCCATCGGTCCACTTGTGCGAATGCCCCGCAATACCACGCCGAGCGCCTTCCACGGCCGCGCGACAGTATCGTTGACGGCTGTGGCCTCAAAACCGCTATGAACCATGCAATCGGCACATTTTTCGTAGTTGCCTGTGCCATAGGCATTCCAATCGGTCGTTTCCATCAGCTCCTTGAATGTCGCCGTGTAGCCTTCTCCAAGGAGGTAGCATGGACGCTGCCAGCCGAAGACGGTCCGAGTCGGATTTCCCCAAGGCGTGCAGTGATAGAGCTGGTTTCCCGCGAGGAAGTCGAGGAACAGCGCCGATTGGTTGAAAGCCCATTTGCGGCTTCCATTCCCGCGCCGGAAGATGGAGCGGAAAAGCTCCTTGGTCGCCGAGCGATTCAGGAAATGCTGCTGGTCGGGTGCTCGCTCATAAGCATAGCCGGGCGAGACGGTTATGCCGTCGACGCCAAGTTCAGTGACCGTGTCGAAGAACGCTGCAACGCGTTCCGGTTCCGCATCGTTGAAGAACGTGCAATTGATGGTGACGCGGAAACCCTTTGCCTTCGCGATTCGCAGAGCCGAGACAGCGCGGTCATAGACGCCGGTCTGGCATACCGATTTGTCATGCATCTCCCGATCGCCGTCGAGATGGATGGACCAGGTAAAATAAGGGCTTGGCTTATATTGATCGATCCTCTTTTCGAGCAGAAGAGCATTGGTGCAGACGATCGCAAATTTGCGGCGTGCGACCACACCCTCAACAATCGAAGGCAGTTCCTTGTGCAGAAGCGGCTCACCCCCCGCCAAGACCACGACCGGCGCACCGCATTCATCCACCGAATCGAGCGCGTCCTTGACTGAAATGCGTTTGTTCAAGATGGCGTCCGGATAATCGATTTTGCCGCAGCCCGCGCAGGCAAGATTGCAGCGGAACAGGGGCTCCAACATCAGCACAAGCGGATATCGTTTTCGGCCAGCCAAATGCTGGCGCACGATATAGGCACCGACTCTCGTGATCTGCCGTAACGGTATGCCCAAAGAAAAACTCCTTCGAAGCCTTGTTGGGAATTAGCGAGCTTTAGGATGCGAGCTCCGCCGGAAGGCGGAAGCTCACATTCTCCTTGGGTCCGTCGAGGATCGACAGCTCTGACGGAGCGATGCGCATCAAGGCCCTGACGACATCGTCGACCAAAACCTCCGGGGCGGATGCGCCGGCCGTAACGCCCACCACCTTCGCATCGCGCACCCACTCCACGTCAATCTCAGTGCTATCCGCGACGAGATAGCTCGGCAGGCCCGCCTCCTCGCCGATCTCGCGCAGGCGATTGGAATTCGAGCTGTTGCGAGCTCCGACCACGATGATCACGTCCGCCATGCGCGACAATTCGCGCACCGCGGTTTGTCTGTTCTGCGTCGCATAGCAAATATCTCGAATATCGGGTCCCTGGATGTCGCTGAAGCGTTGATGCAGCGCCGCGATCACGCCGCGTGTATCATCCACGCTCAGCGTGGTCTGCGTAATATAGGCAATGGGCGTATCGGGGGCGAGTAAAAGCCTGTCAACATCTTCCTCCCTCTGAACGAGGTGGATTTTCCCCTCGATCTGCCCGAGCGTTCCTTCGACCTCGGGATGACCGGCGTGACCGATGAATATCAGCGTCCGTCCCTGACCCACGTAACGTCGGCCTTGATTGTGCACCTTGGTAACCAAAGGGCAGGTCGCATCTATCGTCGGGAGCGAGCGCCGCTGCGCTTCGTTCTCCACCTCGCGCGAGACACCGTGAGCGCTGAAAATCGTCACCGCGCCCGCCGGAACCTCGTCGAGTTCCTCAACAAACTGGGCTCCCTTGGCCTTGAGGGATTCGACGACGTGGCGATTGTGCACGATCTCGTGGCGCACATAGACTGGCGCGCCATATTTTTCGAGCGCGCGCTCCACAATGTCGATTGCGCGCACAACGCCGGCGCAAAAACCCCGGGGTTGGGCAAGAATGATCTTCATTCCTTCACCCTCCTGGTCAGTTTTATACCGCGTGGGCAGTGGAAAAAGGCTCGTCGCAAGATTAGCCGGTTTGCGAGCCGATCGGATTTCGTCGCAAGAATGACACCACTGACACAATTTCGACGGGAAATCCACTCAACTTATCGGCTCCGACGGTGCTTCACCTAGGGCTCCAACAGTTCACAGCAAGTCGGAATAGCCACCGATTTTATCGGCCGATCGCTCGACAGCTTTGCGAACGTGATGGGACAAGAGGGCATCGAGTTCCGCGGCGTAGTCATATCCTTGCGTCGAGCCATCGTAGTCTGCGCAGATTGCCGGGTGCGTATAGATCTCCGTGACGCCCTGGGGCAGATTGTCGACGAGCCCGGCGATTCGCTCCTCGGTCATATGACCGGTCCAGGCGAGGCCGAACACCTGGTCCGCGCTCGCGATCCCGGCTCTTCTCACGCGCCGGCGCATCATCGCGGCCCACGGCTTGGTGAGCAGGGCGATCGGGTGTCTTTTCGTCGGTTCCACGGAGCGCAAAACCTCGAGCGGCTCGATTGGCACTCTCAATGCGCGCATGCCGTAATCGACGCCTATTGCCAGTATTTCGCCCAGAACGGTCGGATGCAGGTGGTAATGCAGATGAGCATTGACGTGGTCGAGCGCCAGCCCCGTTGCCCTGTAAGCCTCAAATTGTGCGCGGATCTCACTTCGGAGCTGCCGTCGCGCCGATGATGATGCAATGAGGGAAACCCCAAACATCACGAGATCGCCGCGCAGCCGACCGCTGGCGTCCACGAGATCCGGGATGTCCAAGGGTCGCGATGCGGGGCTGTCTTCGACCGTCGTCAAATGCAGCCCAACCCGCAAACGTGGCATGCGCTTGGCACGCGCGACCGCGTCCTTCGAAGCCGACGCGCCTATCATCAGACTCGCAGCGCTGAGGACGCCGTCCTTATGTGCCTTCTCGACAGCTTCATTGACTTCGGGTGCGAGGCCAAAATCATCGGCCGTCACGATAAGCTGCCTCAGGGGGCGACCTCGCGGCGCTCCTTGAGGAAGCGGAAAAACTCGACGCCTTCTCGCAGCCTGCGCTTCATCATGTCGGGGCTTCGCACCATCTCGCCCACGATCGAAGCGATCTTCGGCGCTCGAAAATAGAAGCGTCGATAGAACTCCTCCACCGAATTGAAGATCTCGGAATGACTGAGGTGCGGATAATGCAGAGGAGCGATCTGCACGCCCTCGGCATTGACGAGCTCGGCGTTGGCATCATCGAGCCAGCCATTCTCCATCGCCTGCTTATGGAGGAATGTGCCCGGATAAGGCGCGGCGAGAGAAACCTGAATCGTATGGGGATTGATTTCCTTGGCGAACTCGATCGTCTCCCTGATCGTCTCTGAGGTTTCTCCTGGAAGCCCCATGATGAATGTCCCATGGATCACGATCCCGAGCTCATGGCAGTCTTTGGTGAAGCGTTTCGCGACGTCGATCAGCATGCCTTTTTTGATGTTGTGTAGAATCTGCTGGTTGCCGGTCTCGTAGCCGACGAGCAGCAGTCGCAACCCGTTGTCGCGCATGACCTTGAGAGTCGAGCGCCTGACATTGGCCTTGGCGTTGCACGACCAGGTCACGCCTACCTTCCCCAGCTCACGCGCGATTGCCTCGGCTCTTGGCGCGTCATCCGTGAAAGTGTCGTCATCGAAGAAGAATTCCTTGACCTTCGGGAAAGCGGCCTTGGCCCAGCGGATTTCATCGATCACGTGACCCACGCTTCGGGTGCGGTAGCGGTGGCCACCCACGGTTTGCGGCCACAGGCAGAAGGTGCAGCGCGATTTGCAGCCACGGCCCGTGTAGAACGAGATATACGGATGCTTCAGATAGCCGATAAAATAGTTCTCGATCGTCAAGTCCCGTTTGTATACGGGCGTGACGAAGGGAAGAAGGTCCATATTCTCGACCACGGGCCGCTCGGCATTGTGGATGATCGCGCCGTCTTTATTCTGCCAGGACAGGCCATCGATCGTCGAAAGCTCCCGCCCGTCGGCAACGTCCCGGATGGTGAAGTCGAATTCGTTGCGCGCCACGAAGTCGATGAGCCGCGAAGCGCGGAGACTCTTATCCGCCTCGACTGCCACTTTGGCGCCGATCAGCCCTGCCTTGAGCGACGGATTGGCGGCCTTCATCGCCTCGATCGTCTTCACGTCGCTTTCGAAGGATGGCGTCGAAGTGTGCATCACGAGAAGGTCGAAGTCCCGCGCTTGCTTGACGACCGTGTCCCTGCCGATCCTGTGCGGCGGCGCATCGATGAGCTTTGATCGCTCGACCAGAGCTGCGGGTTGAGCAAGCCAGGTCGGGTACCAAAAGGAAGCAATCTCACGCTTGGCCTGATAGCGGGAGCCGGCGCCGCCATCGAAGCCGTCGTAAGACGGCGCCTGCAGGAAGAGCGTTCGCATCATGAGGCTCGATCCGTCAGTTCGCGTTTAAAGTGCCACCCGATTCCACCACATAGTGGCGTCCTCGCCATTCGACGCTTCGTCCCCAATAGCTCCAGACAAATACCGCAAAGGAGAGCAGGTCGCGGAAGGGCGTGAGCCAGTATGGCGGGGAGACGAAGCCATGCTTACGCGCAGTCACAAGTAGAAGCACAATTCGGCATGAGATGGCAATGACGGCCATGGCCGCGCCCCATGCCGTGGACCCCGCAGCCAGCGCCAAAAGTGCAAAAGGCAGCGGATGCGTGATCACCAAGCCCGCATACCCGAGAGGGTCGACCGTGCGAATCGTCCTCGCCCAGCGCAATTCGTGATTCCACAATTCCTTGAACGACGCATCAGTGCAGCTATGTGCCACGAGCAGAGGCGCGATGGCCACGCCTCGGCCTTTTTGGCGCAAGGCTGCGCCCATCGCGTAGTCGTCGGCAAGACAGTCCGAAAACGCCCTGAAGCCACCGATCTCATCGAGATGCTTGCGGCGAAGCGCGATGGTCGATCCGAAGCAGGGGGTTGCGAGCCGCGTGCGCAGACCGACGAGTACATTTGGGAGAAAATGTCCATCGATCGCCAGTGCCGCCAATCTGGACCAGATCCCGCTGATCGCGATACCGTGGTAAAGACAGGTGAGGGCGCAAACCCCAGGAGCTTCGAGCGCGACGACAAGGCGCTGGAGATAATTGGGTTCCACCCCGATATCGCTGTCCGCGATCACTATCCAGTCGTGGCGGACATAAGGCATCATATTGATCAAATTCGAGATTTTCAAATTCGTTCCATGAATCGCCGGATTGATCACGAGCTCGACCTTTCGGTTTGGAAACAAGGCCACGAGATCTTTCACGATTGAAATGGCTGGATCACCGAAGTCCATCACGCCGAAAATGAACTGGACCTCTCCCGGGTAATCCTGGGCGCAGAAGGAGGCGAGATTGGCTCGCAAGGCAGCGTCCTCGCCCCGGAGAGGCTTCAGAATGGTTACCGAGGGCGATTTTGCCGATTTTGCCGGCGTTTCCCTGGGAAAATTGACAGATAATGCGCAGGCGCAAAGGAGATAAAGGCATCCCAGCCCCGAGATGAAGAGGAACAGGAATGCCGGCAAGGCGGTCATTTGCCCCGACCTTCCCGCTCCGCTCCGTTTCGTGCGATAAGCCCGATCGCACTCTCGATGCCAACGATCGATGCCGGTCGCGGTGGTCCGCTTGCGAGGCACGGCCTTGAACGAGGATGACCATCCATCTGCATGCACACTGCCTGTTCTCGGCCTTTTTCGTGCCCGATCGGGTTATGCTGTGCGGCGCGCGCCTTATGAGAGCTAATAGAGACCTCCCGGCGAGCCGGGCAAGCTCGGCTATTGTCGCTGATCCTTACCCGCTATAACTGACCCATGTGACCGATACTGCTTGGCGGCGCCTTGGCAATCGCTCGGCACGCGACCTTCACTCGCGAAGCACAAAAGCAGGAAAGCTAGAGGGCGACATGTTTCCATCCTTCGCTGCGGACCTTGCGGAGCGAACTGATAGATTGGGCCCTATCACGGTTGGTCTTGTCGGTGCGGGCCAGATGGGCACCGACCTCATTGTGCAAATCGCCTTGATGCAGGGAATGCGCGTTGGAGCTATCGCGGTTCGAGCGCAACGCCAAAATGCCATCGATGCCGTCCTCCTCGCTGGAAATAGTCGCGCCGACCCCGTTGAGGCATCGAGCGCTTCGGCCGTAGACCGCACCATCGATTCCGGTCGGATAGCGCTCTCGACCGACATTGAGGCGATTGCTGCTTCTGGCCGCATCGAGGTGATCATCGATGCAACGGGCCACCCGAATTCGGGGGCCGAGGTCGCTCTGGCTGCTATCCGAAACGGCAAGCATATCATCATGCTGAACGTGGAAGCAGATATTACTGTTGGCCGTCAGCTTAAGGCCGACGCGAAGCGCGCCGGCGTGATTTATTCCGGCGCCGCGGGAGATGAACCCGCGGCGGCAGCCGAGCTTGTTGCTTTTGCGCGGGCTCTCGGAATGAGCGTGGTCGCGGCCGGCAAAGGCAAGAACAATGCCTTGAGGTTTGATGCCGTGCCGCAGGACTTTGAAAACGAGGCGCATTCCCGCAATATGAACCCGCGTGTCCTCGCGGAGTTTGTGGATGGCACAAAAACCATGGTCGAGATGGTGGCGCTCGCCAATGCGACAGGGCTCGTTCCCGATAAACCAGGCATGCATGGCCCGCGAGCGCGCCGCGACGAGCTCGCGGATGTATTCCGGTTGAAATCGAAGGGTGGCATTTTGTCACGCGAAGGCGTTGTCGATTATACGATTGGAGAAGGTGTCGCGCCTGGGGTGTTTTGCGTCGTGGAACCTCAACATGCTCGAGTTCAAGAGCGTATGGCGGATTTGCACGTCGGTCGGGGCCCGCTGTTCACCTTGCACCGACCTTTTCACCTGACGAGTCTCGAGACGCCGCTGACCGCGGCCCGCGCCGTGCTTTATCGCCGCGCCGATATCCAGCCTCTCGACTATCCCGTGGCAGAGGCAATTGCCGTGGCCAAGCGGAATATCGCCCCTGGGTCGATCATGGGTCGGATCGGCGAGGGCGACTATCGGGGCTTCTCGATGATCTGGGCTGATGCGCGACGGGAACGGGCAATACCCTTGGGACTTGTCGAGCACGCGCGCGCGGTGCAGCCCATCAGCACGGGTCAGAAACTGACTTACGAAAACTGCGCGGTCGATGAGACGAAGACGATCGTGCGATTGCGACGCGCTCTCGATCGCGCGGATGCAAGTATCAAAAGTGCTGACGCTGCTTGAATTGCCTGGCCGTGCTATAGACCCTGGTAGCTGCACTGTCTTGCGGAGGAATTCGAACAGGCGTCCGTTCTCGTCTGAGCCTCCCGATGGTTAAGTCCCAGTTGAGCCCGCCGGAAACGCACTTTAGCGTGAATGTAGGAGGGAGCTATGAATGAAAGGGGCGAGCATAAAACATCCCTCGCCTGGTCATTGACGTTGGCGGCTCTACTTATTTCGGTCTTGATGTCCAGTTGCGCGACCGTCCATTGCTCTACCGAAGGTTCGGGCGGGGGACCCGGTGGTTGCGGGTTCGAGCAGCATTTCTCGACTTACTAATCTCTCGGGTCAGCGCGGCACTTGCGCCACGCGCGCGGGGATACGGGCCTCGAGCCGCTCCATGAAGCCGGCGATCCGTCCCGCCAGGAAAGGCGCCCCGATGTCGGGGACGTGACCTTCACCCTCGACCGTGACGGTTTCGCAGTCGGGGTGCCGACGGGCCATCTCGGCAAGTGTTGCGGCCGAGAGGATATCGGAATTGGCCCCACGTATCGCGAGAAGGGGGGCGTGCGCGAGCGCCTCGAAAAATGGCCAGAGAGTAGGCAAGGGAGCTTCGAGATTGATCGCGCCGAGCGTGCTTGCAAGCGCTGGATCATAGTCAGGCACGAGGCCCGACGCAGTTTGGCGGAAGCTACACTCGGCCATACGGTTCCATTGGGCGTCGCTCCAAGCCGGAAACTGTGCGGCGCCGAGCCGTTTCAGCAGAGCGGCGGCTTCGGTGAGATTGCGAAGGCTCGGCAGCTTGCCGACATATCCCTTGATGCGCGCAAGACCTTTGCCTTCGATGACGGGGCCGATATCGACGAGAACGCCGCCGGCGATGACAGTGGGACGCATCGCGGCGAGCACCATCATTTGTAGCCCTCCGCGTGAAGCGCCGATGAAGGCGGCCTTGACCACGCCCATTGCCGCCATGACGGAAAGGATGTCCGCGGCCTCGATTGCGACATCGTAATTGGCAGGCTTCGAGTCGTATTCAGACCGGCCCCGTCCACGCATGTCGCAGGCGACCACACGGCGCGGCGCTTGGGGATCTGTCGAAAGGCGAACCGCAAGCTGATGAAAATCGGCACTCGTGCGGGCAAGGCCGGGGAGGCAGATGACAGGTGTCGTCTCCCAAAATCTCTCCCCATAGTCGCGCGCATGCAACCGCAATCCGTCCGAGGCGCTGACGAAGGCCGAACGGAAAGCCGCGCGCTCGCCGCCGCCTTGCATTTCATATACTCGTCGCAACATCACCAGGATCAAGCAGGCGAGAGCACGTGGATGGTGCGGCTCGCGATCATCTCCTTCGTCCTCGCCGCATAAGCGGCCATGTGGGGAGCCGTCGCGTGGGATTTCAGTGCGCCGGCGCTTTCCCATTTTTCGATGACCACGAATGTGTCCGGTCCGAAGGGGGTTTGCATCGCACCCATTCCCCCGGCGTCGATCGCGGGGCCATATTCGATGCAGCCATCTTCGGCATGGACCGCGGGCATGTTGGCGCGAAACTCCTTCAACACGGCTTCGCGCTGGCCGGGCTTCGTGGTGATGACGGCAAGAACATGGATCATGGTCGGCTGACTCCCTTTGACGTGCCCCCCTTTGCCTCGCGCCCGCGTCGCTGTAAAGAATGGATTGGGCTGCGGATCAGGCCGCGCCAGTCCAGGCCCCGCTGTTCTCCCTCTGGCAGAGGCCTGACGAAAAGCTTTTTGAGTTCGTGATGGACTTTTCGCAGCTCAGGGAATTTTTCGCGAATACGTTCAACGACCAGGAAAGAGATTATCATGCGCTCCAAGCTCTCGCTGAAGGGATCGCTGACTGCCCTCGTGACGCCGTTCAAGAACGGTGGGATCGATGAGGAGGCTTTTCGCGCCCATGTGGATTGGCAGATCAAGAGCGGTACCAAAGGCCTCGTTCCAGTCGGCACCACAGGCGAAAGCCCGACACTGACGCATGAAGAGCACCGGCGCGTCGTCGAGCTCTGTGTCCAGGAGACGAACGGCCGCGTGCCCGTGGTCGCGGGCGCCGGTTCGAACAATACGCAGGAAGCCGTCGAGCTCGCCCAGCACGCCGAGAAAATTGGCGCGAATGCCGTGCTTGTCGTGACGCCTTACTACAACAAGCCGACGCAAGAAGGGCTCTACCAGCACTTCAAGGCCGTGAATGACGCGATTGGAATCCCGATCATCATCTATAACATTCCGCCGCGCTCCGTGGTCGACATGTCCGTCGACACGATGAAGCGGCTTTACGAGCTGAAGAACATCGCCGGCGTCAAGGATTCGACCGGCAATCTGGCGCGCGTCTCCTTGCAGCGGCAAGCGATGGGACCGGAGTTCATCCAGCTTACGGGCGAAGACATGATGGCGCTCGCCTCCATTGCGGCTGGTGGGCATGGCTGCATCTCCGTCACCGCGAATGTCGCGCCGGCGCCTTGCGCGGCGATGCACGAGGCCTGCGCCAGCGGCGACTATGCAGAGGCGCTACGCCTTCAGGACCGTTTGACGCCGCTGCACGCCGCGGTCTTCCTCGAGCCCGGCGTCAGCGGTGCGAAGCATGGGCTTTCCCTGCTTGGCCGCTGTGAGGAGAAGGTGCGCTTGCCGCTTCTGCCGGTGAGCCGCGAGACGGGTGCTGCGATCAAGGCGGCGATGGTGCATGCCGGCATCCTGAACGGTTGACGATGGCGGCCCGCAACGAGAACCGTTATCGCATCGCGGCCGACAACCGGAAGGCGCGCTTCAACTACGAAATCGGCCAGACCTTCGAGGCGGGGATCGCGCTCACCGGCACCGAGGTGAAGTCGCTGCGCGGCGGTAAGGCGACGATCGCGGAGAGTTATGCGGGCGAGATGGGCGGAGAGATCTATCTCTTCAACGCCTACATACCCGAATATCTCGAGGCCAATCGCTTCAATCACGAAACGCGCCGTCCGCGAAAGTTGCTGTTGCATAAACGCGAGGTGAGCAAGCTCCTGGGCGCGGTGCAGCGCGAGGGGATGACCGTCGTGCCGCTCAAAGTGTATTTCAACGAGCGCGGACGGGCCAAGGTCGAGGTGGCGCTTGCGAGAGGCAAGAAGCTGCACGACAAGCGAGAGACAGAGCGCGCTCGCGACTGGAAGCGAGAGCAGGGCAGGCTGATTCGTGAGAAAGGTTGAGGAGGCGCAGCGTGAAGTTTCGCGCGCACCTCACCCGCGCGGAGAAGCATGATCCATACTCATCCGCTCACCCCCGCGAAAGCGCTCACAAAAGTTAGGTCCCGGGATTCCGCTTCCCGTCAGGTCTGGTTTTCCGTTTTTCGCGGAAATGAGCGGAATTGGAATGCGCTGATCGTGTCAGGCCTCGATGGAACGGCGCGCTTCGAGCAGGGGTCGTATGAGCACCGGGAAAAGAAAGATAAATCGACAGCACTAAGTGGACTTAATCGCAAGGCGCTCCTGGCCTTTGCAGTTTTCTCCTCTCTCAGGAGACGAGCTCGAACAGCTTCGTTTCGAGCGCGTTGGTGTAGCTCTTGTTGTCGAAAAGCCTCGAGCCGTGTCGCGCGGAGTTGAGCTTTTCCCTCATCGCTTGGAGACGCGGCTTGTCGCGAGACAAGGCTACGACAAGCGCCTTGTATTCGGCAATGTTGGATGTCGAGAGTTCCGGCAAGCCAACGGCATCGAGGAGGCTTGTGGCCACTCTCGAGGCGAAAGTCTCGCCCTTGCGCGTCACCACCGGCACACCCGCCCAAAGCATGTCGCAAGTCGTGGTGTGCCCGCCATAAGGGTAAGTGTCGAGCGAGATATCGGCGAGGCTCGCGCGATCGATGTGGTCGGCGTAAGAGACCTCCGGGGCGGTGATGAAGCGATCCTCGACGCCCTGCTGGCGCACAAAATTCCGCAGGTTGCGCTCCGTGGCCTCCGACCTCACGGCCTGCCAGAGCACAGCTTCGGGAAGCTCGCGCAGGATTTCGCACCAAAGCGCCATCATCTCGGCATTGAGCTTCCAGCTATTGTTCATCGAGGCCAGCACGATGGCATCTTCCGGCAGGCCGAATTCGCCACGGCTGCGGCGACGAGGCTCGTGCTTTTGCCGATCCGTCGGCATGTAGCAGTCGAGATGAATAAGCTTCTCGCTGAACCAGCGGGGCTCGGGCGCGACGATCGGGTCGGCGATGATCGCGTCCATGAAAGGAGCGCCCATGGTGGCGGGCCAACCCAGATAGCTGATCTGGATTGGCGCGGGACGCCGCGCGACGATGCCCACGCGATTGCCTTTGATGTAGCCATTGAGATCGAGCAGGATATCGATATCGTGCGCGGCGATCTTGCGCGCGATCGCTTCATTGGCCGCCGCGCTGACATCATGGAACTCATCGCAGGCGGACTTGAGTCGCCTTCTCAGCGGGCCATCAATATCGGGTCCGAAAGAAAAGGCGTGCACCTCGAAGCGTTCCCGATCGTGGTTCTCGATAGTCGAGACAAGCAGCGACATGATCGCGGTGTCATGGAACTCACCCCCGAGATAACCAAGCCTGATCCTTCGGCCTTCGACGTGACGGGCGGCGCCGATCGGGCGAAGATAGCGGGCTGGAAATTTCGAGGCGCAGGCCTCAGCGAATGAGCGTTGCGTCTCGGGGCTCGCCGCCATGACGACAAGGTTGCTGTCATGCGCGAAAGGCTTGCGCGCCGGATCGAAAAGAACGCGCTCGAGCTCTTCGATTCCCTCCCAATCGCATATGCTCCGTTTGACACTATAGAGGCCCCCCTGGTGGCGCGCGCTCCCGAGGGCCTCGGCTTCGCTGAAAGCCGCAATCGCTTCCTCAGGCTCGCCGCTCAAGGAGAGCGCATTCGCGAGATTGAGCCAGCCGCCTTCGAACCGCGGGTTGAGCCGGACCGCCTCACGGCCGTGCGCGATCGCTTCGCTTCGGCCCTGCAATGCGTAAATCCAGCACAAATGACCATGCACGCGATGAAGGGCCGAGTAGCTCCCCATGTATTGCAAGATGCCGCGCAGGCAATGTTCGGCGTCGCCGAAATTCCCGAGCTCCGCCAGGATCGCGCCCAGTTGCTCCCAAGCTTCAGGGATAGCCGGATTGATCTTGACGAAGCGGGAGTAAAGGGAGCCCGCAGTGATCAGGTCGCCTCTGCCTTGCGCCTCGGCAGCCGCGCGGAACAAATCCTCCCGCTGAATATTGGGCATTCGCTCCCTTTCGGTGAGTAGCTTGCGAGGAACTCTGCCGCCCTCAGGCCGAGAAGGGGATGGTCGACCTGGCAGCCGAACGATTGCAGCGAAAGCTGCACGATGACAAGCCTAGCCCGCGAACCATGTGCGTTGGTATAGCTATTGCTATATTACTTTGTCTACGCTATTATCAGTGGGTATGAGGAAGGGTTGACCCGACGGAGGGTCCCGCGAATGACGGAAGTGGCCAAGCGCTTATCTGCCGGGAGCACGAGCGCTCAGACGCGGGAAGCGGCGAGCGCCGTGATCGCCGGACGGCGGCGCGGACCTCTTGCGCTGCTGCCCTTCCTTGGTCCCGCGGTCATTGCGTCCGTCGCCTATATGGACCCCGGCAATTTCGCCACGAACATTCAGGGCGGGGCGAGCTTCGGCTATCGACTACTTTGGGTCGTGCTGTTCGCGAACCTGATCGCCATGTTGTTCCAGGCGCTTTCGGCGAAGCTTGGCATCGTCACTGGCCGCAACCTCGCGGAGCTTTGTCGCAAATATTTTCCGAAGCCGGTCGTGATCTTCTATTGGATCGTGAGCGAGATCGCCGCCATGGCGACGGACCTTGCGGAGTTCCTCGGAGCGACCATCGGCTTCAACCTTCTTTTCGGCCTCTCTCTCGGCATCGGCGTCATCCTCACAGCCGCGCTCACTTATTCCATTCTGCTAGTTGAGCGTCGCGGGTTTCGCCCGATCGAAATGGTGATCGGGGCGCTCGTCGGCGTCATGGCGATAAGCTACCTCGTGGAGCTCGTGGACGCCCATCCCGCCTGGCGCGAGATCGGCCATGGGCTCCTCGTCCCCTGGATCGGTGGGCGGGAAAGCTTATTCCTTTCGGTCGGCATTGTCGGCGCGACCATCATGCCGCATGCGATCTATTTGCACTCTTATTTGACGCAAGGCCGTGTCGTCGCGCGCGGTCTCCACGAGAAGCGCGCGATCATGAGCTGGTCGAATCGCGAGGTGGTGATTGCGCTGAGCATCGCTGGTCTCGTCAACATCGCGATGATGGTGATGGCGGCGAGCGTGTTTCACGATGGGGTGCATGATAATGTCGCCAGCATCGAGACCGCATATGCGACGTTGACGCCGCTGCTCGGCCGTGCGGCCGCCGGCGTCTTCCTGATCTCGCTCTTCGCCTCGGGTGTTTCGAGCTCGGTCGTCGGAACCATGGCGGGCCAAGTGATCATGCAGGGTTTCGTCGGCTGGCGCATCCCACTCTGGTTCAGGAGGCTCGTTACCATGCTCCCGGCGGTGATCGTCGTCGTTGCTGGTTTCGATACCACGAAAGTGCTCATCCTCAGTCAGGTGGTCCTCAGCTTCGCGTTGCCGCTGCCTCTCTTCGCCTTGATGATCTTCACCAACCGGCGTTCGCTGATGGGTGATTTCGTCAACGGCCGGGTGACGATGGTCGCGGGGGCCTTTGGGACGGTTGTGATTCTCGCGCTCAACCTGGTCCTGCTGTTTCAAATGCTCACGGGCGCCTGATCGCGAGCCGCGCCAGGACTTGCGGCACTTCGTCCGTTCACATCAGGCCCGAAGCAAGAAGTAAGACGCTCGCCTCCTCACAGTGGCCCTGAGCGCGCCGCATTTGCAAGCTTTTGTCCAGATCAGCCCTGGGGGTTGATAGCTTCAATTAGGCGCTGGCCTCATAAGTTATGTAGGCTAAACACATAGAATTTAAGAGTCTCGTATTCGGATATCGAGTATACGAAGGGAAGAGTGCGTGAAGCTTGAGTCGGCGGCGAAGGCCATTCGCGTATTTTGCCGCTGGCGCTCATGGAGGGGTTTCGAGGCTTTGATCCCGGCTTGCCGCTGCCTTTCGCTTGCTGCTCCCGGCCTGGCGGCGCTGCTCGCGACCGTGATCTGGTCCCTTCCGGCTGGCGAGGGGGAAGATGCGCGCGTGGCGAAGGCCGATCACGTCGCCATCGCCATCCTTGCGAGCCTTGACGAGACCGAGCGATTTGCGCCCGCCGTCCCCGAGGAGCTGAGGGGTTCGGACGACGGGCAGTCGGTCGAGACGGCATTGCCGCTGCCTTTCACGCGCTCCACATCGGGCAGAGCCGACGCTTCTTCTGAGGATCATGCGCCGAGCCCAGCTGCCGCGCCCAGCCCATATTCCGATGCGGGCCACGCTCGGGAGGCGGTTCCGGATTCCGTGCTGCAGCAATCTGGGATCCTAAACTCGGCTTTGGGGCCCAGTGATACTGCGGACAACAGCAAAGTGGCCCCTCTCCCGGACACCTCCCCGCGACTAGTTGCTACGGCGCAGGAGCCGGTGCCAAAAGCGAGCACGGCGACGAATCAAGAATCTGCGCCCGTTTCGGGCGTGCCGGCGATCGAGGCGTTCCCACCCTCGTCCTCCTCACCTTCCGCTGCCATAGACGAGCTCATGGGCGGGAGCCGGAAAGCTGCCGCGATTCCCGCCTCGACCAACGCTCACCTGGCGCTGGCGCTTCCATACGGCGAAACAGATGCCAAGCCGAACGCGACCTTGCCGCAATTCGTCGTGCCGCCCACCCCGAGTGAGGTGTCTCGCCCTGGTGAAGCTTTGCCGCAATTGCAGCCGAAAGATCTCGAACCGGCGAGCGTGATGCCTGGCGATTCCAACCCCGTTTTTCCCCCGTTGCCCGCCTTCATCGCGCCTCCCGACGCTAACGCCGCAAAGCTCGCGCTCGCAGCCTATCGCAAAGGCGACATGGCGCTCGGAGATGCTTTTGCGGCCACAGCCAAGACAGAAGTCGCTCGCGTCGCCCTCGAATGGGCCGCGATCCGGCTGGACGCGCGGGGTACGGGTTTCAATCGACTTACGGCCTTTCTCAGGGATCATGCGGATTGGCCAGCCGCCCCTTGGTTGCGCCGACGTGGCGAAGAGGCCCTTTTCGGTGACAAGCAGGGTTTCTCGCTGCTTGCCTCTTATTTCAGCAAAGCGCAGCCTGAGAGCGCGCCGGGCAAGCTCGCCTTGGCAAGGCTCGAGCGGGAGCAGGGCCGCATCGAGGAGGCCCAGGCCTTGGTACGCGAGGTTTGGCGCGAAGGCGACATCAACCAGAGCCTCGAAGCCAAAGTCACCGAAGAATTCGGCAAATTCATTACTCCGGCCGATCATAAGTTCCGCGCCGATCTTTCCTTCTACAAGGAGGAATCGGGTCGCTTGATGCGTGCCGCGAAGCTTGCGGGGGACGACGAAACGGCGCTGGCCAAGGCGCAGTTCGCTGTGCTCGACGAGGCGCATAACGCCGACGCCTTGCTTGCCGCTCTGCCGGAGAAGCTCAAATCCGATCCGTCCTATATCTTCGCGCGAATCGAGGTCCTGAGGCGAGCGAACAAGCCCGAGAAGCTCGCCGAGGCCGTCAAGCTCATGTTGGCCGCGCCGCGTGATCCCGACGTCATCGTTGACGGGGATGCCTGGTGGGTCGAGCGCCGCCTGATTGCGCGCAAGCTCCTCGATGCCGGTGACGCGCGCACTGCCTATCACATTTGCGCGGAGCACAGCGCGCAAAGCTCGGAGAAGCGCATCGAAGCCGAATTCCATGCCGGCTGGATTGCCCTGCGGTTCCTCCAGGACCCATCGCTGGCCGCGCCTCACTTCGCCACGGCCGCGGCAATCGCGGCACTTCCAGCCTCGGTCGCGCGCGCCGCCTATTGGTTGGGACGAACAGCGCAAGCGCTTGGCGACGAGGCAGCAGCGACCGCCGCTTACCAGCAGGCCGCTCAGCACGTCACGACCTATTATGGCCAGCTCGCGCGAAGCAAGCTCGGCCTTTCCGATTTGCCGTTGCGGCAAACCCACAAGCTTGCGACCGGCGATGACCGTGACCTTGCGATCCGCGTCGCGGAGTTCTTTTACGCGCTCGGTGAAAGTGATCTCGCGCTACCGATCGTGAGTGACGCCGCGAGGCAATTCACCGATGAAGGCCAGATGGCGGCACTCGGCAAGGTTGTCGAGACCGGGCGTGACGCGCGCGCGGCGCTCATCCTCGGCAAGCTCGCCACGCAGCGCGGTATTCCACTCGACGATTTCGCCTTCCCGGTTTTCGGCGTGCCGTATTACCAGCCGGTCGCGAACTCGGCCGACAAGGCCATCGTCTATGCCATCGCTCGTCAGGAGAGCGCATTCGCGCCCACCGCGACCTCAACCGCGGGTGCTCAAGGCTTGATGCAGCTGATGCCCGACACGGCGCGCCGAGCCGCGCTTCATGCCGGCATCTCGCTCGACATGGCAAAGCTCAATACGGATGCCGCGCTCAACGCGCGCATCGGCGCCGCGCATCTCGGCGAACTATTCGCGGAGGAGGGCGGGTCTTATGTGCTGACCTTCGCGGCCTATAATGCGGGCGGCAAAAGGGTGAAGGAGTGGATCGCGGCGCATGGCGATCCGCGCCGCCGCGATGTCGACCCCGTGGACTGGATCGAGCTCATCCCGATCACGGAGACCCGCGACTACGTGCAGCGCATCATCGAGAATATGCAAGTCTACCGAACCCGGTTCGGGGTGGGATCGCGCCCAATCGACGAGGCCGATCTGCGGCGCCCCGGCGGCGGCTGATTGGTGGCAGCATCGAGGCGGCGAAACCAAGCAAAACCGCGATGGCAGAGCAGCGGCTGATGAGGCCCAGAGCGGCTAGCGAATGCCGCACGACGTCGGCAGCTCAAGCAGGTTGGGCTTGTGTGCAAGCGGTGGCGGTGCACCGGTGGGCGCCGTCATCCCGATCCGATCATGCCAGAAGGTAGGCAGACCGATCTTGGCCGTGCCGAACAGGTCGTAAGCGGAACCGGCGACGAACAGGCAACGGGCCGGCACGACACCAAACATTTCGAGCGCCTTGCGATAAGGACGGACGTCGGGCTTGTACCAACCCGCGTCCTCGGCGGTAAGGATGTGAGCGAATTCCATGCCGACGCGTTCTGCCGCGATGAGCCCGAGCCGGCGCGAGCAATTGGTGACCACGCCGAGCGGAATTCGCGCCGCGGCTAGCTCGGCGAGGACCGGAACAACATCGGGCCAGGGCTCGAGCTCATCATAACGGGCAGCGAGATCGCTTGCGAGAGAATAATCGAGACCAGCCGTTTCGGCGGCTTCCGATACCAGGTCTTCGTAGGGGCGATACGCTCCCGCATCATAGGTCATGCGCAGATAAGTCAAACGCCACCTGCGCCCCGCATCTTCATCGCCCGCGACCGCATTCCAAAGCGACCAGCTATCAAGCAAAGCTGTCAACAGGTCGAAAAGCACAACGTCGTAGCGGCGCATATGTCTCACTTCACGATTCTCGAGCGCTGCGCCGACCTGCGCGGAACGCGGATTCGCGCGCTCAGTGCGGGGCGGCAGGGACGAAGCTTTGATCCCCGCCTCGATCGAAGGCGAGGACCGTCTCGAGAATCACCGCCGTGCCCGCAGTGATCTCCTCCGGCTCGGACCATTCCTCCGGGCAGTGACTCGCGCCCTCCTTGCACGCGATGAACACCATCGCCGCCGGTGCGATCTGGGAGAGAAAAGCGGCGTCGTGTCCGGCGCCGCTCGCGATATCGACGAAGGAGAGACCGAGCCGCGCGGCGGCGGCTTTGAGAAGATGGCGCAAGCCTTCATCGCAAGCGCTCGGGAGCGCGTCGGAGAGAGTCTGAAAAGCCGCCCGCTCGACACTCGCCGCCTGCGCGACGCCAAGGCTTTCCTTGTCGAGGCGCTCACGAAACTCAACGAGATCCTCGCGAAGCTCGCTGCGCGCGTCGATCACGAGACGCGCTGTGCCCGGGATCACGTTCGACGCGTTGGGCTTCGCCTCGAGCACGCCAGTCGTCGCCACGAAATAGCCTTTGCCTCGGCCGGCAAATTCTTCGGCCAGGATGCGCACCCGGTCGACGAGACGCGCCGCGGCGACAAGCGCGTCGTGGCGCCGGTGCATCGGGGTTGCCCCCGCATGACCGGCCGCGCCCTCGAAGACGATTTCGATGCGCGTGATGCCGACGATCGCGGTGACAAGCCCGACATCGATTCCTCCGCCCTCGAGCACGGTGCCTTGCTCGATGTGCAATTCAAAGGCGGCACGAATGTCCGTGCGCCGCGCTTGCGCGAGGCGCGAAGCATCACCTCCGACGCGTGCCAAGGCTTGCTCAAGCCGTTCCCCTTGCTGATTCGAGAATTGAAGCTGAGCCGCAGTGAGCTTGCCGCTCATGCCGCGACTGCCGACGCAGGACACGCCATATTCGCTGGGTTCTTCCGCCAGGAAATCGATGATCTCGAGCGCGTGCCGAAGCACGATATTGCGCTCGCGCAAGACGCGGGCGATTTCGAGTCCCGCGGCGACGCCCGCGATCCCATCGAAGCGGCCACCTGAGGGCACGGTGTCGCTATGCGAACCGATGATAATGGTGCCGGCTTGCGGGTCGCTACCTTCGATGCGGCCAATAAGATTGCCGGCGGTGTCGATGCGCGTCGCCAGCCCAGCTTCGTGGAAGCGGTGGGTCAACCATTGCCGACCATCAAGGAAGAGCTTCGAGAAGGAGCGCCGCGTATAAGGCGCGGCGGCATCGGTGATGTTCGCAAGCGCCATGATGTCGGCCCAGAGCCGGCCGCCATCAACCCCAAGATTGGTGCTCGTCCGCGTCATTTTCAGGATCGTCTGCTTGCGCTCAGGCAATGCGGACGACGGTCCGCCCCCGTAGCTTGCCGGCGAGAATCGCCTCTCCCGCACCGATGGTCTCTTCCAGCCGGATCGTGCTCGTCATGGCCGCGAGCTTGGATGTGTCGAGGTCACGCGCGAGCCGCTCCCAAGCCTCGATGCGCCGCGATTTTGAGGCCATCACGCTGTCGACGCCGAGGAGCGCGACGCCGCGCAAGATGAAGGGCGCCACTGAGGCCGGCAGATCCATTCCCTGAGCGAGACCGCAGGCGGCAACCGCTCCTCGATATTTTGTCATGGCAAGCACGTTCGCGAGCGTGTGCGAGCCGACGCCATCGACGCCGGCGATCCAGCGCTCCTTGCCCAGCGGACGGCCCTTTTCGGAGAGTTCCTTGCGATCGATGACTTCCGCTGCGCCAAGCCCTTCGAGATAGGCTTTCTCCTGGGGTCGGCCGGTGGACGCGATGACATGCCACCCGCGCTTCGCGAGGAGCGCTATGGCGACCGATCCGACGCCGCCGGCCGCGCCGGTGACCACCACGGGCCCGTCGGCGGGCGCGACCCCATGCTTTT
The DNA here is from genome assembly GCA_019246665.1 of Hyphomicrobiales bacterium. Lineage (GTDB taxonomy): Bacteria > Pseudomonadota > Alphaproteobacteria > Rhizobiales > Beijerinckiaceae > GAS188. The sequence continues at coordinate 24,513 of JAFAQA010000306.1, forward strand.
CGAGCGCGATCACGCTGAGCACCGCCGTATAACCCGCCGTGCCGATCGCCATTGCCTGAGCGGGCGTGAAATTCCTGGGAAGCGGCACCAGCCAATCGCCCTTGACGCGTGCGTAGCCGGCATATCCGCCGAAATGCGTCTCGCCCATGCCCCAGCCGTTCAAGACGACGGCATCACCCGGGCGCCAATCAGCATGGCTCGACGACTCGACGACGCCCGAGAAATCGATGCCGGGAATCATCGGGAATCGGCGCACCACCGGCGCCTTGCCGGTAAGCGCGAGCCCGTCCTTGTAATTGACGGTCGAATGACTGACGCGCACGAGGACATCGCCCTCCATGAGGGAGTCGACGCTGAGCTCCTTCAAGGACGCGCTTTGGCCCGCGTCCGTCTTCTCGACCAAGATGGCCTTGAACTGCATTCGATGCTCCTCGACAGCAAAGTGTAAGGCGGACTTGGCCCTTCTCGTAGACGCCTGCGTGAGGGAAGACAATTCGGCAATGAGCCCTTTGTCGGGCGGCACCCGTCCGAAGCGAACGAACCACTATCCGTCGGTGTCTCTCGGCTTATAGAAAATATGATGGCCGATGGTGCTGGTGCGCTGCAAATACCGCGCCCAGCTCGGGCGAACATAGTTTGCGTGATAATTCAACGCGCCTCCGACATTGGCGAGATAAGTATCCCCCTTGAGTACATTCATCGCAACGCGCGTGGCGCGTGCCCAGGCGTCAGGCTCGGTGACACGCAGCGACTTGCCTTCGCAGGCGAAGGTAAATTGACACCCGAGGTAACGGTTGCGGTTCTGATAGACGACGCCACAGATCGAGGAGGGGTAAAGCCCGCTCTTGACGCGGTTCATCACAACTTGCGCCACGGCCGCCTGACCCGCCTCGGGCTCGCTCCGCGCCTCGAAGTAAACCGCTTCTGCAAGGCAACGCTCTTCGCGACCCAGATGCTCGGGCGCGACGAGCTCGGCGTAGTTCGGCTTTTCGAGCTCTTCCCTGCGAATGGTAGTGATGCCCTTGTCCTTGGTGAGCTCGCGTGAACTCGGCGCGGTAAATTCTGGGAACGAGACCGGCACGGCGGCGATCTCGATCGGCGTCGAGTCGGGGGGTGCCGGGGTCGTCGACGCAAGGCGTATGGCCCGAGATGCGCCCGGTGTGGACCCGTCCGGGTTGCCGGCAGTCAATTTGGCGCGTGTCGTCGCCGAGACGATGTCAGCGGCCGAGGTGAATGCCCCACGCGGCGCGCGCGCCGTGGCGCCGTCCTCGACTGACCAGCCAACGAAGCTCGTCGATCCGACGAGCTGGTTGGTCCAAGGATCGCCGGGCTCGAAGGAAAGCGGCTCATTGGTGACGGTTCCGCCGAAGCCGGCTGCCGCAAGCTCTGCTTCACGACCGGGACCTTGCCCCAGCGCCGGTCTGAGTGCGATCAGCGGATCGCCCTTGCTGGCGCGCTCGACGCTCGGAAACGCCGATACATTGTGTTTCAGCTCCGCGCGTGGCGCGTCTCCCGGAGGCAGGTCCGCTGAAGCCTCATCGGAGGGTGGATCAAGCCAGGGGGCGCGCAGACGGTTCACGGCGATTTCCGGCGCGCTCAGCAAGGCGAGATCGGCGCTCCCGGGCCCGGCCACGAAGTAGGAGGGGCTTGCGCGATCGATCTCGCGGACGGCGCGGCTCCCGCCGGCGCTCGCCTCGATGTCGGCGGAGGCGGTGAAGGACATCAGGAGCCCGCTCGCGAGGCACCACGGCGTGATCGTCGCGCACGCCCAACGCAAGCCCCTGAACTCTCCACGCATACGACCGGCCTCACGCTCTCTAATGAAAGCTTAACGACGATCGCAACAATCGCCCAAGCGCCGCCTCCGCCGCTTGGATGGGCGGCGAAAGAATGGCGCACTATGGGGGAGGCAGCGTTGCCTCGCGGTTAACGTGAGAGGGCCAGCTGTAATTCCAGCGTCACCCGGCGCGGCGGGGGAAAAACAAACCCCAAGTCTCCTCGTGGCGGAAAAATAATGGTGCCAACATTGCGGTTGACCCCGTTTCGCGCCATCTCCTCCAAATATGAACGGCTCACCCTTTCACCTCAGCGTCCTTGATCAGGCGCCCATTCCGCAGGGATCGACCGGTGGGGATGCCTTGCGCAACTCGCTCGACCTTGCAAAGCTCGCCGAAAGGCTCGGCTTTTATCGCTACTGGGTCGCGGAGCATCATGCGACCGCGATGCTTGCTTGCGCGAGCCCGGAGGTTTTGATCGGCCCGATCGCCGAGCTCACCGAACGAATGCGCGTCGGCAGCGGCGGAGTGATGCTTCCACATTACAGCCCGTTGAAGGTCGCCGAGAGCTTCAGCATGCTCGCCGGCATGAATCCCGGACGGATCGACCTCGGCATCGGGAGGGCACCCGGCAGCGATCAGCG
>JAFAQA010000419.1 GCA_019246665.1 Hyphomicrobiales bacterium
TTTCGACGATCACCTCTTCGTCGCTGCACGAGCGGTGAGCTTGTTCCGTCCCGCCTCCGCTCGGTAGCTCCAAAAGGCGCCAAAACAGGAGCTTGGGCCCCTCGCGGCTGGCTCCCTGTGCTCGCAAGCCGTTCTTCTGAGCCCGTAACGCGCGCTCCTGTCGGACGAGCCCACTTGCCGCCATATCACGCCGCTAGGTAAGGAGGGCCATGGCTCTCCACCTGATCTTCGTCGCGATGCTGGTCGCGGCGATCCTGTCCGTTCTCGTGCCCTTGTCGCGCGGCGCGCGGCGCGGCAGCTCGACGGGCGTTTCGGCTCTCGATCTCCATCGTTTGCGGCTCGCCGAGATCGCGCGCGATTTCGACCGGGGACTGCTCGATGAGGCGAGCGCCGAGGCCGCGCGCAACGAGGCGGCGCGGCTGCTTCTGCGAAGCGCCGAGCCGCGCCAGCATGGCCGCGATCATCCAGAGCCGCGCCGCCAACCGGCAAGCGCCACGCCTTGGCGTCGGCGCCTCGTCGCTCTCGTGGCGCTCTTCGGCGTGCCCGCGCTGGTTCTGCCGCTCTATGCGATGATGGGATCGCCAGGCGTTCCGGCGCGCCCTTTCGGCGCGACGCCAGAAGCGACCGCGCAGGCGGATCTGACGACCATGATCGGGCGCATCGAGGCGCATCTCGTCGAGCATCCCGATGACGGCAAGGGCTTCGAGGTGCTCGCGCCCATCTATTTGCGGCTTGGCCGCTTTGGTGACGCGCTACGCGCCCGCTCGGAGGCGCTGCGCCTCCTCGGCGAGACGCCCGATCGCCTCGCCGATCTCGCCGAAGCTCGGATGGCGATGGCCGATGGGGTGGTGACACGTGAAGCCGGCGCAGCACTCGACAGGGCGCTCGCGCTCGACCCCAAGCACCCGAAAGCGCGCTTCCTTGCGGCCATTGGGCTCGAGCAGGACGGGCGGCGTGACGACGCCGCTTCGGCGCTGCGGGCAATGCTCGCCGATGCCCCCGCCGAGGCGCCCTGGCGGCCAGCCGTCGAGGCGCATCTTGCGGCATTGACGCGGCCCCCGAACGACAAGTCAGCCGCGATCGCTGGCCTTGCGCCTGCCGCGCAAGGGGATGCGATCCGGTCCATGGTGGCGGGACTTGCGGCGCGCTTGCAGCAGCAAGGCGGCTCGGCCGAGGAGTGGGCGCGCCTCGTGCGCTCCTTGACGGTTCTCGGCGAAACGGAGAAGGCGCGCGCCGCGCTCGCGCAAGCCCGTGCGGCCTTGCCCGATGAAGCCTCGCGCGCACGCCTTCTCGAGGTCGCGCAAGCCACCGGGCTCGAAGCTGCCGGCGCGACACGGCAAGCGGCTTCGCCGTCTCCCCAGTCAAAGGCTCCGCAGCCGTGAATGTCGCGGTCGATCTCGGCAAGCGCCGCCGTTCCTCGCGCCGGCGCCGGCGCTTCTCGCTCATCGCGGTCGCGCTGGCGATGCTTGGCCTCGCGGTCGGCCTCGCGCTCTACGCGCTTTCCGGAAGCATCGTGTTCTTTCATACGCCGAGCGAAGTCGCCGACGGCGTCGTCGCTCCCGGCGCGCGCGTGCGGATCGGCGGTCTCGTCAAGGAGGGAAGCGTCACCCGCTCCGGCGAGCGCATCGAGTTCGTGATCACCGACACCGCGAAGGAGGTCAAAGTGGCCTATCAGGGCATCGTGCCCGATCTTTTTCGGGAAGGGCAGGGGGTGGTGGCGGAAGGCGTGCTCCGCCCCGACCATTCGCTTGATGCCGACAACGTTCTCGCAAAGCACGACGAACGCTATATGCCTCGCGAGGCGGTCGAGGCCTTGAAGCGCCAGGGCCTGTGGCGAGGTGACGGTGCGCCGGTCCCGAAATAGGCCACACGCTGGAGAACGCAATTCGTCCGGAATGGCTAAAATGCGAAGGATTTTGCGACTAGATCATCCGCTAAAATAAGACATGGAAGAGCGGCGCTGATGTTCGGTCAGCGCCTCTTGCTGCTTAGGTATCTGCTTATGCTCGCCGAAACCGGCTTCTTCGCCCTTCTTCTCGCGCTCGCCATGGCGATCCTGCTCAGCGCCTCGCCGCTCGCCTGGAGCGCGAGTGACGACCGGCAGATGATGGCACTCACACGCCCGCTCATGCTCGCGATGTCGAGCTTCACCGTCATTGCCTTCGCGATGCTCACCGCATGCTACGTCCTGTCCGACTTCTCCGTCGCCACGGTCGCCGAGAATTCGCATTCCGCGATCCCCTTGATCTTCAAGGTGACGGGGGTCTGGGGCAATCACGAAGGCTCGATGCTGCTTTGGGCGCTGATCCTCGCCATCTTCGGCGCGCTCGTCGCGCGTTTTGGAGATGGCTTGCCGCCGCGCCTGCAAGCTCGCGTGCTCTCGGTGCAAGGCCTGATCGCGGCGGCTTTCCTTGCCTTTATCGTCTTCACCTCGAACCCGTTCCTGAGGCTCGATCCCGCGCCCGCCGAAGGGCAGGACCTCAACCCGGTGCTGCAGGATATCGGTCTCGCGATCCATCCGCCGCTCCTCTATCTCGGTTACGTCGGCTTCTCGGTCGCTTTCGCCTTTGCGGTCGCGGCGCTGATCGAAGGACGGATCGACGCGAGCTTTGCCCGCTTCGTGCGGCCTTGGACGCTTCTCGCCTGGAGCTTCCTCACGGTCGGCATCGCGATGGGATCGTACTGGGCCTATTACGTGCTCGGCTGGGGCGGCTTCTGGTTTTGGGATCCGGTCGAGAACGCCTCCCTCATGCCCTGGCTCGCCGGCACGGCCCTCGTGCATTCTACGCTGGTGATGGAGAAGCGTGACGCGCTGAAAGTCTGGACGCTGCTGCTTGCCATCCTCACCTTCTCCTTGTCGCTGCTCGGCACCTTCCTCGTGCGCTCGGGCGTCCTGACTTCAGTGCATGCCTTCGCCTCGGATCCCGCACGCGGCATCTTCATCCTCGCGATCTTGACCTTCTTCATCGGCGGCTCGTTGACGCTCTTCGCCTTGCGAGCGGGAGAGCTCAAGCCTGGAGGGCTGTTCGCGCCGATCTCACGCGAGGGCGCGCTGGTCTTGAACAACCTGCTCCTCGCCTCAGCCGCCGCGGCGGTGCTCATCGGCACGCTTTACCCGTTGGCCCTCGAGGCTTTGACCTCCGACAAGATCTCCGTCGGGCCGCCTTACTTCAACGCGACGGTGCTGCCGCTTCTCGCGCCTCTCCTCTTCGCTCTTCCCTTCGGGCAGTCGCTCGCCTGGAAAAGAGGCGATCTTCTCGGCGCCGCACAACGCCTGCTGACGGCGTTCGGCCTCGCCATTCTCGTCGCCGTCGCGCTGCGCATCGCGCATGGCGGAGGGCCGGTATTGGCGCCATTTGGCGCGGGGCTGGGCGTCTTCCTCATCCTCGGCTCGCTCACCGAGATCGTGACTCGCTCGCTCCCCGCGGGTGCCTCGTCGGGCCTTCTCACGGCAAAACTCGTCCTCAAGCGCGCGGCCGGCTTGCCCCGCCAGGCCTACGGGTCGGCGCTCGCGCATGCCGGCCTTGGCCTCACCGTCATCGGCATCGCCGCGACCGCCTGGCACGCCGAGACGATCACCTTGATGCGCGTCGGTGAAGCGCGCAACGTCGGCGGATATAGCTTGACGCTCACGAGGCTCTCGCCCCAGCAGGGGCCTAATTACCGCGAGACCGCGGCGAGCTTCTCGATCGCGGAGGCCGGGGTGCCGATTGGCGAGGTGGTTTCGACGAAGCGCATCTACACCGTGCGCGGCACGCCGACGACGCAAGTCGGCTTGATGACGAAGGATTTTGGCCAGATCTATGCGTCGCTTGGAGATAGCGAGCCTGATGGTCGCGTCGGCGTGCGGCTTTATTGGAAACCGCTTGTCCTCTTCATCTGGCTCGGCGCGGTGGCGATGGCGCTCGGCGGTGCCTTGTCGCTTTCTGATCGGCGATTGCGGCTCGGCCTGCCGGTGAGAACCCGGATCGCCGAGGCGATACCGCCGGCGGCGCCCGCCGAGTAGCGGGCCCGATTCAGGTGAGATGCTGGCTCCGATGCGGCTGAGGCCTTTCGATTTCCGTCTTCTTGCGAGACGCGCTCTGGCGATTCTTTTTCTATTATCGGCGGCGATGCCGGGCATGGTTCTCGCCGCGCCGCCGGCGCTCGCCGTCGAGGCTGACGAGATGCTTGCCGACCCTGCCTTGGAGGCACGGGCGCGAAGCTTGTCGGCGCAATTTCGCTGCCTCGTCTGCCAGAACGAATCGATCGATGAATCCAACGCCGAGCTCGCCCATGATCTGCGCGTGCTCATCCGCGAGCAGGTTCGCGCCGGGCGCTCGGATGCCGAGATTCGCGATTTCCTGACGGCCCGCTATGGACAGTTCGTCCTCCTGAAGCCGCGCTTCGGCACCGAGACTCTTCTGCTCTGGCTCGGCCCCTTTCTCATCCTGGCCATTGGCGCGGGCATGATCGGCTTCACCTTGCGCCGACGCCGCAGCGCCGTTGCGCTCGGGGCGCCTCTCAGCGAGGCCGAAAGAGCCGAGCTCGAACGCCTCGATCCCGGCTAGATCCACGAAGTTGCCTTGAGCGGCTTCAGGCGTCCCCTCCTGAAGGGACAGGGAGATGCGCGGCGGCATCAGACGCTGAGCATTGGGATCGTCGAGGCCAGTTTTGAACCCCTCCAGAAACCCCGGTGTGTTGGCTCGCAATTGCAGGGTTTTCTTATGGGTAAGCCAAGCTCTCGAATGTTGTCTTGGCCAATTACAAAGATTTCATCGATCGGACAGGGGCGCGCAAGCGGGTCGACACCATATCCTGGTTACCAAGGACCAACGAATAGCGAAGGTCAAACGGAGTTCGAAAATGGATACTCATAGCACCGTCCCAGTCGCCTCGCGGCGCCGGCGGCTGACGCTCGTCTCGGGGGTCGCTGCTCTGGCGCTGGTGGCTTTCACGGGTCTCGAGGCCGGCGTTGCCGTCCCGACCCTGCCCGCGCACGCGGAAACGACACAGGCTCCATTGCAGGGGTCCGCAATCGGCACCCCCGCGGCGCTCGCCCCGGTTTCCTTCGCCGATCTCGTGCAGAAGGTGAAGCCAGCCGTCATTTCCGTGAAGGTGAAGATCGTCGAGCAAGACGCCCAGCCGATGGCATTCGGCAACAAGGGCGGCAGCAACGATGAACTGCCCTTCCCCAATCTGCCTCCCAACCATCCGCTCAACCGTCTGTTCGGGCCCTTTGGGCAGAACGGCCTTCCGGACGGCCAGGCACCCAAGCGCTTCGGCGAGGCCCTCGGCTCAGGGTTCTTCATTTCGCCGGACGGCTATGCCGTCACGAACAACCATGTCGTTGACCACGCCAAGACGGTCAGCGTGACGACGGATGACGGAAAGAGCTATTCCGCCAAGGTGATCGGCACCGATCCGAAGACCGACGTCGCCTTGATCAAGGTCGACGGCCGCAGCGATTTCCCCTTCGTCAAGCTTGCGACGGCTTCGCCGCGCATCGGCGATTGGGTGCTTGCGGTCGGCAATCCGTTCGGGCTTGGCGGCACGGTCACGGCCGGTATCGTCTCGGCGCGCGGCCGCGATATCGGCGCGGGTCCGTATGACGACTTCCTCCAGATCGATGCTCCGGTGAACCGCGGCAATTCCGGCGGTCCGACCTTTGACCTGTCGGGAAATGTCGTCGGTGTGAACACCGCGATCTACTCCCCCTCGGGCGGCAGCGTCGGCATCGCCTTCGCCATTCCCTCGCAGACGGTGCAATCCGTCGTCGACCAGTTGAAAGAGACGGGCTCGGTGACGCGTGGCTATATCGGCGTGCAGATTCAACCGGTGACCGGCGATATCGCCGATGGCCTCGGCTTGAAGGACGCCAAGGGGGCCCTCGTGGCCAGCCTCGCCAAGGATGGGCCGGCCAGCAAGTCCGGCCTGAAATCCGGAGACGTCATCTTGTCCGTCAATGGCCAGAGCATCTCCGATGCGCGTGAATTGTCCCGCGACATCGCAGCCCTCAAGCCCGGCGACAAGGCGAGTTTGTCGGTCTGGCGCGACGGTACCTCGAAGAACGTCGAGGTCGCCATCGCCAAATACCCGAACGAGAAGGTCGCAACGGCCTCATCGAGCGATGAATCCATGAGTGCCGGCTCGAAGCTCGGCTTGACGCTCGGACCTGCGAGCGAGCTCGGGAAAGGGTCGGGCGTGGCGATCACCCGGGTCGACCCTGACAGCCCCGCGGCCGAGAAGGGCTTGCAGGCCGGCGATGTGATCACCAATGCGGCCGGCAAGACCGTCTCGACGCCTGAGGACGTGAAGAAGGCAGTCGCCGAGGCGAAGCACGATGGCCACAAGGCCGTGCTTCTCCAGGTCGAGCGTAACGGCAACAGCCTCTTCGTCGCCGTCCCGTTCACGGGCTGAAAGGCGTCTCGAATTCGGACCCCGGCCGGTGCATCCCGTCGCCCCCGCGACGGCTGGGTCGTCCGAACGCGCGGCGGGCTGGGTCTCCCAGCCCGCCGTTGCTTTCTTAGACCAGGGGCCGGAAGGATGGGAACAGGTTTTCCGGACTCAGCGGGGCAAGTCTGGGTTCCGTTCAAGTTCGATCGGCCGTGTCTGCTGATTTGATTTTCT
>JAFAQA010000471.1 GCA_019246665.1 Hyphomicrobiales bacterium
CGCTTATTCCAACTTCGAGAACAAGGTCGCCCAGTCGATCAAGGACCAGGCTGCGCAGCGGGGCCTTTCCGACAAGTTCGAGGAAATCCTCGTGCCGATGGAGAAGGTCGTCGAGGTGCGGCGCGGCAAGAAGGTCGACGCCGAGCGTAAGTTCTTCCCGGGCTATGTGCTCGTGAAATGCGAGCTGACGGACGACGTCTTCCACCTCATCAAGAATGTGCCGAAGGTGACGGGCTTTCTCGGCGCCGACAAGAAGCCGCATCCGATCTCGGAACGCGAGGCGATGCAGATCAAGGGCCAGGTGCAAGAGGGCGTCGAGCGCCCGAAGCCCTCGGTGCATTTCGACATCGGCGAGCAGGTGCGCGTCTCGGATGGGCCTTTTGCCACCTTCAACGGCACCGTCGAAGAGATCGACGAGATCCGCGCGCGCCTCAAGGTCGCGGTGTCGATCTTCGGCCGCCCGACGCCCGTCGAGCTCGAATACGGGCAGGTCGAGAAGCTCTGATCGGGCAGGTCCTTCGTAAGGGATCACACCGTGCATGTGGTAGCTTGGGGTGATCCTTGAGCCATTCGATGACGGATTATTTCTTCGGCTTGGCGGCGATCCCGTTAGATTGCAGATTCGATTTTCCAGTCGCGCCGGAGTCGGGAGGCATGGCCGACATCGCAGCCTTCGGGGGAACTGCCGTCGCTGAGGGCATTGGCGTGCTTACTTTGAATGGGGGAAACACACTGTCCGCCGCTATCAACGCCCCTTTGGGGGTTAGGCGTGGTTTTGTCATCTACTTGCGAGGTCCCCTTGACGATTGGTCGGTGGGGGGCGAGTTCGGTGACTCAGTCGGAGGCTTTGGGGAGATAACCACTACTGGCGGCACTGGAGTCCCATTTGGCATTGGAACATGCACGTTAAATGTGGGAAATATGCTTCTCCCAGACCCAGGCTTCTGAAGCTTTGGGAGCCTTGGTTCACTTTTCGTCACGGCTGATCACCTCCGTAAGTCAACGACATGTAAGCCAGAGTTTCTTCCGCCGCCAGAGCAACTAGCTTCGGAGGAGGTTGAAAGCCCTCTGGAAAATGCTTGCGCTCAGCATCCAGCCTAAGCTTTTGCATTTTTCGACGGGCTTCCATTATGTCCTCGTCAGGTACCTTGCCAGTGTAGATTTTTTCCCACTCGTGCTGTGCATCGATAAAGAGGAGTTCGAGTGCAATGGTGAGGTCACTCGCGGCCTTATGTTCTTTGGCAAAAGGTAACACGTGCTTGGTCGCGTCAAGCAATTGCGCTGCTGCAATGATCGTAGACCAGAGGAATGGGTAATTCTTCCATACGACCCATCCTGCGATGCCGCCGCTGGATGCAATAACCTTAATGAGTTCGAGTCCCCGAACCTGTTTTGCCAAGCGGTTCCTACACAGCCTAATGCACACCGACGCAGCCTTGAGCTGCTCCATCTCCCGCCAGTATAGGTCTGGCTGACGGCGCGGGTCTTGAGGTGGGATCATAGCGGCGGAAACGCATTTTGATGGGCTGAGTCGGGAAGCAAGCATAGCTAATAGAGCGCCAATGTCACGGGTCACGCATGACTCTAATGAAGCTCGCGCTCGGCGACCTCAGTTAGGTACGCAGCGATAAGGATATTGTCCAAGCACTAGATTAGCGGTGCCGCCGGTATGCCTCTCGCCGTCAATACTGCGCCTTGAAGGTCTTCCCGAGATCGGCGCCCGTGCCGAAATAATGGCGGAAGACGTAAAGCAGCGGCTCCCAACGCGCCGGGTCGATATGGTCTGTGCCGTCGACGACGATGTCCCGATGCGCATGCACGCGTTTCACTCGCGTCTCGGCGATATAGAAGGCAGGCTGCCCTTCCGGACCTTTCGAAGGTCGGGCCTCCACGAGCTCGGCCTCGAATTGCAACGGACATTCGGCGATGCGCGGCGGCGCGATCGTCTCTGAGCCCGTTTGCGTGAGCTCGGCGAGCGCGAATTTGTCGGCCACGTATTCATAGCCGATCGCGGCCTTGTCGGACGGCACCTCGCGCCGTCCTGTCGCCCGCGCGATCCGCTCGACATTCTCCCAAAGCGCGGGCGAGGGAAAATTCAACGCGCATTCCCCCTGCCGCATGAGGTTCTCGATGCCCTGGCCGCTTGCCGTGCAGCCGAGCACGACGCGATCGCCCAGCGCCCAGGCCGACGACATCGGCGAAATGTTGACGCTGCCGTCGAGGTTCATGGTGGTGATGAGCACGACCGGCGTCCCGAAATACAGGATCTTGGGCGTGATCGTGATGGGCTCGCGCGCCTCGCGTTCGCGCCATCCGGCCAGGCAATTCATGTCGCCTCTCCTCTCCTCGTTCGGTTCCAAACCCGAATATGGGGCTTGCTTTTCGATCATGCTTCGGTTACTACCGAACTATGAAAGAAGGCCCGAACCTGGCGGCCGTGGCGGCGCTTCTCGGCGATCCGGCGCGCGCCAATATGCTCACCGCGCTGATGGATGGGCGCGCCTTGACGGCGACGGAGCTCGCCCATGAAGCCGGCGTCACCTTGCAAACGACGAGCGGGCATCTTGCGCGCCTCGAGGCCGCGCGTCTCCTGCGCGTCGAGAAACAAGGCAGGCACCGATATTTTCGGCTTTCGGGTGAGGATGTGGCCGAGGTGCTCGAAGGCTTGATGGGGCTTGCCGCGAGGACGGGGCATTTGCGCGCGAAGCCGGGGCCGAAGGATCCAGCGTTGCGTCAGGCCCGTATCTGCTACGATCATCTGGCCGGCGATATGGGCGTTTGGGCCTTCGACCGTCTTCGCGCCAAAGGCATCGTGGCCGGCCACGACCGGCATGTGCATGTCACGCAGGAAGGTCGTGCTTTCTTCGCTCGGCTTGACATCGATGTCGAGGCGCTCGCGCACGAGCGCCGCCCCTTATGTCGCGTCTGCCTCGATTGGAGCGAGCGGCGCTATCACATTGCCGGGGCGATCGGCTCGCAGTTCTTGCGTAAGCTCTTCGAGAAGGGCTGGGCGCGGCGCGAGAAGGACAGCCGCATTGTGCATTTCACGCCGAACGGGCGGCAAGACTTCTCGAAGCTCCTCGCCTGAAAGCATGCTCCGGAAAAGCGGACGCCGCTTTTCCGAAAGCATCATGCTTCCCTGAAAACCTACTCGAGCAGGGGATCGAGAATGAACGGGGTCTTCGGCGGGCGCACCGGCGGCGGCTTCTTCGCCCGCAACGATGAGATACCGCTCGAGGATGCCGTTGCATCCGGCGCCTCGCCGGTTCCGTTGCCCGCCACTTCGGCGCCGTTCGTCTGAGCGGCATCCGCGGCGGCCGCCGCCGAGCTCGTCTTCGGCGTCACGCTCGCATTCGGCGGCGGCTCGAGCGCTCCTTTGCGTCCGCAAGAGGCGCCTGTGAAGCCGATGAGCATCGCGACCGCTAGCGAAGTGAGATGTCGTGCGTAAGCACCCTTCACCGAAACACTCCCTGGAGCTCCATCCGCAAAGCTTCGCACCCGCTTTTCCGACAAGATCCTGCTCATTGGGTAAACGCGAACCGTTTTGGCGTGATACCCTTCGACAAGATCACGACGTAAAGCCAGTTCCGGCGCCTATCATGGCTCGAAGCGGCGCGCGAGTAAAAAGGCGCGGAAGGACGCTCTTGCGGCGCGGTTCGCAGAGAGCATTATCGTCAAAAGCGCAAAACCAGTTGTCGCAGACTTTGTCAGGGCGAAGCACGGCTTGCGCCGAGCCGCTTCAGCCAGCGACGCGCCTGCTTGCGGACTTCGCTCGGCGCAGTGCCACCAAGACTTTTGCGACTTTGCACCGAGCGCTCGACGGAAAGCACCGAGAACACATCGGCCGTGATGCGCTTCTCGACCGATTGCATCTTGGTCAGCGGCAGCGCTTCCAAGCTTACGCCTTTCCGCTCCGCGAGCGACACGATGCGGCCGGTGACGCGATGCGCCTCGCGAAACGGAAGGCCAAGGTAGCGCACGAGCCAATCCGCGAGATCGGTCGCGGTCGCGTGGCCAGCGCCCGCCGCGTGCTTCATGCGGGCGGGATCCGGCCTCATGTCACGCACCATGCCAGCCATGGCGGTGATGCATAGGCTCAGATTCCAGAGCGCATCGAAGGTGCTCTCCTTGTCTTCCTGCATGTCTTTCCCATAGGCCATGGGCAAGGCCTTGAGCATGACGAGCGTGCCGGTGAGCGCGCCGATGATTCGCCCCGCCTTGCCGCGCACGAGTTCCGCCGCATCGGGATTGCGCTTTTGCGGCATGATCGAGGAGCCGGTCGAGAAGGCATCCGATAGCCTGACGAAGCCGAACTGCGCCGAGGTCCAGATGACGATCTCTTCGGCGAAACGGGAAAGATGCACGGCGCAGATCGCGGCGGCCGCGAGCGTCTCGAGAATGAAATCGCGATCGGCAACCGAATCGAGTGAATTCGCCGTCGGCCGGTCGAAGCCGAGCGCCTTCGCGGTCATTTCCCGGTCGATCGGAAAGGAGGTGCCGGCGAGCGCCGCCGCGCCGAGCGGGGATTCGTTCAAGCGCTTTCGTGCATCCGCGAAACGGCCGCGATCGCGCCCGAGCATCTCGGCATAGGCGAGAAGATGATGGCCGAAGGTCACCGGCTGCGCCGATTGCAGGTGGGTGAAGCCCGGCATGACGGTTGCAGCCTCGTCCAGCGCCTTCTCGGCGAGCGCGCGCTGCAGATCGCAAAGGGCCTCGTCGAGCGTATCGATGGTGTCGCGCACCCAGAGCTTCATGTCGAGCGCGACCTGGTCGTTGCGCGAGCGCGCGGTGTGCAGGCGCCCGGCGGCCGGGCCGATGAGCTCGGCGAGCCGGCTCTCGACATTCATATGGATGTCCTCGAGCGCGCGCGAAAACTTGAAGCTCCCCGCCTCGATTTCGCCGGCGACCTTGTCTAAACCCTGTGCGATGGCTTTGGCATCCTTCGCCGTGATGATGCCTTGCTTTTCGAGCATCGCGGCATGGGCCTTGGAGCCGGCGATGTCCTGGCGCCACAAGGCCTTGTCGAAGTCGATGGAGGCGTTGATCTCCTCCATGATGGCACCGGGGCCGCCGCCAAAGCGGCCTCCCCACATGCGGTTGGCCATGTCGTCATCCTTGAGCTAAGGCAGGATTGCAATGCGGAAAGGATCGCCATGAGGACGAACAGCGCGCGACGATTGGTCATTCTGGCGCTAGCCGGAATCGGCCTTTCCGCCGCCGGCGGGTTCTACGCGACGCGAGGCGCCTCCGGCAACAGCGCTTGCGTGGCGGCGCGCCAAACGGTGGAGCGCCTGAAGCCGCTCGCCATCGGCGAAGTTGCCGCGCTGCAGGTCGTCGACGATCCCGCACCCGCGCCGAACCTCGTCTTCTTCGCCGATGATGGCGCGCCCAAGAAGCTCGCCGATTTCAAGGGCAAGGCGGTGCTCGTCAACATCTGGGCCACCTGGTGCATCCCGTGCCGCCAAGAGATGCCGGCGCTCGACAAGCTTGAAGGGGATCTTGGCTCGCCGAAATTCGAGGTCGTGCCGATCAATATCGATCAGCGCAATCCCGACAAGCCCCGCGCCTTCCTGCAAGAGATCGGCGTCAAGCACCTCGATTATTTCTACGACCAGTCGGTGAATGTCTTCCAGGATCTGAAGGCCTCGACGAAGGTCGAGGGCCTGCCCGTCTCGGTGCTCGTGGGCGCGGATGGCTGCGCGCTTGGTGTCATCAACGGCCCGGCCGATTGGGCGAGCGCGGATGCGGCGGCCCTCGTGAAAGCCGCGCTGCCGCGATAGAAAGTTGGGGAGTCCGGAGTACCGCTTGGTGAGCTGCCTGCATCCATCACTGACGACTCCCATGCCGATCTCAACTTAGAAGCAGCGCCGCGAAGAGGCTTGCCATTCCGAATCGGCTATGGCCTGATGTGGTCTAATTTTTTGGAGAATCACCATGCCGAACGCGAGCACCTCAATTCGCAAAGCGGCCGAATTGATGCGCCTTAAGCCCACACCTTACCGAAGACAGGTTGATCGTCCGGCCAAGGCGCAGAAGGTCGCTAAAGCCATGGCATCGGCGAGCAAAAAGACGGGCTCGTTCGCCTATGCCAAAAAACGACCTTGAGGTTTTCGAGCGTCTTACCCAAGATGCTGATACGGCTACGGAAATCGACTTTATCACTTACGCAAATGTTTGCCTTCGAGAAGAAGGAGTGGATTGAACATCACCTGAAGAATTCGGGTCACCCGCCCACTCAAGAGCAAATTGACAGCTGGATCTCCAATATCACTGATTTTCAATTCCAGACGATGCGCGAAAAAGCGATTGAATTTTTCGATGACGCTGCGCGAAACTATTTAGAAGAAGAGATAGCGCAAGCTAAGCAAGAAGTATTGGAGTCTGCTATCGTTCAAAAAGTGCAAGCCGCAAGTGCTTTTTGGAAACAACTGGCGATGGCGCTGCTCACCGCGATCCTAGCTCCGGTACTGCTTGGAGGAATCTTGGTAAGTATTTTGGCGTGGCAGAAATATAGCTTCCCCTAGTCAACCAATGGCGAGGATAACTGTTCGTGATTAGACATAGGACGAAATGAGGTGAATTCACCACGGACCGGTCGTCGAAGCTGGGCGACCCGCGTCGAGTACGCATCCCCGGCATTTTCAATATCGCAGGGACCAAGAGACCCGATTTCCTATGTTATATATGCTATTCTAAGGTTTTCGCCGAGCGAGGTACCTTTGCGGCCTCGCCTCGAATCCGGGGAGGGTTAGGCATGTCCGAGATCGCGTTCCCCGCGCCCGATCGCAAAATCCTCGAGCGGCGCGACGAGATCGTCGCCGGACTTCGCCGCGTCCTGCCCGAAGGCGGCGTGATCGAGAAGCTCGACGAGCGCCGCGCCTTCGAGACCGACGCGCTCACCGCTTATCGAAGAGTGCCGCTTGCGGTGGTCTTGCCGCGCTCCACCGAGGAAGTCTCGTCCGTGATGGCATATCTGCATGCCCAAGGCGTGCCGGTGACGCCACGCGGTGCCGGCACCTCGCTTTCGGGGGGCGCCATCCCGCAAGAGGATGCGGTGGTCGTCTGTGTCGCCAAGATGAGCCGTGTGCTCGAGGTCGATTTCGCCAACCGCGTTGCGCGCGTCGAGGCCGGCGTCACCAATCTCGCCATTTCCGACGCGGTGGCGCATGAGGGATTTTTTTACGCGCCCGATCCGTCCTCGCAGCTTGCCTGCAGCATCGGCGGCAATATCGGCATGAACTCGGGCGGCGCCCATTGCCTGAAATACGGCGTCACCACCAACAACCTTCTCGGCGTGCGGCTCGTGCTGGTGGACGGCACGATCGTGGACCTCGGTGGCGCGGCGCTCGATGCGCCAGGTTACGACCTCCTCGCGCTCATTTGCGGCGCCGAGGGCCAGCTCGGCATCGTGACCGAGGCGACGGTGCGCATCCTGCGCTCGGCCGAAGGCGCGCGGCCCGTGCTCTTCGGCTTCGCGTCGAGCGAGGCCGCGGGCGCGGCCGTCGCCGCTATCATCGGGGACGGAATCATCCCGGTCGCGATGGAATTCATGGATGCTCCGGCGATCCGCATTTGCGAGGACTTCGCCCATGCGGGCTATCCTCTCGATGTCGAGGCCATGCTGATCATCGAGGTCGAAGGGTCCGAGGCCGAGATGGAGGCGGAGCTCGGCAAGATCATCGCCATCGCCAAGCGCCACGGCGTGACGGTGATCAAGGAGAGCAAATCCGCGATGGAGACGGCGCTCATCTGGAAGGGCCGCAAATCGGCCTTCGGCGCCACGGGCCGCGTCGCCGATTACATCTGCATGGACGGGACTGTGCCCACCGGCCAGCTTCCTTATGTGCTGCGCCGCACCGCGGAGATCGTGGCGAGCCATGGCTTGCGCGTCGCCAACGTGTTTCATGCGGGCGACGGCAATATGCATCCCTTGATTCTCTACAACGTCAATGACCCGCAGGAGCAGCGCAAGGCCGAAGAGGCGGGCGCCGACATCCTCAAGCTTTGCGTCGAGGCCGGCGGCTGCCTCACGGGCGAGCATGGCGTCGGCATCGAGAAGCGCGACCTCATGGGGTGCCAATTCTCCAAGCAAGATCTCGACCAGCAGATGCGGGTGCGCCAGGCCTTCGATCCCGCCTGGATCTTGAATCCGGCGAAAGTGTTCCCGCTCGATGCGCGCCCGTAAGATGGCGCGCCCCATGTTTCGAGGTTGCGGCGATTGAAGCTTCGATGACGACCCACACGCCGCGAACTGAAGCCGAAGCCGCGTCTGTCATCGCCGATGCCGCGGCGCGGCGCGTCCCCCTCTCGATCATGGGAGCCGGCACGAAGCGCTCGCTTGGCCGCTTCACCCAGACGCAGGACGTGCTGTCGAGCGCCGCGATTAGCGGCATCACCTTGCACGAGCCTGCCGAACTCGTCATCGCGGCCCGCGCCGGAACACCACTCGCCGAAGTTGAACGCAAGCTCGCGCAAGATCGTCAGCGTCTACCCTTCGAGCCGATGGATTATCGGCCCCTTCTGGGCACGAGCGGCGAGCCCACGATCGGGGGCGTGGCGGCGACGAACCTTTCCGGACCGCGTCGGATCAAGGCCGGCGCCTGCCGCGATTCCTTTCTCGGCGCGCGCTTCGTCAACGGACGTGGCGAGGTGGTGAAATCGGGCGGGCGGGTGATG
>JAFAQA010000501.1 GCA_019246665.1 Hyphomicrobiales bacterium
GATTGCATCATGAAGACCGCGAACATGTCGTTCTTCGGATCGACCCAGAAATACGTCCCGCCGGCACCGCCCCAGTACCAGTCACCCGGCTCGCCATTTGCGGCCGGACCGCCGCGCGTGAGGCGCACCGCGACACCCAGCCCGAAGCCATAGCCGGGGCCGGGAAGGTAATAGGGGCCGGGATGCACCTCCGTCCCCAGCTGGTCCGTCGTCATATAGGCGACCGTTTGCGGCCCGAGATAGCGCTTGCCCTCGAGCGTTCCGGCGTTGAGCAGCATCTGAAGGAGGCGCGCATAATCACCAGCTGTCGACACCATGCCGCCCCCGCCTGACTCCCAGGGCCTCACCTCTGTCGGATCGTTCATCGTCAGATCGACGCCCATTACCTTGTCGTCCGCGAAGGGTTGGGCGAGGCGTGATTTGCGCGCGGGCTCGGTCACGTAGAAGCTCGTGTCCGTCATCTGCAAGGGATCGAGAAGCCGCTCCTTCTCGTATTGGTAGAGGGATTTGCCGGACACGACCTCGACAAGGCGCCCGAGGACATCGATCGAATAGCTGTAGTCCCAGGTGGTGCCCGGCTGATAGGCGAGCGGCAGCTTGGCGAGCCTGTCGACGAGCTCGGCATTGGTGAATTTGCCGCTCAATAAATCGACCCCTTGATAGGCCTTCTTGACCAGCGTGTCGCCGAAAAATCCGTAGGTGATGCCGGAACTGTGTCGCATCAGGTCGAGCACGGTGATGGGCCGGCGCGCCGGAACAAGCTGCATCACATTCGTGTCCCCGCCCGCCGGATTGGGCACAGCGACTCCAACAGTCATGTTCGCGAATTGCGGCAGATATTTCGAGATCGGGTCATCGAGCGAGACGAGCCCCTCCTCGACAAGCGTGAGCGCCGCCGTGATGGTGATCACCTTGCTCATCGAGTAGATGCGGAAGATGGAATCGGCGCTCATCGGTGCGTTTTCCTGCGGATCGCGCGCGCCGACTGCCTGCACATAGGCGATCTTCCCATGCCGTGCGATGAGCAGCACGCCGCCGACGAGGGTCTTCTGCGCCACATCGTTCTTGAGCACGGTGGTGATCTTGTCGAGGCGCTCCGCCGAGAGCCCGACTTCGCCTGGCGTCGCGCGCGGCAGCTCGGCGGACGAGGCGCTCGTCGCGAGGGCGAGCGCGGCAAGAAGGGCACAGAATCCGGTCCTGAAGCTCATGCTTCGCATCTTCAAATTTCCACCTGTTGGTGAAGTCATATCGACGGAGGTCGATGACCGATCACGAGAATAAAGCGATGCTTGTCGCCCGACAACGCAAGCGCTCGATTTCGTGATGGGACCAGTGCCGAGGGGTGTCCTCGAAACGATATCACGCTCAGAACGCCTTGAACGTGATCATCGTGCGCGTGTCGAGGATTTCGGGGATGGTCTGCACCTTCTGCGCCACGAAGTGGCCGATATCGACCTCAGGGTCGAGGTGGAATTTGGCGATGATGTCGTAGTTGCCCGCAGTCGAGTAGATCTCCGAGGCGATCTCGGCATCGGCGAGCGCGCTCGCGACCTCGTAGGTTTTGCCGAGCTTGCATTTGATCTCGACAAAAAAGGTCTGCATTCCCTTGGGCTTCGCGGGCATGTCGAAAAACTCTCCTTATCGGCCTTGCGCGGTCAATCTAGCATCGAGGTGCATTGGTCGCCATCGCCAATGCCAAATCACGCCGGGGCGAAGCTCGAGCGCGCTTGTCATTTCTCCAATTCACCACAGAAGATCGAGGGCGCGCAAAGCGGGCGCAGGTACGCGATGCCCCTTTGACGAGCCTTGCCGACAATGTATGAGGGGCGTCCCGAGCGGGCGTGGCGGAACTGGTAGACGCGCGGGACTCAAAATCCCGTTCCCCCTAAAGGAGTGTCGGTTCGATTCCGACCGCCCGCACCAGCGCGTCACCCGGCCTTTTGCATGAAGCTGTCGAGCACCATCTTGCGGCCGGCCTTGTCGAAATCCACGGTGAGCTTGTTGCCATCGATCCCCGCCACAACGCCCGGACCGAATTTCTGGTGGAAGACGCGCTCGCCCATGGTGAAGCCAGCTCCCTCAGCGATCGAGGAGGCGATGACCTCGCCCTCTATGAGGTGTCCGCCTTGCCATGTTGCGCCCGGGCCGCGACCCCGCATCCTTTCGCCTTGCGAGCCGCGGTCGCCCTCCATGCGCTGGCGCGCCTGGGCGCGCTTCCAGCCCGGAGTCGCATAGGCGGATTCGGCGAAGACCGGCATCTTGTCGAAGCGAGAGGGGCCGTAGCGGCCAGGGCCATACCCCGCTTGACCTTCGGCCACCTCGACATGAGCTTGGGGCAATTCGTCGATGAAGCGGGATGGCACGGTCGATTGCCAAAGGCCGTGCAGGCGCCGGTTGGTGGCGAAATAGATCTTCGCATTTCTGCGCGCGCGCGTGATGCCGACATAGGCGAGGCGGCGTTCCTCCTCGAGCCCGGCGCGACCGTTCTCGTCGAGCGCCCGCTGGTTGGGAAAGAGGCCATCCTCCCAGCCGGGCAGAAACACCGTGTCGAATTCGAGGCCCTTCGCGCCATGCAAGGTCATGATCGAGACCCGATCCTCATCCTCGCCCGCGCTTGCTTCCATCACAAGCGAGACATGCTCGAGGAAGGCCCGCATATCGGGAAATTCCTCCATGGAGCGCACCAGCTCCTTGAGGTTGTCGAGCCGGCCGGCGGCATCAGCGGAGCGATCCGCCTTCCACATGTCGGTGTACCCGGATTCCTCGAGGATCTGCGCCGCGACTTCCGTATGCGGGGACCCGCGCTCGAGCCGATCGGCCCAGCTCGAGATGGCGATGAGGAGATCGCGAAGCGCGACCCGCGGCCTGGGCTTCAGCTCTTCCGATTGCGCCAGCGCTTCCGCAGCCTGCAGCAAGGGCATCCGCGCGGCTCGGGCATGATTGTGCAAGAGCGAGAGCGTCGCCTCGGCAAGACCACGCTTCGGTGTGTTGATGATGCGCTCGAAGGCGAGGTCATCTGCCGGCTGCGTCACGATGCGAAAATAAGCGAGCGCATCGCGGATCTCCATGCGCTCATAGAAGCGCGGACCGCCGATGACCCGATAGGGCAAGCCGAGATTGACGAAACGGTCCTCGAATTCGCGCATCTGCGCCGAGATGCGCACCAGCACCGCCATCTCCGAAAGCGCCTGGCCCTTCGATTGCAGCGCCTCGATCTCGTCGCCGATGAGCCGCGCCTCTTCTTGCGAATCCCAGGCGACTGTCACCGTGACCATGGCACCATCTTCGGCATCGGTGCGCAGCGTCTTGCCGAGCCGCCCCTCATTGTGGGCGATGAGGCCGGAGGCCGCCCCGAGGATGTGGCCCGTCGAGCGGTAATTCTGCTCGAGGCGGATCACCTTGGCGCCGGGAAAATCGTGCTCAAAGCGCAAGATGTTGTCGACCTCGGCGCCCCGCCAGCCATAGATCGATTGATCGTCATCCCCGACACAGCAAACATTCCGGCGGCCCTGGGCGACGAGGCGCAGCCACAGATATTGGGCGACATTCGTATCCTGGTATTCGTCGACCAGGATGAAGCGAAAGCGCTCGTGATAGATTGCGAGCACATCCGGATGGGCGCGGAAAATCGTGATGCAGTGCAAGAGAAGGTCGCCGAAATCGGCGGCATTGAGCGTCGCGAGGCGCTCCTGATACGCGCCGTAAAGCTTCACACCCTTGCCGTTGCCGAAGGCCATCCCTTCGCCGGGCGGCACTTTGTCCGGGGTGAGGCCGCGATTCTTCCAACTGTCGACGAGATGCGCGAATTGCCGGGCCGGCCAGCGCTTCTCGTCGAGGTTCTCCGCCGCGATCACCTGTTTCATCAAGCGGACCTGGTCGTCCGTGTCCAGAATGGTGAAATCGGGCCGAAGCCCCACGAGCTCCGCGTGCCGGCGCAACATCTTCGTGGCGATCGAGTGAAAAGTGCCGAGCCAGGGCATGCCTTCGGCGACCTCGCCGAGGAGGAGGCCCACCCTCAGCTTCATCTCGCGCGCCGCCTTGTTGGTGAAGGTGACGGCGAGGATCTGGGAAGGGTGGGCGCGCGCCGTCGCGATGATATGGGCGATGCGCGTCGTCAGCACCCGCGTCTTGCCCGTGCCGGCACCCGAGAGGACGAGAACCGGGCCGTCGAGCGTCTCGACCGCTTGGCGCTGCTCGGGATTCAGTCCCTCGAGATATCGAAGCCGGCTTGCGCTTGCCGCAACCGCACGCGCCGCGAGGCCCGCCGCGTTGACGGGACGAGGCTGGTCGCCAGACAAAGGCTCGGAAATGGCGAATCGCCTCCGTTCTTCGGGCATGGCTCTACATAAGGCGTTCCGCGGCTGTTCGCCATGCGGTTCAAAGGCTTTCAAGCCTCAAAGCGTGATGGCTTCAAGGCGTTTGTTCGAGCAGGCGTTTGAGAAGGCGGCTTCACTGCAGCCGAATCA
>JAFAQA010000494.1 GCA_019246665.1 Hyphomicrobiales bacterium
CGAGATGGCGGAAAACGGCCTTACCGACGCCGAGCTGGCACGCGCCAAGACGCGGCTCGTTGCCGACGCAATCTACCAGCGGGACAGCCAATCGGCGCTCGCGCGCAATTTCGGCGCCGCCTTGTCGACGGGCCTGACGGCAGCGCAGGTCATCGATTGGCCGGTTCTCATCGAGCGTGTCCCCGGCGACGCAGTGAAGAAGGCGCTTCATTGGCTCGACAAGAAGCGCTCGGTCACCGGTTATCTCAAGGGCGTCGCGCGATGACGACCGGGACCCTGGTTGTGACGGCGCCCGCGCGCGCCACTTCGGCGCGCAAGGTGGTTTCGTCGCGCGGCGTCGAAGCTTGGCTCGTCGAGGACCACGCCAATCCGCTCATCGCGGTTCAATTCGCCTTCACCGGAGGCTCTTCGCAAGATCCACAAGAAAAGCCGGGCGTCGCTTATCTCCTGTCGGGCATGCTCGACGAGGGAGCGGGTCCGTACGACTCCGTCGCCTTCCACGAGAAACTCGAGGATCTCGCGATCGATATGCATTTCGATGCCGATCGCGATTATTTCACCGGCTCCTTGAAGACCCTCACCAAGAATCGCAACGAGGCTTTCGAGCTTTTGCGCCTCGCGTTGCGCGAGCCCAGGCTCGAGCAGGAGGCGATGGATCGCGTCAAGGCCCAGATCATGGCGGGGCTTCGGCGCGAGGCGAAGGAGCCGAACGCAATTGCTCGGAATGCCTTTTCGGAGGCCAGCTTTCCCCACCATCCTTACGGCTTGCCGCAAAAAGGGACGCTTGAAACGGTGCCGCGCATCGGCCGCGAGGAGCTGCAGAAATATCGCGAGAGATGCTTCGCGCGCGGCGGTCTGAAGATCGCGGTCGTCGGAGATATCGACGAGGCGGCGCTCCTCGAGGTGCTTGACCACGTCTTCGCCGATCTTCCGGCACGTGCCGAGCTCACGCCTGTCGAGGACAGGGTGATGAAGGGAGGCGAACAGCGGAAGATCGAGCTTCCCGTTCCGCAATCGGTGATCGTCTTCGGCCTGCCCGGCCTTGCGCGCAAGGACAAGGATTACGTCCCTGCGGTCGTGATGAATCATATCCTGGGCGGCGGCAGCTTTACTTCGCGGCTTTGGACCGAGGTGCGCGAGAAGCGCGGCCTTGCCTATTCGGTGTATTCGAGCCTTTCGCCCTTCAGGCATGGGCCGATTCTGGCCGGAGCGACCTCCACCAAGAACGAGCGGGCCTTCGAGTCGATTGCGGTGATCACGGGCGAGATCGAGGCGCTCGCCAGCGGCAATGTGACTGCCGATGAGCTCGACAAGGCGAAGAAATATCTAACCGGCTCTTACGCGCTCAGATTCGACACCTCGACCAAGATCGCGCGCGAGCTGCTGCAGGCGCAGCTCGATGATCTCGGGATGGATTACTTCTTGCGACGCAATGAAGAGATCGCCGCCGTCGCAGATACGGATATCGCGCGGGTGTCGAAGCGGCTTCTCGATCCGGAGCGCATGCTCGTGGTCGTCGTCGGCCAGCCCGCGGGGTGACACCACGCGTATCGCCTGCGCCGATCCGGAAAATGGAAACCACTTTTCCTGATAGGGGCTCACTCCAAAAGCTTAGGAAATGCTGGCATTGCCATTGAATGCCAACCGGCTCTGGGGGCGTAAACGAGTGCCTCTCGTTTCTTCGGATCGTGCTATAGCGCTCTTCGGATATCATGCCGATTCGCCGCCTCGACCCTGTTCTCGTCGATCGCATCGCCGCCGGCGAGGTGGTCGAGCGTCCGGCCGCGGCCGTGAAGGAGCTCGTCGAGAATGCGCTCGACGCGGGCGCGACGCGCGTCGACGTGGTCCTCGAGGCCGGAGGTCGGCGTTTGATCCGGGTCTCTGACGATGGCTCCGGTATGAATGCCGAGGACCTCCTTTTATCGGTCGAGCGCCATGCCACCTCGAAGCTTCCAGGTGAGGACCTCTTTGCCATCGCCACATTCGGCTTCCGTGGTGAGGCGCTCCCTTCGATCGCGGCTGTCTCGCGCCTGGAGATCATCTCGCGGCAGAAGGATGAAAGCGCGGCGCATGCCCTCTCGGTCGATGCCGGAAATCTTCGCCCGTTGCGTCCCGCCGCGCGCGCAAGGGGCACCACGGTCGAGGTGAGGGATCTGTTCGCTGCCGTGCCGGCGCGGCTCAAATTCCTGAAAAGCGATCGCGCCGAGGCCCTCGCCGCCGCCGACGTCGTGAAACGCTTGGCCATGGCGCATCCGAAGGCGCGCTTCACTCTTTCGGGGGACGGCATCGCCGCCCTCGATTACGCGCAGGGCGGAGAGGACGTGGAAGCGCTTGCGCGGCGTGTGGGAGAGGTCCTGGGGCGTGAGTTTCGAGAGAACAGCGTCGGTCTCGATCTTGCGCGCGAAGGCCTCACGATCAGGGGCTTTGCCGGCCTGCCCGCCTATACGCGAGGCAGCGCCGGCGCCATCCACCTCTTCGCGAACGGCCGGCCGGTGCGCGACAAGCTGCTCACGGCGGCAGTACGCGCCGCCTATATGGATCTCGTGCCGACAGGCCGGTATCCCGCGATCGCTCTCTATCTCGACATCGATCCACGTGCTGTGGATGTGAACGTGCACCCCGCGAAGGCCGAAGTGCGGTTTCGCGAGGCGAGCCTCGTCCGGGCGCTCGTCATCACGGCCATCGGCGAGGCGTTGCGCGGAGCCGGCATTCGCCCGGTGACGCAAGCAAGCGAGAGGGCGCTCGCGGCCTTC
Source organism: Hyphomicrobiales bacterium (assembly GCA_019246665.1). Classification (GTDB taxonomy): domain Bacteria; phylum Pseudomonadota; class Alphaproteobacteria; order Rhizobiales; family Beijerinckiaceae; genus GAS188. The sequence continues at coordinate 2,754 of JAFAQA010000494.1, forward strand.
GGTTCAGGTTGGGACAGAGGAAGGGCACCTTATCGCCAGCCTGGCTGGAACGCGCAGGCGTTCGCGCCGGTTGAACCGGCCACGCTTTCAAGGGCGAGCACCCCGGTTTCGCCTACAGCTTTTGGCTTTGCCGAGGGGCAGGAGAGCTTCGAGTACGCTTCCCGACCTTCAGGGTCGGTCGAGTCACAGGCGTCCGATCTTGCTCCTTCATTCGAAGGTGAGGCTCATCCGCTCGGCGCCGCGCGCGCCCAGCTCCATGAGAATTACATTGTCGCGCAGACCCATGACGGGCTCGTGATCGTTGATCAACATGCCGCGCATGAGCGCCTCGTCTATGAACGGTTGAAGCGCGAAAGGTCAGCTCGGCGCATCGAGCGGCAGATCATGTTGACGCCCGAAATCGTCGATCTTGACGCTGCCGATTGCGTCAAGCTTCTCGCTGAGGCCGGTATTCTCGAGGAGCTCGGTCTCGTCATCGAGGCATTTGGTCCCGGTGCCATTGCCATTCGGGAAGCACCGGCCGCGCTCGCTCCAGGAAAGCTCCGCCAGTTGATCACGGATCTCGTCGACAGTTTCGAGGAGTGGGGAACCGCCGTTGCGCTCGAGCGAAAGCTCGATCACCTGCTCGCCACCATGGCGTGTCACGGCTCGGTTCGGTCCGGCCGGCGGCTGCGCGCCGAGGAGATGGATGCACTCTTGCGGCAAATGGAGAGGACGCCGGGCTCTGATGTCTGCAATCACGGTCGTCCAACCTTCATTGTGCTCAAGCTCGCGGATATCGAGCGCTTGTTCGGACGGCGATGAAGAGCTGGGGCAGGTCAGGTCCTGCCCCTCAAAATTGTTCGGCCCGGCTTGCACCGGGCCGAAAGCTATTCCCAGGCCTAGATCGGACTATTGACGCTTTAAAACCGACCTGCCTCGATCTTCTACGCTCAAGTCCCGCTGCCGACGCAGGTCGACGCGTTCTTCGCATTGCAGACATCGAGGCCCGTATAGGTCGGATCGGAAGGAGCCGGCTTGCCGTCCTTGATGTCCTTCAGGAACAGCATGCTCTTATAGCCCATCTCGAAGGGGCGCTGACCGACCTGGCCGTCGGACAAGCCTGCCTTCAGGAGATCCATCTGCACGGGAAGCGTGTCGGCGACGACAAGAGCGAGCGAGCCGTCCTGTATCCTTGATTTGTACTTCTCCGCCACCTTGCGGTAGGCCTGCGGAATGAATTGCGGGAAGCCGCCGGTCGGCACGAAGGCATCGAGCGTCGGATACTTGCCGAGAATGTCCTCCATCTGCTGCACCGAGCGCGGGAAATCGTCATCGGTGTAGAGAGGGCAACCATCCGCCTCTTTCCAGCCATTCTGGCCGGTGAGCCGTTCGCCCGGAGCGGCGGCGGATTTCTTGCCGGCGAGCGTGTCGCGAATGCCTTGCATGCGTTCGTTGTGATTGGCGGCGGCGGCTCCTCCCGACTGAATGCAGATCACGCCACCTTTCGGCTTGATCTGCTGCACCTGCTTTGCGAGGTTGACGCCGATGTCATAATTATGCGTGCCGACATAGGCGATGCGCAGTCCCTTATCCTTGTCGAGGAGATCGCTGTCCCAGGTCAGCACCGGGATCCCCGCCTTTTTCGCGCCCTCGAGCGCCTTGCCCATCGCTGCGGCGTTCGAAGCCGAGACGGCGATGCCGTCGACCTTCTTGGCGATGAGATCGTCCACGACCTGCACCTGCTCTTCCCCGCCGCCGTGCTCGCCAGGGCCGATATACATGCATTCGAGCGCGCCCTTGGACTCCGCCTCAGCTTTCTTGCAGCCGTCGCGCGCCTGATCGAAGAAGGGGTTATTCATGTTCTTCGGCACGAGCGCGAAAACATATTTCTTGCCTTGCGCGTGGCTGGACGCGGCAGCCGCGATCGCCAATGCCGAGACGGCGACGACACCTAGGAGCTTTCGCATGATCGGATCCTCCCGGAACGGTTTGTGAATTGTCGAGGGCGCACTTCAGTCAGCGGGCCGCTGGCGAATTCGCTGAAGCAGAACCGCCAAGCATATGAATAGCCCAACGAATGTACCTTGCCAATTGGAGTCGACACCCGCCATCAAAAGGCTGTTGCGGATAAGCTCGATGAGCGCCGCGCCCATCACGGCGCCGAAGGCACCGCCTTCACCGCCAATGAGGCTCGCACCACCGATCACCGTCGAGGCGATGACGCGAAGCTCGTAACCAGTGCCGAGCGCATTGATCGCGGAGCCTTGCCAGCCGACGATCATCACCGATGCGATGGCGGCCGTCAAACCTGAGACGATGTAGGCCTGGAGCTTGATGCGCTTCACCGGCACGCCGGTGAGCCGCGCCGCATTCTCATTGCCGCCAATGGCAAAGAGATAGCGGCCCCAAGCCGTGAAGTTGAACACATAGCCGAAAACAAGCGCCATGATGATGAGCAGCCACACCGGGTTGGCAATGCCGAGGATGTCGCCGCCGCCGATGGCCTCGAATGTGTCGCCCGAAGGGCCGAGTTGGTAGATGATCTTGTTTGCCGAAAGCACGATCGCGAGCGAGCGCGCGATCGAGAGCATGCCGAGCGTGATGACGAAGCTCGGTAAGCCGACATAGGCGATTAGGACGCCGTTCACCGCGCCCGTTGCGGCGCCCGCGAGGAGCCCCGCCGCGATTGCTACCGCCCAATGCTGGCCCGCTTGCAGCAAGAGACCGCAGACGACGCCGACAAGGCCCATGATCGAGCCGACCGAAAGATCGATGCCGCCCGTGAGAATGACCGCGGTCATCCCGAGCGCCATGATGCCGATGAAAGCGAAATTGCGGGTGATGTTGAAAAAATTATCGGCGGAGGCGAAGGCAATCGGCTGATAGAGCGTCATCGCGCCGATGATGACGAGAACGGCGACCGTCACCCAGAAGGGCTGGCGGGTCAGCATCCTTTGGAAAAAGCTGCGCTCGCGGAGGTGGGTGACCTCCTCGATTGCCGCATGGCTCGCGGTTGACGGGGTGGACATCGCTGTTGCGGCCCTCTTGTGCCGGTTCAATTCAAGCGGTTCGGATCGCTCCGGTGATGAGGCCCGTCACCTCCTCGGGTGAGGTCTGCGAGATGGCCTTGTCGGCTACCTTTGTGCCGCGCCGCATGACGATGACGCGGTCGCTGACCGCAAAGACGTCGGGCATGCGATGACTGATCAGCACCACGGCGATGCCGCGATCCTTCAAGCGGCGGATCAGATCAAGCACCTCCGCGACCTGGCGCACGCTGATCGCTGCGGTGGGCTCGTCCATGAGCACGATCTTCGCGTCCGAGAGCCGGGTGCGCGCGATCGCGACCGCCTGGCGCTGTCCGCCCGACATCTGCTTCACGAGATCACGAGGGCGGGTCTCGGATTTCAGCTCCTTGAAGAGTTCGGCGGCGCGCGCATACATCGCTGGGTAGTCCAGGATGCGAAACGGACCGAGGGGGCGCTTCACCTCGCGTCCGAGGAACACATTGGCCGCAGCGCTGAGATTATTGCACAGCGCAAGATCCTGATAAACGACCTCGATCCCCTGCGCTCTCGCGTCGACGGGCTTATGGAAATGCTTCACGTCTCCGCTCATTCGAATCTCGCCTTCGGTCGGCGGGAAGTTCCCCGCGATAATCTTGACGAGCGTCGATTTGCCGGCGCCATTATCGCCCATCAAGCCGACCACCTCGCCGCTTTCCAGGGTCAGGTCGACGCCCTTCAAGGCCTCGATCGCCCCGAAATGCTTGGCGATGCCGTTGAGCTCGAGAAGCGCCATGCCTCCTCCCTAGTGGTTCGGCCCCGACAAATGGTCCCCATTTGTTGGAAAAGACGTGACCACAATCTTATAATCTGGCGGATCGATGTTGCCGACGAATGGGGACCATCCGTTAGAATCTTTCCACCAGAACTCCGCGTCCCTTTTCGGGCGCGCCGCATCTTCGCGGTTTCTAGGCGAGAATATCTCGGGGCGCGCGCGAGTAAAGCCGCGACAGCGAGTTCGCCTTATTCGCAACAATCACGTGCTCTTGAGGCGAGAGGCGGATGAGCGCCTCCATGAATGTGCTTTCCCTGGTCGCGACAGAGCAGGCACGCGGCGAGCGCCTCGACCGCGTGCTCGCGCGGAATTTCACCGAATTCAGCCGCGCGCGCCTGCAAGCGCTCATTCGCGAGGGCGCGGTGCGCATCGGGGAGATCACGACCACGGATCCCTCCTTGAGGTTGCGCGGCGGGGAGAAGGTCACACTTGCCGTTCCCGAGCCCGTACCTTCCGAGCCGCGAGGACAAAACATCCCTTTGTCGATCCTCTACGAAGACCCGCAGATCATCGTCATCGACAAGCCGGCGGGGCTGGTCGTGCACCCCGCCGCCGGTCACGCGGATGGCACCTTGGTGAATGCGCTGATCGCGCATTGTGGGGAAAGCCTCTCCGGCATTGGCGGCGTCAAGCGCCCCGGCATCGTGCATCGTCTCGACAAGGACACCTCAGGCCTGATGGTCGTCGCCAAGACCGACAAGGCGCATCAAAGCCTGGCCGGCCAATTTGCCGATCATGGACGGGAAGGGCCGCTCGAAAGGGAATACCAGGCATTCGTCTGGGGACGACCGCGTGCCGATGCCATCATTGTTGATCGACCCATCGGGCGTTCGCCCAGTCATCGCGAGCGGATGGCCATTGTGGCACAAGGGCGTGGAAAATCGGCGCTCACGCACCTATATATCGAGGAGAGTTTTCCTTCCAAAGCTCCGAATCCGCTGGTAAGCCGTTTGCGCTGCCGGCTGGAGACGGGGCGAACCCACCAAATTCGCGTGCACCTTTCGTCTCTTGGACACCCGCTGCTGGGTGACCCCGTCTATGGCGGCGGCTTTCGCACCAAGGTCAACAGGCTCGACGAAACTTCCCGCGCGGCGTTGCGGGCGCTTGACCGCCAGGCGTTGCACGCGTCGATCCTTGGGTTCGCCCATCCGGTGACGGGCAAAAAACTTCGATTCGAGAGCGGGTTACCGCCTGCTCTCGCCCTGCTTGAATCGGCATTGCGGAGTTTCCGTGAGCCCCTCTGACCAGGGGCAGCCGCGACCGAATGTCCATTTTCGCCACTATTTTTCGGTATATCTTAAGGCTGGCGGTGCCGTTGTGGCCGCCGACAGCTCGCCGGTCCCGGGGGCTTTCGAAGGAGTTACGTGATGGCAACCGCCGCACTCCCCATTCTCTCGTCAGAAGGCGGCCTTGCCCGCTATCTCGACGAGATCAAGAAATTTCCAATGCTGGAGCCGCAGCAGGAGTACATGCTCGCGAAGCGTTGGCGCGAGCATGGAGACCGTGAAGCGGCCCATCAGCTCGTGACATCTCATTTGCGCCTGGTCGCCAAGATCGCAATGGGGTATCGCGGCTACGGTCTGCCCATGTCCGAGGTGGTCTCGGAAGGCAATGTCGGGCTCATGCAGGCGGTGAAGCGCTTCGAGCCGGAACGCGGCTTCAGGTTGGCCACCTACGCGATGTGGTGGATCAAGGCTTCGATCCAAGAATACATCCTGCGGTCCTGGTCACTCGTCAAAATGGGGACAACCGCCAACCAGAAGAAGCTGTTCTTCAATTTGCGGCGTGCCAAAAGCCGTATCTCGGCGCTCGACGAGGGTGATCTGCGCCCCGATCAGGTGAAGCAGATCGCCGTCAAGCTCGGCGTGACCGAGCAGGATGTCGTGGATATGAACCGGCGCCTCGGAGGGGACGCCTCGCTTAATGCGCCGCTGCGCGAGCAAGGCGAGGGTGAATGGCAGGATTGGCTCGTCGATGACGAGGACAACCAGGAGCATAAGCTCGTCGAGGCGGAGGAAGCCTCAAACCGCCATGATGCGCTAGTCGACGCGCTCACCGTCCTGAACCCACGCGAGCGTCGCATTTTCGAGGCACGACGTCTCGCCGAGGATCCGATGACGCTGGAGGACCTCTCGGCCGAGTTCGGCGTGTCGCGCGAGCGGGTGCGCCAAATCGAGGTGCGCGCTTTCGAGAAGGTGCAAAACGCGGTGAAGACGGCTTACGCCAAGCGTGAAGTGGCCCGGCCGGCTTTGCCGGTTTCGTGACCAGCCGGCCTCTCGGGCTTTCCTTACTTCCAGGCGTCGATCGCTGTGAGGAGGGCGCGGTCGCCCGCTATCCCTTTCTCGAACACGAGGGCTCCTCGCCGCTGGTCGGCAAGGCGAAACTGCACCTCGACCCAGCCTCGCTTGGTCAATAATTCGAAATTCTTCGCGATGTCCGCATCGGCTGCCGATAGCGCCATGACGAAGAGATTAGGGCCGAGAGGTTGCTGGATGCCAATGAGGGGCGCGCCGCGCTCGCTTTCATCTGTCTTCATCAGCACCGGCGCGATCTCCTTCACATTCGCGTCCTTTGTCGTGAAGACGAGCCCGAGGAGATGGGAGGCGGGCAGTGATCCGTCGTGATTTCGCACCATCTGCATTCGCAAGCTGATGCCTGCGTCCGGAACGTCGACCGCGCCGACGAGGGCGGGATCAAGGGGCTGGCCCGGACTCGAAGGCAGATTCTCGAAGCTCCACACAACGCGCCCCGCTACCGTGCGAGGCACCTGGTCGGTGGCGCCCGGCACTTCGATGAACAGGGTCGCGCGCTGGGCGACTGCGAGCGGGTGGGCCGAATCCGGGATGGTCGCGGGCACCGCGGCGGCGGCTTTCGTGGCCGGCGCCAAAGCGGGAGCTGGCGCAGCGGGAGCCGCGGGGCCGCCGAGTCGTGCCGTATTTTTGGCCTCCGGCTCGGCGGGGGCCGCGGCAACGGGGTTGGCGGCTGCTTGCTCGACCTGCTCGCGACGCGCCGGATCGACCTGATCGCGCATGACATAGGCAAGGCCGGCAAGTGTGCCGGTGATCAACGCCGCAACCACCACGACTGCCGCGATACGCCAATTGATGAAACGCCGCCGACGTTTGGAAGGCGGGTCCATATCGGACGTATTGGCGTTTGCGTGCGATGTGGTCGCGCTCTCGTACCTCGGCACGTCATCGCGATCGTGCGGCTCGTCCGGAACGTGCTCGATCGTGTCGGCCGAAAACTCGCCCTCTTCGTGATGCGTGCCACCGTGCCCATGCGCTCGCGCTGCTCTTTGGTAGCGCAGCGGTGGTTTCGTCGCGGGCTTCGACCGCGCGCGAGCCTCCATCTCGAGGCGCGCGATCACGGCTTCGAGCTGGGCCCGCTCGCGCTCGATCTGGTCTTGCGGAAGCGGCGGTTCCATCTCCTCGAGCTGTGCGCGCAGCGTTGTGCGTGCCCGATCATAGATCGCGCGCCGCACGTCGGGGCCCGCCGTTTCGCCAAGGTTGACGATTGCGCGCGACAAAAGCGGATAATAGTCGATCATTGCACCCGTTTCCGGCGCGGGGGCGCCGAAGTCAACCTTCGAATGGATTGCGCACGAGTATGGTATCGTTGCGCTCAGGGCTGGTCGAAAGGATGGCGACCGGGGCGCCTGTCAGCTCCTCGACGCGGCGCACATATTTGATCGCCTGGGCCGGCAGATCGACCCAGGAACGGGCACCGGCGGTCGATTGCGACCACCCTTCGAACGTCTCATAGACGGGCTCGACGCGCGCCTGCCCGCCCTCGCTCGCCGGGAGATGGTCGATCTCTCGCCCATCGAGGTTGTAAGCGACGCAAATTTTGATCTCCTCGAAGCCGTCGAGAATGTCGAGCTTAGTGAGGGCGATGCCGTCGATGCCGCTCGTCGATACGGTTTGTCGAACGAGGACCGCGTCGAACCAGCCGCAACGGCGCTTACGTCCTGTGACGACGCCGAATTCGCGGCCTCTTTCGCCGATCCGGGCGCCGATCTCGTCATGAAGCTCGGTGGGGAAGGGGCCTTCGCCCACCCGCGTCGTGTAGGCCTTGGCAATGCCGAGCACATAACCGATGGCGCCGGGGCCAAGTCCCGATCCCGCGGCTGCGGCGCCCGCGACCGTAGAGGACGAGGTGACGAAGGGATAAGTGCCGTGGTCGACGTCGAGAAGCGCGCCTTGCGCACCCTCGAAAAGGATGCGCCGTCCGGCCCGGCGGGCCTCGTCGAGGAGGTGCCAGACGGCTTCCATGAAAGGCAGCACTCGAGGAGCAAGGCCGCGCAACGCGGTCGACAGCGCCGGTGCATCGATCTCCTGCATGCCGAGGCCGCGCCGGAGCGCATTGTGATGGGCGAGCAAGCGATCGATCTTGGCAGGTAGCGTGTCGGGTTCCGCGAGGTCCATGAGGCGGATGGCGCGGCGGCCGACCTTATCCTCATAAGCGGGGCCTATGCCGCGCTTGGTGGTGCCGATCCGTGTCCCGACATTCGAGGCTTCTCGCGCCGCGTCAAGCTCGCGATGCAAAGGGAGGATCAGCGGGACATTGGAAGCGATGCGCAAGATCTCGGGCGTGATCTTTAGCCCTTGCTGCTCGAGCCGCGCGATCTCGTCGATGAGCGCTTGCGGATCGAGCACCACGCCATTGCCGATGACCGAAAGTTTGCCTCGCACCACGCCCGACGGCAGGAGCGACAGCTTGTACGTCGTGCCCTCGATGACGAGCGTATGTCCGGCGTTATGGCCGCCCTGAAAACGTACCACGACATCGGCTTGCTCCGACAGCCAGTCGACGATCTTGCCCTTGCCTTCGTCTCCCCATTGGGCGCCGACGACGACCACGTTGGCCATGAGGCTTTGCTCTTCCTGTTTAAGCGCCGAGGTTCGAGCGATGGCGCAAACCGCGATTTCCACTGGGCTTAGCCAAAGCGGCTCACCCGGTCAAAGACGCTCAGGTCAGTCCGCAGCTTTCTGTGGATGAGCGCCGACGCCTGGCGAGAAGTTCGAGCGTGTCTTGAATGTTCGACCTGCCATGCCGAGGCGCCCTTGCACAGGGGCGTCGGATCGCACAGATTTTGCAGTGGATCGATTCCGACGGATGGTCGCCATCACTCGCGAAAATCTATCCACAATGCTAAAGCGTGGCGGTCAGGCCTTTTCCGACAAATGGGGGACCTTTTGTCGGGTCCGGACCACCGGTGTGATCGGGAAGGGTGGATCTCGCTTTTCGAAAGATCACGCGAGATTAAAGTGCGAGCTCGACGGCCGGGAACGTCGTCCTGCTCTGAGCGTCGGAAGGCAAAACGCCGTTCCGCGGCGAAAGCCATTGGAGGCGCCACATGGTCGCGAGCGAATGCGATATTCTCGCCAAAGCTGAGGAATGGGCCAAGGAGAATCGCGGGGTCGCGCTCGCGACCGTGATCGAGACCTGGGGCTCGGCGCCGCGTCCCGTCGGCAGCCATCTCATCATCGACGAGAATGGATCCTTCCTCGGCTCGGTTTCCGGAGGTTGCGTCGAGGGCGAGGTCGTGACCGAGGCCATGGACGTGATCGAGACGGGCAAGTCGAAAATGCTCGAGTTCGGGGTCGCGGACGAATCCGCCTGGCGCGTGGGTCTCTCTTGCGGCGGTCGTATCAAAGTCTATGTCGAGAAGCTCGACTAGAAACGCGACGATGCCCTACTGGCCGTCCTTGCCGGCGTCGCGGCGGGCGTCGCGCTTGAACCTTCGCGAGGCTCGATGAAGATTGCACTCCTCTCGGCTCTCAATGCCGAACGAGCCAAGCGCTCTGCTGCGGTGCTCGTCACCGATCTCGACAGCGGTGAGCAGCGGCTCGTGAAGGCCGGACAGCTCAGGAAGGACCCGCTCGCGGATGCCTTGCACGAGCAGCTCAGGCTCGGCAAGAGCGGCACCGTCGAGGAACAGGGCCGGCAATATTTTATTACCGTGCAATCGCCGCCCGTGCGCATTCTGGTGATCGGTGCGGTCCATATCAGCCAGGCGCTCGCGCCAATGGCGAAGCTCCTCGATTTCGATGTGGCGATTGTCGATCCACGTACGGCGTTCGCGAGCCCAGAGCGTTTTGCGAAGGTGGCTCTGCACGCTGTATGGCCGGACGCGTATCTCGAGCAAAATCCGCTCGATCGCTATAGCGCGCTCGTGGCGCTCACGCATGATCCGAAAATCGACGATGTCGCGCTGAGCGCGGCGCTCAAGGCGGAGTGCTTCTACATCGGCGCGCTCGGCTCGAAGCGCACCCATGCCAAACGGGTCGAACGCTTGAAGGAAGCGGGCTTCAGCGAGGCGCAGATCGCGCGCATCTCGGCGCCGATCGGCATGGACATTGGCGCATCGACTCCGGCTGAGATCGCGCTCGCGACATTGGCGCAACTCATCGCCGCGCTCCGCAAAACTGATGCGGTCCCGGCCAAGACAAGGGTTAGCGCCGCCCGATGAAGTTCGGCCATATTCCGTTGGCGGATGCAATCGGTTCGATTTCCGCCCACGCGGTGCGGGCGGGCGAGACCGTCTTGCGCAAGGGGTCGCGCGTCACGCCCGAGATGGCGGAAAGGTTGAAGGCGGCGGGTGTGACCGGACTTGTCGCCGCCACGCTCGACCCCGACGATGTGCATGAGGACGAAGCCGCCGCGACCCTGGCGGCAAAGCTCGCAGGCCAGGGCATCCGCATCGACTCGCCGTTCACGGGGCGCGCCAATCTGTTTGCGGATGCAAATGGGGTGCTGCGGGTCGATCGGGCGCGCGTCGATGCCGCCAACGCCGTCGACGAGGCGATCACCTTCGCGACCTTGCCGGCCTTTCGCCCGGTGAGCGTCGGCGAGATGGTGGCGACGGTGAAGATCATCCCTTACGCCGTGCCGCGCGCGGCGCTCGAGGCGGCGATCGCGCAAGCGGGCGCGCCGCTCATCAGCGTGGCTCCCTATGTGCGCCGGCGAATCGCGGCGATATCCACCTTGCTGCCCGGACTCAAACCTTCCGTGGTGACGAAAACCATGGAGGTTTTGTCCCAGCGTCTCCTGCCGGCCGAGGCAACGGTCGTTTTCGAGGAGCGCGTGCCGCATGAGACAGCGCCGCTCGCGGACGCGCTGCGGCGAGCGCTCGCCGCCTCGCCCGACATTGTCATCGTGTTCGGCGCCTCCGCCATTTCCGACCGGCGCGACATCATACCCGCCGCGGTCGAGGCAGCCGGAGGCCGCATCGAGCATCTCGGCATGCCGGTCGATCCGGGAAATCTTCTGCTCATCGCCGATATTGGTGGGTCGCCGGTGCTCGGCGCGCCGGGCTGCGCGCGAAGCCCGAAGGAAAACGGCTTCGACTGGGTGCTGCAGCGCCTCCTCGCGGGCCTTCCCGTGGGACGGGCCGAGGTGATGGGGCTGGGGGTCGGCGGTCTGCTGATGGAGATCAAGTCGCGGCCGCAGCCGCGTGCCGAGCCGCCGAAGGGATGAGCGTCGGCGCGGTCATTCTGGCGGCTGGCCGCTCGACCCGCATGGGGGCAAATAAGCTCGTCGCGGATGTCAGTGGCAAGCCTCTCATCCGAAGAACCGCCGAGGCGGTGCTCGCCTCGCGCGCCCGCCCCGTCATCGTCGTCACGGGACATGAAACGCAGATGCTCGTCGAGAGCCTTGCCGGGCTCGAAGTCGCCTGTGTAGGCAATCCACGCTATGCGGAAGGGCTCTCGACCTCTCTCAACATCGGCCTTGCCGGATTGCCGGATGAGGCGCGCGCGGCGCTTATCTGCCTCGGCGACATGCCGCTCGTCGGCGCAGGCATTCTCGATGCCCTGGTCACGAGCTTCGAAGACGCGCCCGAGGCCAGCGCGATCGTCCCGGCCCATATGGGCGAATGGGGCAATCCCGTGCTCATTTCGCGCAAGCTCTTT